>CAIYGQ010000281.1 GCA_903925745.1 uncultured Actinomycetes bacterium | reverse complement strand
GGAGGTGTTCCACTCGACCCGGCGCGCGTGATCACTCCCATGGACGGAGCGGGCTGCGATCGGGTGGGTGCGCCACGATCGGCGCCCCACCCGGACCGCCGGGCCCCGGACCGCTCCTCAGCTCGTCAGAATCCGCCCACGGCACACCTCCTCGTTCGACCCTCGTTCCGCCACCCGCTGACGGACGGCACCGATGCGACCTGGTTCGTCCCCGGCACTGGGGCACGGCGTCGCACGACGATCGTTCCGGGACCTCCCGGATTGCTCCGGGAGGTCCCCGCCCGCAGACAGCGCGCGACTCTCCGAGTTGAGTCGCTTGCTGCTCGGGGACCGCTGCGGTCGGGTTGGCGCCGAGCCCTGCAGGCACCAGGGCGCCACGGAGCCGTTGTGACACGCACGTTCCGGGGCTGGGCACGCCGCCCGGGGGCGGACGGGGGTCTCGGGGCTCAGGTCGTGCGGGGAGGCGACCCCGAGACACGACGTCGTGGGACACCGACTCCGATGGGCGGGTCCCCGCCCCCTACTGGCTGATGGGGACGCTGACCGTGGAGATGAACCCGGGGACCCGCTCCACCAGACGATCCGCCCACGCCGACCTGCCGATGATCACCGCGATGACGGGGCACCCCACCGGTTCGGCCGGCCAGCCGGTCAGGCCGTCGGTGAGCACGACGACCAGGTCGGGCCGGTCAGCGGGCTTCGCAGGTCGGACGACCTGTTGGATGGCGTGACTCATGTCGGTGCCGCCGCCGCCGACCAGGTGGTCGGCGAGCTCGCTCAGCCGTCGACTGGCGGGGAGTCGCGTGAGTTCGGTGTCGCAGGAGTAGGCGAGGACGCGGCCTCGACGTCCGGCGTCGAGGATGCCCTGGAGTTCCCCGAGTGCCCTCCCCAGCTCCCGGCGGCCCATCGAGCCCGACGTGTCGACGACCACCGCCACGGTCGCCACCCACGACCGTGACCCGGGCCGGATGAACCGGTCGGACGGGGAGCTCCGGCGGTTCGGCACCCGGTACGTCGGGTCCTCCCAGCCGGAGGTCGCTCGGAGCGAACGGCGCACCGCACGGCGCAGCACCCTGCGCCACGGAACCTCCGGTCGATCGGCGCCGTCGCTCCAGACCTTCAAGCCGGCCGGCACCGAACCACGGGAAGCGTGCGCGGCGACGTCGCGGCGGGTCGCCTGCTGCGTGCCCCGGATGTCGAGCGGGTCGAGGCCGGGTTCTCCCCGCTCGTCGGCCAGCTCGGACAGCTCGTCACGCCCCGGGCCGGTGCCCGATCCGCCACCGCACAGACACGGGCCGTCGACGTCCGAGTCGTCGTCCGGGCCGCCCACCGAGGCGACGACGGTGACCCTGACCGGGCCACCAGCGACCCCAGCGACCGGTCGGTCCAGTCGGTGGAAGTAGAACTCCTCGAGTTGGCCCGCAGGGAGATCGAACGTCGACGGGACGAGCGACCCGATCGGCAGCTCCACCACGAACGGTCCCGCTCCGGTCTCGGCGACCTCCTGCATGTCGTCGTTGATCGCCACGTCGCACGCGACGTTCCACGCCAACGCCGCCTCCGAGTCGGCCGGCTCGAACAGGGGCTCCGCCCGAACAGCGTGGTCCCGGAGCACGTGCATCGTCTCGTGGACGATCACTGCCGCCGCCTGCCCGACGGTCCACCGTTCCAGGGCGGCCGGGTCGACGTAGACGCGCCACTGGGCGTCGACGGCGAAGGTCCCGAGTCCCTCGACCGCCAGGGGGCGGAGCGCGACCAGACTGCGGGCCAGGTACGGGAAGCGCCGGACGGCGAGCATGCGCGCCGTCCGGTACCGCTCCTCCTCCTCCGGTGTGAATCCGCGCACCGAGAGCGCCGGAGACCGAGCGTCGGGGGTCTCGGTCACTCCCCCACCTGGTCGAGGTACCGGCCGAACGATGCGATGCCGTCCGGGAGCACCCAGTCGGGTTTCCGGAGCCGGAGCAGTTCCTCCAGGGCGGTGACGACGACGTCGGGCCCGTAGGTCTCGGCCGCCTCGACGAGACGCCGGATCCCGCGGGACCAGCGTGCCTCGCTGAGCTCTGCGGCGACCAGGTCGACGATCGACCCGAGGGCGGCGTGCAGCCACAGGGGGCTCATGCCCGTGGGGAACGTGCCGTCGTCGGTGTCGAGCATCGAACGCAACTCGTCGAAGCCACGACGGTTCCGGTAGTGGTCGAGGAGTTCGATCCCGGCACCCTCGCCCACGGTGCCGGCGAGCAGCAGGTGGATCACCTCTGCCTCCACACCCGAGAGCTCGGCCTCGGCACCGAGGCGGCACGCCATGTGCCAGGTCCGTGGGCTCGCCCAGGCGGTGGAACCCGTCTCGACGGTGACCTGGTCGCGCAGTGCATCGGGGTGGAGCCGGATGAAGTCGGCGACCAGCCTGCGCCAGTCAGCCCGAACGGCCGCTGCGGTGACCTGGTCCACCTCGATCGGGTCCTGCGGGTTGACCACCTCGGACCACTCGGACTCGAGACCGTCGCACCACAGGTTCACGTCGGCCTGGAACCAGAGGTGGCAGAACCGGTTGGCGAGCGGTGGCGCCAGGTCGTAGCCGTCCGCCGCCTGCTCCGGCGGGTTCGCTGCGGCCACGATCGAGACGGTGTCGGGCAGGCGCAGGTCCCCGACCTCCCGGTCGAGCACCACCCGCAGCATCGCCGCCTGGACCGGGGGTGTGGCGGTGGTCAGTTCGTCCAGGAACAGCAGCGAGCGCTCCGCCTCCGAGCACCGGTGCGCCCACCGGGGCGCGTGCAGGACGATGCCCCCGGGGGTCCGCTCAGGCAGTCCGGCGAAGTCCGCTGCCTCTCGGATGGACCCGACGACCGTCTCGGAGTGCCAGCCGAGCGCCTCGGCCAGCGTCTCCACCGTGCGGGACTTGCCCTCGCCCGGCGGACCCCACAACAGCACCGGCACACCCGCTCGGACGGCGACGACGATCGCCTGGCGCACGTGTGTGTGATCGGGCAACGGACTCGGGCGTTCCATCACTGCACCTCGCTCTCGTCGGCAGTTCCCATCTCGGCGCGCTCGCCGTGGCACCAGCGTGACAGACGGCCACGCCCGCGTGTCGGCCTCACGTGTCGAAGATCAGCTCGATGTCAGGGAGCCGCAGCCCGGTCTCGCCGAGGGCAACCACCAACTCGGGCTTGGTCGCCAGTCGGAGGTCCATCAGGTGGTACACGACCTTCCGGAGGGGGAGGCGGCAGAACCGGGCGGCAGCGATCACCTCAGACAGCTCGTGGCCGTCCGAGACCATGAACGCCAGCAGGTGGAGCTGGTCGTGCCGGTCCGGGAGGCTGAGGTTGAGCACCTTGGCGATCACCGTCGCCTCGTCGCTCGGCTGGCGCAGCAGCCGGGCCGCCACCTGCTCCCCTGCGAGCAGCTCCCCGAGTCGCTCCACCGTGATCGCCGGGGGCTCGATGGTCGGTGCCTCCAGCTTGCGCACGACCACCCGTGACGCCCGCCGACGGCTGGACGTCCGGCGTCTGGCCGGTGCCTCGGTGACCAACTTGACTCCGGGTGCGACGGTCTGGTGGCGCTTCACGGTGACTCCAGTCCGGGACGCGTGCGGTTGTGACAGGACGACCCGGGATCGATGGGACGGACCACGGCCGCCCCTGACGGACGACGGATCAGCCCCCTGCGTCCGCGAGCGGCGGGTCAGCCAGGGAGCGATCGAGCAGGACGTCGACCCGGGACGGGAGTCGGTGCCCAGCCACCGCTCTTCCGGTACGACCCCTTCACCCCGTGGAGCTCGCAGCGCACTGCGAGTGGGAGGAGGGCCCGGGTTCGACGGCCAGTTGTCGGCAGAGCCGTTGCTCGTCGGTCTGATCGAGCAACTCGACCAGCACGTGTTCCCGGAGGCTGGCGACCGAGTTGGTCGGGTAGGGGCGAGTCGTCGCCGAGCGGCGCCGACCAACCGATAGGTTCACCGGTGACCATGGTGGCGAACCCCCAGCGACGACAGTCTCGACCTCGGTGCGACTCCCGACGCAGGACCAGCGGATCCGGGAGTCGGATCAGTCGTTCCGGACTTCGACGACGTGACGGATGCGTCGACGTGTCAACCGATGACCGGCTGATCGATTCACCGATCTCTCGGATCCGCGCCAACCCCCGGGACCCCCAGTTGTCCACAGGGGTTGGCGCGAAGGCCCGGATCCCAGCCCTGGAGCGGTGGAATCGGGTTGTCCACAGTGCTACGGTGCTGCTCGGGCCGACCCGACAGGAGGGGGTTGGCGCGAGAGGCCCGTTCTGCCCCGCCGTTGCAGGGATCTGAATGGGTGCTGTTCAGGGTCCCCTGAACTACCGATACGGACTGAAACACAACGACAAGAGCAAAAATTACTTTGGGGCGTTCAGGGTCCCCTGAACTACCGATACGGACTGAAACCCTCCGGCTGATGGTTGATGGTGTTATTTTGGGTTCAGGGTCCCCTGAACTACCGATACGGACTGAAACCGGCGGAGATGGTGATTTCGCTTGCATCCATGTTCAGGGTCCCCTGAACTACCGATACGGACTGAAACAGCTTCCAAATACCAATGTTGGACTTCGGAGTTCAGGGTCCCCTGAACTACCGATACGGACTGAAACCAGTTGGTGGTTGTGGTCTGGTTTCGCGTCGTTCAGGGTCCCCTGAACTACCGATACGGACTGAAACAGCT
>CAIYGQ010000280.1 GCA_903925745.1 uncultured Actinomycetes bacterium | reverse complement strand
TGGCGCGCCGCCTCGTTCTGGCGGTTCCGCTTGATCTGGCTCTTGATGTTCGCCACGTCGTCTGTCCTGCGTCTCGTCGTCGGGCCCGTCGTCGGGCTCTGGCTCCGGCCGTGAGAGCGTAGCGGCTCATCGTGGCCGAGTCAGGTCCGCGGGTCGACCCCGGTTCGGAGCCACGCCCGTCGGCGGGCAGACTGGGAGTTCCCGCGGCGGCGAGCCGCCCGAACCCCGTAGGCCCGTGAGCGAACTCTCCCGCATCCGCAACCTGTCGATCATCGCCCACATCGACCACGGCAAGTCGACGCTCGCGGACCGCATCCTGGAGATCTGCGGGGCGGTCGATCCCCGTGACATGCGGGCGCAGTACCTGGACTCGATGGATCTGGAGCGTGAGCGGGGGATCACGATCAAGCTCCAGTCGGTCCACCTCGAGTACCGGGACCACACCATCAACCTGATCGACACGCCCGGCCACGTCGACTTCGGCTACGAGGTGTCGCGCTCCCTGGCGGCCTGCGAAGGGGTGATCCTGGTCGTCGACGCCTCGCAGGGCATCGAGGCACAGACCCTGGCGAACTGCTACCAGGCCCTGGAGCACGACCTGGAGATCGTCGCGGCGTTGAACAAGATCGACCTGCCGGCCGCCGACCCCGACACCTACGCCTCCGAGATCGAGCAGGTCCTCGGCATTCCGGCCGACGAGGTGCTGCGCATCTCGGCCAAGACCGGCGAGGGAGTGGCCGAACTGCTCGACGCGGTCGTCGAACGGATCCCACCACCCGAGGGTGACCCCGACGGACCGCTGCAGGCGCTCATCTTCGATTCGCACTTCGACCAGTACCGCGGGGTCGTCAGCTCGGTCCGGGTCGTGAACGGGCACCTGCGCACGGGCTCCGACCTGCGGTTCATGCAGGCCGGAGCGACCCATGAGGCGCTCGAGGTGGGGGTGCGGACCCCGAACGTCACGCCGCTCGCGGCGCTGGGGACCGGCGAGGTGGGCTACCTGATCGCCGGCATCAAGGACGTCGGCGAGGCGCGCTCCGGAGAGACCGTCACCGAGGCCCGCCGGGGGGCCGAGGTTCCCCTGGACGGCTACCGGGAGCCGAAGCCCATGGTGTTCTGCGGCCTGTACCCGGTGGAGGGCGACGACTTCGATGCGCTGCGTGAGGCGCTCGAGAAGCTCCGCCTCAACGACTCGAGCTTCAGCTACGAACCCGAGACCTCGGGGGCCCTCGGCTTCGGCTTCCGTTGCGGCTTCCTCGGCCTGTTGCACATGGAGATCGTCCGGGAACGACTGGAGCGGGAGTTCGACCTGTCGCTCATCGCCACGGCCCCGTCGGTCGAGTACGAGGTCCGCACCACCGCCGGCGAGGAGCTCGTCGTCGACAATCCCTCGGAGCTGCCACCCGCCCAGAGCATCGAACAGGTGCGGGAGCCGTACCTGAAGTGCTCGATCATCTCGCCGACCGAGTACGTCGGCACCCTGATGGACCTCTGCCAGACGCGTCGCGGTGAGATGGACGGGATGGACTACATCTCGCCCGAGCGGGTCGACCTGCGCTACCGGCTCCCGCTCGCCGAGGTCGTCATCGACTTCTTCGACCAGCTCAAGTCCCGCACGCAGGGTTACGCGAGCCTGGACTACGAGCCGGTCGGCTACCAGACGGGCGACCTGGTGCGGGTCGACATCCTGTTGAACGGCGAGGCGGTCGACGCGTTCTGCTCGATCGTCCACAAGGACAAGGCCTACGACTACGGCAAACGGATGACCGAGAAGCTCCGCGAGATCATCCCGAGGCAGCAGTTCGACATCCCGATCCAGGCCGCGATCGGGAGCAAGATCATCTCCAGGGAGACGATCAAGGCCTTCCGCAAGGACGTGACCGCCAAGCTCTACGGCGGTGATGTCTCCCGGAAACGCAAGCTGCTCGAGAAGCAGAAGGCCGGGAAGAAGCGCATGAAGCACCTGGGGCGGGTGGAGGTGCCCTCGGACGCATTCATCCGGGCGCTGCGGCTCGAGGACTGAGCGCGGCGCCGTCCCCGGGTCGGTCGCGCGGAGCGGCGGGGCGCCTGCCCGGGGGAGGTGCTGGCACTCGCGTACACTGAGTGCCAATGCTCGACGACCGGAAGTCCGCCATCCTGCGTGCCGTCGTGGAGCAGTACGTCTCCACGGCCCAGCCGGTCGGCTCCAACGTGGTCGCGGCCAGGGACGACGTGGCGGTCTCGCCGGCGACGGTCCGCAACGAGATGACCCTGCTCGAGCGGGAGGGCTACCTGGTGCAGCCCCACACGAGCGCCGGTCGGATCCCCACCGAGAAGGGGTACCGCTTCTTCGTCGACGCCCTCGGTGACCGCGGCCGTGTCGACCTGTCCGAGGCGAGCGCCCGGCAGGTCCGGGACTTCTTCACCGCGGCCCACGGCGAGCTCGAGCAGATGCTGCACGACACCACCAGGTTGTTGACGAACCTCACCCACACGACGGCGCTGGTGGTCGGCGACCAGGTGTCGGTGGCGGTGGTCCGCTCGGTGCAGCTCGTCGACCTGAGTCCGAGGGTGGTGCTGCTGGTCCTCGTGTTCAACAACGGAGACGTGGTCAAGCGGTCCGTGGAGTTGGACGCAGAGGTGGACCCGACGGCGGTGGCCGCCGCCCAGGCGGCTCTCGTCGAGGGCATCGTCGGCCGGTCCTGGGCCGAGGTCGCGTCGTGGTCACCGCCTCCATCGGTCGACGGGACGGCGGCCGGGTCCGTCCTGTCGGCGGTCGTCGGCTCACTCCTCAGCGACGACCGTGGGGACGCAGCACGCATGTTCGTCGAGGGCACGTCGTTCCTGGCCGGCTCGCTCGAGGCCCGGGAGACCGTCGAACAGGTGCTCGGGATCCTGGAGCAGCAGTTCGTCGTCGTGAGCCTCCTCAAGGAACTCGTCGAACGGGGAGTGACCGTCGCCATCGGCTCCGAGACCGGCCTGAGCCCGTTGTCGGAGTGCTCGCTGGTGCTCTCGCCCTACCGGGTCGACGGCGAGGTGGCCGGGACGATCGCCGTGCTGGGGCCGACGCGCATGGACTACCCCGAGACGGTCGCCGCCGTCGCGGTCGTGTCCCAGCGCCTGACGCGCATCCTGACCGAGGGCTGAGCGGACGTGGAGGACCTCTACGAACTCCTCGAGGTCGACCCGGACGCGAGCGCTGAGGAGATCAAGCGTTCGTACCGTCGACTCGCCATGCAGTACCACCCGGACGCGAACCCCGGGGACGAGGTGGCCGAGGCCCGCTTCAAGCAGATCGCTGCGGCCTACGAGGTGTTGTCGGATCCGGATCGACGTGCCCGGTACGACCGATTCGGCACGACCGGCGGCTTCGACATCGGGGATCCGTTCGGCTCCGGTCCCGGCGGGCTCGGCGACCTGTTCGAGGCGTTCTTCGGGGGAGCGGGGCCGTTCGGCGGCGGGCGTGTCCAGCCGCGGGGCCCCCAGCGCGGGCCCGACATCCAGGTGGTGGCGACCCTCGACCTGCGGGAGGCGGTCTCGGGCGTGCAGCGCGACCTCACCTTCCAGACCGCGCTCTCGTGTGAGGACTGCACCGGCACCGGTGCCCAACCGGGAACGAGCGTCGAGCGCTGCGGGGAGTGCGAGGGCAGCGGCGAGGTCCGCTCGGTGCGTCAGACCGTCCTGGGTCAGATCGTCACCGCCGCGCCGTGTCGGCGCTGCGGCGGCGTGGGCGAGGTCGTCGAGGCGCCGTGTGCCACCTGCGACGGTGACGGCCGGGTGCTGCGGGACCTCACCATCACCACCGACATCCCGGCGGGGGTCGACACCGGTACGACGCTGCGACTCACCGGACGCGGGGCGGCCGGTCCACGGGGCGGTCCGCCGGGAGACCTCTACGTCCGGATCGACGTGCGTCCCCACGAGCGGTTCGACCGTGACGGCATCGACCTGGTCGAACGACGCCGTGTCTCGGTGAGCCAGGCGACGCTCGGCGCCCGGCTGCTCATCGACACGCTCGGAGACCCCGCCGACCTGACGATCCCGCCCGGAACCCAGCACGGCACGGTGATCACCCTGAAGGGCCACGGTGTCCCGCGGCTCAACGGTCGGGGTCGCGGCAATCTCCGGGTCGTGGTCGAGGTGGTCGTCCCCACCGACCTGTCCGAGGAGGAGAGCGAGCTGTACCAGCGCCTCGCGGAGCTGCGCGACGAGGAGGTCGGCATGGCCGACCGAGGCTTCAAGGACTGGATCCGCGACGCCCTCCAGCGGTGACCATCCCGCTGGAACCTGCGGACTCGCAGGAACCTGCGGACCGCCCGTGGCGAACCGCCGACGCGCTCGTCTACGTGGGCAGCCTCGAGGTGCCGGAGCTGTCCGGGGACGACGCCCACCACCTGCGTCGGGTACTCCGGCTGCGACCCGGTGCCGAGGTCTGCCTGGGTGATGGTCGCGGTGGGGTCCGAGCCGCCCGGTTGGGCGAGGGTTCCGAGCTCGTGCTGACGGGTCCGGCGCTCCGGCTGCCGGCTCCCTCCGTGACCGTGACGATCGGCGTCGCCCCGCCGAAGGGTGACCGACTGGACCTGCTGGTCGCCAAGGCCTGCGAACTCGGGGTCGACCGCATCGTGTTGTTCGAGGCGCAGCGGTCCGTGGTCCGCTGGGACGCCGGCCGCGCGGCCGGTGCCCTCGAACGGCTCGCCCGGGTGGTTCGCGCCGCCGGGGCCCAGAGTCGACGCCCCCGGCTCCCGGACCTCGAGGTCGGCGACCTGTCGGAGCTCATCGACCGGGGTGCCCCCCTGGCTGACCTGGAGGGTCGGGCGCCCGCCGCCGAGGACCGGATCCTGCTCGTCGGACCCGAGGGTGGTTGGACCGAGGACGAACGCCGGGCCGCCGACGCCCGGGGAGGCCGGGTGCGGCTCGCCGCCGGGGTGCTGCGCACCGAGACGGCGGCCATCGCCGCGGCGACGGTGCTGGGGCTGGCTCGACTCCGGGGAGGATGAGCGACCCGCCGCAGCCGCGGTCGCCGCCGACCGGGTTCGGGTCCCCACGCAGCGGCGCCTCGGTTTCGCTTCCGCCCACGGAGAGTGGCACACTGAGGTCGCACTGAGTGACGTACTGGTTCCTCCGGGTGGTCCGGAACCCGGGGGCCGGTCGGGACCGCTGCGGCCGCGCCGCAGGAGATCGGTCGGAGAGCATCCGGAGAGCTGGAGAACGGGAGCGGACGTGAGCGCAGGGGACAACGGGGAAGAGAACGAACAGGAGCACTACGGGCGGATCGTCGGCGGTCGCCTCCGTCAGATCCGGCGGCAGAAGAACCTGTCGCTCCAGGAGGTCGAGTCGATCTCGGACCACGAGTTCAAGGCGAGCGTGCTGGGCGCCTACGAACGGGGTGAACGATCGATCTCGGTGCCACGACTCCACCGCCTCGCCCGCTTCTACCGGGTCCCGGTCGACCAGCTGCTCCCCGGCGAGGACGGGGAGTCACCCGAGGCGGCGGACCGCGACCAGGGTCCGACCAAGTCGCGCATCGACCTGGCCAAGCTCGACGAGCTCGAGAGCCCGGACGCCGACATGCTCGCCCGGTACCTGCGCATGATTCAGGTCCAGCGCCAGGACTTCAACGGTCGCGTGCTGACGATCCGCCGGGACGACATGCGGGCGATCGCCTGCATGCTGGGTGTCAGTGAGGATCAGGCGAGCGGTCGCCTCGAGGAGCTCGGACTCGGCTGACCGCCGGCCTCCCGGAGACGGGTCGCGCCCGCTCCGCGCGGCGACCGGAACGTTCAGCAGCCGGATCGGACGTCGTAGAGCGACCACGGCCCCGAACCGGGGACCTGTGAGACCGCCACCCCGTCCACGCAGCCCGCAGCGACCATCTCCCGGAGCAGCGACGGCTCGTTGGAGCGTCGGTACCGCTGGCCGTAGCTCGGGAACTCCACGACGTGGTCGACCCGTCGTTCCCGCAGGAACGCGGCGTAGTCCCGCGGCGAGGCGAACGGCCCGCGGTGCAGTCCCTCGGGGAAGAACTCGGCGTCCAGGACACCTCCGGCCCGCGCCGTCGCGTAGAGGCCGTACTTCCCGTCGAACCCGCTGAGCACCCGGTAGGTGTCGCCATCGACGACCCCGTCCGAGGCGGCGAACGCATCGATGTCGGCCATCGGCTCGCGGCGCAGCGCGCCCCAGCCGAAGTCCATGCCGAACGGTCGGTACATCGGCCACTGCAGCGCGACGAACAGGACGCTCAGCACCACGGGCGTCCACAGAGGGATCCGAACCCGACGCTGGTGCTGGATCCCGACGAGGACGAGGGGAACCAGGACCACGAGCAGCCGCATCCCCGCCGTCTGGAACAGCGCTGCGACCTGGGTGAGGAGCGTCGTCTGGGCCACGACCGGCGACTGGAACACGGCCCACACCGCCGGCAGTGACGCCACGACGCTCAGCATCCAGCAACCGAGCAACGGCCACCGTCGATCGCGTCGTTCGAAGGGGAGCCAGACCAGGACGACCACGGCCAGGATCGGCATGGTCACCGCCGGGTGGGTCACCTGGGCGGCCACCGCCATGACCACGGCGAGGAGCCGCCGGCCCCGGTGCCAGCACCCCATGGCGAGGAGCGTGAAGGTCGTCGACCACAGGAACGGCAGCTGGCCCAGCAGGGGCGAGATGACCAGCGCCGGGTTCGTGAGCACCGCGACGGCCCACCACCCGCGACGCAGCGACGGAAACGTCCAGAAGGTGGCTGCGACGGTTCCTGCGAAGCCGAGCACCAGCCAGAGGCTGACCGCCCGGTCGCCCAGCAGCGGCCACGCGAGCGCCGAGGTCAGCCAGGGGATCGACGCGTAGGGGAAGGTGAGTGCCTCACCGTTGGCGAGGACGTCGATGCGCAGCGGCACCCCGGATCCGCTCCACAGCTGGTCGGCGATCCACCACACGTGGACGTTGTTGCTGAGTGAGTCGTGGGTGATGAAGACCGGACGCGCCAGGATCAGGAGTCCGACCACGACCCACGCCGTGCCCACGACGGCGAGCGCGACCCGTCCTGACCGCTCCCACCACGACGGCTCGACCGATGGGTCCGGTTCGATCGGCCCGGCGGTCGGCCCGGCGGTCGGCTCCCGGGACGGGGCCGCATCGATCGTGGTCGTCGCAGTCGGTGCCGGGTCGGCCGGCTCCGTTGCGGTGGGTACGGTGTCGGGACGGTCTGGTTCGCTCATCGGGTCGATCCGGTCGCCGGGTGCCGCCACGTGCGTCCGGTCGCCGGGCACCATTGTGTCCGACCGCCCCCGCTCCCGGGCACACCGTCCACCGACGGCGACGGGACGACCCGGACGGACGGACCGACAGGACGAGCCAGGTGAACGACGTCGACCACAACCCGAGCGGTCCGGACCGGGGCGACCCGAGCGTCGCGGCCGTCGGCACCGACCAGCGGTCCGGCGGTTTCGGGGCACGCGCCGTCGCCGACGCCGCCGTCGGTCTGGCGTGGACCGCGCTGCTGTGGCCCCTGCTGCTCCTGGGCGACGCCGCGCCGGCCCGGGAGGTGGTGACGGCCGCCGTCGCCGTCGTCGTCGGCGCCCTGTCGGCTGTGGTGGTCGACCGGCTCGTCGGTAGCGGCCGGACCCGTCGGGTGCGGTTGTGTGGCTGGGCGGCGGCCGCGGCCGGTGCCCTCTGCGCCGCCGTCACGCCCGCGGGCCTGTCGACCGCGATCCTGGGGGTGGTGATCGGTGCCGCCCTCGGCCTGGTCGCCGGGCGTCCGGCCCAGGTCCGCCGGGCACTCCCCGGTGCGGTCGCAGGCGTCGTCGTCGCCGTCCTCCTGTTCGTCGGTCCCGCACCTGACCCCGTCGTCCTCTGGTTCGTCGTGGTCGCGGCGGCGGTGCCCGTCGCCGCCGCGTTCGCATCCGGCGCGACACGGCCGCTCCCGGGCGGCGCCGGGTCGGTCGCCCCCGGCCATGGTGGGCCGACCCGCCGGCGGTGGGTGCCGGTCGGCATCGTCGGATCGGCGATGGCGCTGGTGGCGTGGACCGGCGCCAACGACCCGCAGCTGTCCTGGTTCGGTCCCGTGATCGCCCACGGACCCCGGGACGTGCCGGCCGTGGCGCTCACCTTCGACGACGGCCCGAACGTGCCGTACTCCCTGAGGATCGCCGAGGTGCTCGAGTCCCGCGGTGCACGAGGCACCTTCTTCCTGGTCGGCAAGGCCATCGACGCGGAGCCGGCGGCGGCCCGGGAGCTGCTCGACCGCGGTCACCTGGTGGCCAACCACTCCTACCACCACGACTACTGGCGTTGGCTCGATCCTGGCTACCCGGAGCTCGACCGCACCCAGGACGCCTTCACTCGTCACCTGGGTGTGTGCCCGGCCCTGTACCGCCCGCCGCACGGCCAGCGCACCCCGTTCGTCAACGTCCAGGTCGCGTCAGAGGGCATGCACACCATCACCTGGGACGTCTCCGGGATGGACTGGTCTCTGACCGACGGGTCCGAGGTGGCCCGTCGGATCCTGGCGCGGGTGCGTCCCGGCTCGATCATCCTCCTGCACGACGGACTCGACGGGGTCGTCGATGCCGACCGCCAGGTCGTGCTCGACGCGCTTCCGATCATCCTCGACGGTCTCGCCGAACGCGGGCTCCGTCCCGTGCGGGTCGACGAGCTCGTCGACGTCGAGGCCTACCGACCCACTTGCTGACGCGCCTGCTCGGACCTGCCCCTGGCGACCCGCCCTGTCGATCCGCGGCCGCTGGGGCCGCCCGGTCAGCGTCGTCGGCCGATGAGCCGGAGGACGGCCACCAGCGGACCCAGCGCCAGCGCGGCGAGCCCGACGGTGGCCAGCACGGGTGGCACCAGGCTCGGCACGGGCCTCGACGGGGGTCGGCGCAGCGTCACCCGGAACGCGGCCGCGACCATGGCGGCCAGGTCGATCACCACGTCCTTCATCCGGGTCCGCGACCGGAACACCGGGACCGGAACCAGGATCGAGTTGTCGATCCGCATGCCCAACCGCGACATGACGATGGCCACCTCGACGGTCTCGGAGTACTTGTAGCCCTGGTAGTAGTCGAGTGCCTCGGCCAGGGCACCCAGTCGGAAGATGCGGTACCCCGACTCGACGTCGTGCAGTCGCACGCCGCCCGACCACATCGTCGCCCACGTGCTCATGACCCAGTTCCCGGCCTGCTTGTAGGGCGGGTAGGTGGACAGGTCGCGCCGGACGATCAGCGCGTCGAGGCGGTCCGCCAGCATCGTCGTCCGGAGTTCGTCGAGCACCGACAGCTCGTGCTGGCCGTCGGCGTCGATCGTGTACACCAGGTCGTCGGCGTCGAGCTCCCCGTCCTGGAGCCGCCGTCGCAGGTCGGTGAACGCCAGGTAGTAGGCCTCGCTCATGCCCTGGTTGACCTCGTGGACGAGCATCCGGGCCCGGGGGTGGTCGGGCAGGAAGCGCTCGATCTCGGACCGGGTCCGGTCGGTCGACCCGTCGTCGACCACCACGAGCTCGTCGACGTAGCCGTAGAGCTTGCCCAGTACGTCGCGGACGGTGGGCTCCTCGTTGTAGGCGGGGACGACGGCGATCCGCCGGGGCTCGCTCACGGGCACCTCCTGCGCTCAGCCGTCGGACGGGAACCGGTTGGCCACGTACCACTCGAAGGAGCGGCGCATGCCCTCGTCGATATGGACCTCGGGCTTCCAGCCCAGGACCTCGCCGGCCGCCTCGCTGCGCACGGTCTGTGCGGCCAGGTCGCCCGGTCGCGACGGGCCGAAGCTCACCTCGACCCGGCGGCCGGTCTCGCCCACCAGTTCAGCGGTCTTCTCGGCGACCTGCCGGATCGTCACGGGTTCGGGTCCATTGAGGTTGACGACCTGGTCGACCGCCGAGTCCTGCAGGGCGAGGACGTGGGCCCGGGCCAGATCGGTGACGTAGACGAAGTTGCGGGACTGCATGCCGTCCCCGTCGATCGTCAGGGCCTCGCCGCTGAGCGCCCGTCGGAAGAAGGCGGACATGACGGTCGTCTCACGCATGTTCGGGCCGTAGGGGATTCCGTAGCGGAGCACCGTGTAGGGCCGGTCGTACAGGTTGCGGTAGTCCCGGCACGCGAACTCGGATGCGATCTTGGTGGTGATGTACAGGTGCCGGTCGGTGTCGGGGCTGAACGGGCTGTGCTCGTCGACGACGTCATCGGTGCACGCCCCGTAGACCCAGACGGTCGAGGCGAGGACCACCCGTCCGGCGTCGGCGCGTCGGGCCGCCTCGAGCACGTTGACGGTGCCCAGCACGTTGACCGACACCGCCGTCGCGGGGTCGGAGAAGATGTCGTTGACGTCGGCCACCGCAGCCAGGTGGAACGTGGCGTCGGTCCCGGCGACCGCCGGCTCGAGCGTCGACACGTCGGTGATGTCGACCCGGTGGAACTCGACGTCGTCCCGGGCCGGGGGGCGGGTGTCGAGCACTCGGACGGTGTGGCCCGCCTCGAGGAGCGCGTCGACGACGTTGGAGCCGATGAATCCCGATCCGCCGGTGACGGCGACCGTGGCGCTCACGTGGCGAGCGCGGCGTGGATGGACTCGACGACGAGGTCGGCCTGCTCCTCGCTCATGATCGCGGAGACCGGCAGGCACACGTGGCGGGCACACAGCTCCTCGGCGCCCGGCAGCGGTCCGTCGGCGTAGGGGGCGAACACCGACTGCAGGTGCAGCGGAAGTTCGTACACCTCGCCCGACAGCGCCACCTGGTACTCCGACCGGAGGCGCTGCTTGAGTTCGGCCCGGTCGACGCCGTCGGGCAGGAAGGCGATGTACTTGTAGTAGTTGCAGAACGAGTTGGACGGGATCCGCAACGGTCGCAGCGGGCTGTCGCTGAGCAGCTCGTCGTAGCGGGCGGCGATCCGCCGCCGGTGTGCGACGAACTCGTCGAGGCGACGCATCTGCGACAGGGCGATCGCCGCGTGCGGCTCGCTCATCCGCCAGTTGTACCCGAGGCGGGTGTGGTCGTTGGTGAGGAACGACGCCTTGCCCTGGTCGCGGTAGATCAGGGCCTCCTCGGCGATCCGGTCGTCCGAGGTCACGATCATCCCGCCCTCGCCGCCGGCGATCACCTTGGTCGGGTAGAACGAGAACGACCCGGCCACACCGAAGGTGCCGGCCATCCGGCCGTCGAGCGAGCTGCCGTGCGCGTGGGCGGCGTCCTCCACGAGCCACAGGCCGTGCTCGGCGCAGATCCGCTGGAGGTCGGTCACGGTCGGTGGGACGTACCCGCCGATGTGGACCGTGACCACTCCGACCGTGTCGGGGCCGATGGCGGCCTCGACGGCGGCGGGGTCGAGCGCCATGGTGGTGGGATCGCAGTCGACGAACCGGATGCGGGCCCCGGACGACAGCGTCGCCGCCGCAGTGGCGAAGAAGCTGTTCGCCTGGACGAGCACCTCGCCCTCGCCGGCCTGCAGGACGCGGAGCGGGATCTCCAGTGCGCTGGTGCCGGAGCTGACCGCAATGGCGTGCGGCGAGGCGTGGGCGACGGCGAACTCGGCCTCCAGTTCCTTGCCGATGGAGCCCAGGGTCAGTTGGCCGCTCTTGAGGCACTCATCGATCCGCCGGAGGATCTCCTCGCGATCCTCGTCGGGGAAGTGGATCGCGGCTGCTGGCACTCGCATCTGGCGGGGCCTTTCGGTCTGGAGGGAGGATCCGGTCCGGGTCCGGATCCCGGATGGGATCCGGCGAATCGTAGTCCTGACGATCGTGGTCGCCGCGAACCGGGGTGGTTGCCTCGCCCGGTCCGGCGACTGGATTCGACCGGCCGCCGGACCGATGTCACGATGAGTGACCGAGACGCCCCGCACGGTCCGTCCCCTGCGGACGGGATGGTCGGGTCGACGGAGCCGCCGGGAGGGCGGCGCTGGGACGGGACCGGTGCGCACCGGTCCGGGGACGAGGTGGACAGTGAACGAGACGGAGACCCTCGGGAGTCGGAGCCGGCCGGGTCGACGGCGTCGGGTGGCGGCCGCAGCCGTCGGACTGATCCTCGGAGCGGGAGCGCTGCTCGTGACCGGGGCCGTGCCCGCCGGTGCGACCGTGACGTCGGGGCCGGCGATCGACCGGATCGACGTGTCGCTCGGTCAGCAGCGTGTCTTCGTCTGGGGCACGGACGGCACGCTCATGAAGGACATCCCCGTGTCGACCGGGTCCCGGGGCCGGACCCCGTCGGGTTCGTTCCGGATCTACCGCCGATCCGCGTCGACGATCTCCACGACCGACTACATCACGACGATGCAGTGGATGACGAACTTCACCGGCGGGATCGGCTTCCACGGGATCCCGCGCAAGTACGGACAGGCCCTCTACACGCCACTCGGTGAGCGCCCGGTCTCGGCCGGGTGTGTCCGGATGTCTGACGCCGATGCCGAGTGGATCTACCGCAACGCACCCAACGGGACCCGCGTCAACGTCAAGTGAGCCCGGCCGGGTCGGGGAGCACCAGCTCCAGCCCCGGGTGGATCAGGTCCGGGTCGCTCGGATCGACCAGTCGATCCCGGTTCGAGTCGATGAGTTCGAGCCAGTAGCGGACGACCTCCCGGTCATCCGGCCCCCGACCCAGGTGCTCGGCCAGCCGGTCGCTCGCGATCGACCAGAAGTGCTCACCGCCCCGGACCACGTGGAGCCTGGCCCCCGGAACGTCTGCCGAGGAGCGTCCCGCAGCCGGCGGTGCCTCGTCTCCACCTGACCCGGGTGCCCGGTTCGGATCCTCCGACGCGGTGGCGGGCCCCGACGGGGCCGGGTCTGCCGGTGCAGCCACCCGTGGGGCGGCGCCAGGAGGCGCGACCGGTGCCGGCGCAGCCGGTGGAGCCCCCGGTGCCGATGCTCCCGGCGGTCCGTTCGGCGGTGGCGCCGACACCGTGGTCGGCGCGCTGCTCGGCGGGGTTTCCGGCGGGGTGCCCGGCGCCCCCGTCGAGACCCCTGTCGAGGCTCCCGCCGGTGCATCGTCGAGGAGTTGGAGCACCGGGACGTCCGATGGCCCCGAGGTCCGGGTGTCGATCGCGCCGGAGTCGTTCGTCGCTGCTGCCGGAAGGGCGGTCACCGTGACGACCGTGCCGGTGGCGCCCGTTGCCAGCCCGGTGACGGCGCCGAGCACCCGGTGGAGTCGCCGCTGGCGCGCCCGGTCCCGGTTGCGTGGACCTGCGTTCGACGGGGTGGCGCACCGCCGGGAGCGGCCGCGACCCCGGCGGTCCACTGCGCCGGTCACGACACGGGTCGTGGCCGAGGCGGCGAGCGCGACGGCGACGGCGGCGGCCGACACCAGGGCCGCCCGTCCCCCGGCGGTCGCGGCCACATCCAGCAGCGGCGAGGTGTTGGGTTGGAGGTACAGGGCTGCCGGCAGGGCGCCGGACGGGTCCTGGAGCGGCAGGGACTGGATCGGGGGCAGGGACTGGATCGGGACGGGCACGGGTGGACCTCCTGGGCGTTCGGTTCGCTTGGGCGTTCGGTGTGGATTGCGGTGCGGGTCGGTTGGCTGTTCGGTCGGGGAGTCAGGGTGGGAGCACCGGGGTGCTCGTGCCGTCGATCCGGGTCGCCAGCGGCGGGCCGCAACCTGATCCGGTGATCAGGCCCGTGATGGTCGGGTCCCGGAGCACGAGTCGCCCGCCGACGGTGGCGTCGTCCCCCGGTGGTCCGGCGAAGTCGAACACCTCGCCGGTCGAGGGTCTGAGCATCATCACTGCGCTCCGACCGTCGCAGCGCACGTCGGCCCGGACCACGACGTCGCCGGGACGGCCGACCTGGACGGTGCGACCGTCGAGGGTGATCCGGGGGCCGGGCTCGATCGACCCCGTCGCGTCGGTCGGCCCGGTCGCATCGTTCGGCCCTGTCGCGTCGGTCGGCCCTGTCGCGTCGGTCGGCCTCGTCTCGTCGATCGCCCCGGCTCGCAGCGTCACCCCCGATCCCCCGGCCGGTGGCTCCGGTTGGTCGACTCCGGCGTCGGCACCCGGTGCGGGCCCTGGTGCGCCGATGACCCGCCGGGTGATGCCGGCGCCGAGGAGTTCCAGTCCGCCGAGCACCGCCAGGATCACCACGATGCCGACGAGGACCCGGCCGCGTGGCCGGTTCCTGCTGGGTGCCAACCGTTCCCGGGACCTCGGTCCGGGGACGATGGCTCCCGCCAGGGACCGCACGGCGTCCCGGGCAGTGGTGAACACGGCGACGGCGGACCCCGTCCTCGCGGACGGTCCCCGCCGGGACCACTGGTGGAAGGCGCGGGCGAGGCGACGGGGCTCGGCCTCGTCGCCGAGCCGTTCGATGCGTCGGCGGAGTCCGTGCGCCCGGGGCAGGGACCGAGCCAGGCGATGGGCGGCGCGGGACAGGGCGATCCGGTCCAGCCGGAGTCCACTCGGATCCGTCGCGGTTCGCCCGGCGGAGCCGAGCGAACACCACCGGGCCGTCCCGCGACGGACGTCGACGACCAGGTGGTCCAGGCTCACCGCTCCGTGGAACCACCCGGCGGCGTGCAGGTCCCCGAGGCGACTGCACCCGGTCGCGAAGGCCGCGGCCCGTTCCCTCGGAGTGCCGCTCCAGGGGTCGGCCAGGCTGGCGGCACCGGCGTCATGAGTCCAGAGTTCGTCCCCGTCGGGCGCGGTGCGTCGCTCGACCAGTTCGACGACCGCCGGTCCGCTGAGCGCCTGCAGGACGGCGGCCTCCCGTCGGAGCGCCTCGCCGTCGGTCCCTGCCGCCCGCTTGATGACCACCGACCGCCCGTCACTCCGTCGCCGCTCGATCCGCTCGGTTCACAGGTCGCGTGCTTCGGACCAGTCGGGTTCGATCGTCCTCAACGCATCGGGATCCACGACGTCGTCGAGGTGTCGCACTCCGGGGGCGTGATCCGCCGCCGGAGGGTCCGGTCGTCTGATCGACCTCACGGATCGACCACCGCGCTCGCGCGCGCGACGACGATGACGTCGCGGTCCACCCCGGGCAGCGCACGCAGCACGATCCGACGCACCTCGACGCGGGCGACCACGTCGACCCGGTCGGCCCGGACCGTCACGTCGAGCCGCTGGAGCCGCCCCGGGAGCGGACTCGCCCGGAGGTGGTTCTCGACGGCGCGGCGGGCAGCCACTGGATCGACGATGGTGACCGCGTCGAGCTGGATTCGGCGGGCGTCAACCATGCCGGCCGCATCGTCGGCGGCCGAGGCGATCACGGACTGCGTTCGACGCTGGACCGCCTGGACGGCGACCAGGTCGATCGCAGTGCCGGTCAGGGCGACGGCCACGAGTGCCAGCGCCGGAACCAACACCAGGACCGTGCCTCGTTGGGTGCGGACGTGGCGACGCTCACCCACCGCAGACCGTCCCGGCCGGGCGGTGATCGGGACCGCGGATCATCTCCCGGCGGATGTCGACGAGTTCCCGTCGCCGGGTGCTCACCGTGATGGGGCGCCACTCATCGACGAAGGGGACGCGCACCGCGGGGACTCGGAGTTCCAGGCCGACCTCGGCGAGGGCGCACGGACCGAAGGCCCGGAGGTCGGCGTGCCGCAGCGTCACCCGCGAGTCGTCGACGCCGTGGCCGCGGAGCGATCGGCGGGCGGCCTGCTCTCCGCGGTGGGCTGCCGTGAGTGGATCGGGTGCCTCGGTGTAGGCGCGCAGGTACTCGCGGGCGGCCGCATCGAGCGCGACCTGGCTGCGGATCGACGACCATCCGGCCGCGGCGACGACCCCGCCACCGACGAGCAGGAGCGCGACGAACAGGACGGACTCGGCCCCGGCCACGACGCCGCGCTGGTCCCGCCCGCGCTCGGCGTGGCCCGTCCGGATCCGCCGGCTCGTTCGGACCCATCCGGCAGCGGGCCTCACGTGGCACCCTCCCGCCGCACGCTCACCACTCGGTCGATGGCCCCGACGACGGGGCCGGAACGGACGAGCCGGGGGAGCAGGCCGACCCCCGGGTAGCGCACCCGGAGTCGGACCTCCTCGGGCCCGGTCGACTCGACGATCAGGTCCACCCGTGAGCCCGTCGGGCCGAGCGCCGTCCTGGCGTTGGACACCGCGACCCGGGCCTGGGCCGCGGTGTCCACGCCTCGCGGGGTCTCGGCGATCCGTCGGGCGGTGTCGTAGGCGACGGACTCGACGGTGGAGCGGGCCCAGAGTCCGACCGTGATGTTCGCCGTCAGACCGAGGGCGGCGACCATCACCGCCACACCGAACAGGGCACCGACGGTCCCCGAGCCCCGCTCACCGGCCGATCTGTTCGACCTGGGCACGGGTTCGCTGCGACGCGCTGTTGACCATGAGGTCGAAGCCCCGCCAGAGGCCGATGCCGATGCAGGCGATCACCAGCACGGCGATGGCGGTGGAGATGACGCCCTCGCCGGCCTGGTTGCGTCGACGCGATCGAGGCCGATGGGCCCCTGCGTGGTTCGACGCCTCCGGTGTGGAACCGGGTCCACCGGGCGGGCCCGGGGCGGCTGCGTCATGGTGGATCGCACTCGGGGGAGCAGTCATGTGACGACCTCCTGTCGGTCGACGTTCACCGCGGTGTGGGCGGCGGATCGGGGGCGCCCCGACGGGCGCGATCGGAACGTGCCGGTCAGCCGGTGACCTGCCGGAGCGCGGAGACGAAGGGAACGGCCAGCAGGATCAGTCCGGGCACCAGCGTGGCGACGGTGACGGGAATCCAGACCAGCTGGCTCCGCCGCTCGATGGTCTCGACGAGCGCCCGGTGCGTCTCGGCCCGGGTGGCCCGGGCCTCGGCGGACACGAGTCGACCGAGGTCGCCTGCGTCCCGATGCATGGCCAGGACGCGGGTCAATCTGGCGACGGCCGGCAGGCCGGAGCGTCGGGCCCAGCCGGCCAACGCGGTCGACTCGTGGACGCCGCGTCGCAGGTCCCGGCCGACCTGGCCCAGCTCGAGGGCGGTGGCGCCCCGTCCGCGTTCGGCCAGGCGCTGGAGCGCCGCCGGGAGTGAGTACCCGGCGGCGATGAGGATGCCGAGCTGTTCGGCCACGACGGGTAGCTCCAGTCGGACGCGCCGTTGGCGCTCGGAGATCCGCTGGTCGAGCCGACGTTCGGTTCCGAGGATCCAGACCATCGGCGCCCCGAGCACCAGGGCGACCCCGGTCGGGCCTGCGGCGCCGAGCACCAGCCCGGCCACGCCGCCCAGACAGGTTGCGATCAGGGTGCCGGCGAGTTGCTGGGCGCGGAAGGTCGTGATGTCCCGTCGATCGTCGGCCCGGACGAGGCGCAGTCGGAGGTCATCGTGTGCTCCGAGCGCCCGGCTGATCCGGTCGAGCACCTCGAGCACGGCGGGTGACAACACTGCGGCGACGCGTCCGCCACCGGGATGCCGGTCGGCACCGGATCCGGCGGCCTCGAGGCCGGAGCGCTCGGCCCGGATGGTCGTGGACCGGTCCACGTACGGTGTCACCCGGAGCGCCAGGGGTCGCCGTCGTCCCCAGGACGACTGCGCGAGGCACGTGGCGATGCCCGTCCACATGAGGACCAGGGATCCGAGGAGCAGGGCCGAGTTCACTGGGCGAACACCCGGGCCTCCTCGGGCAACCGCATCAGTCGGCCGGCCCACCACCAGCACACGGCGACCAGCGCGACGGCGCAGGCGATCAGCACCTGTGCAGTGGCGGTCCGGTACGCGGCGAGGCCGTCCCCCACGTTCGCGCCAGCGACGGCCATGCCCACCGGGACGACGATCACGAACCACCGGGCCAGGCGGGCGCCCGCCTGCCGGGCGTCGGACTCGCGCCGGTCGAGCAGGTCCTGTCGCCGCGATTCCGCCAGGTCCGCGAGACGCTGGTCGGGGTCGCCTCCGACCTGGTGGATCACCAGCAGTGTCTCGCAGGTCGCATCCGCCGTGGCGTCGTCGAGCCGGTCGGTCAGGACCTGCAGCATCCGCTCCAGGTCGGTGCGCAGGTTCCACTCCCGTTGGGCGGCCCGGAACGCCGGCTGGAGGACCTCGGGCGCCCTGGATCCGACATCGAGCAGCGCCTGTGGGATCGACCGGCCGAGCGGGCCGACCTGGACCCGGAGTTCCTCCAACAGGCGCGGCCAGTGTGTGCGCGCCGCATCCATTGCGACGCGATGCCGCGATCGCCAGTAGCCGACCGGGGTCAGCGCACCACCGAGCCCGGCGAGGATGCACAGCGGGGACCACCCGAGGGCCAGCGCGCTCAACCCGGCTGTGGCCGCGGCACTGGTGGTCGAGGCCCGGAGGAACGCACCGGGGCCGACTCCCTCGAGGCCCGCCCGCTCGAGGCGGAGCCGCCACCGTTCTGCGGCCCTCGGGGTGACGCCGTTCCGGGACGCCGGGCCGGGCCCGGGTCGGGGCCACCACCACAGCGCCGTGCCCGTTCCGGCGAGCGCGGCCAGGAGGAGCGAGGTCACGGCGGACCACCGACCCCGGCATCGTGGCCCGACGCCGGGTGGTCCCCGCCCAGGAGGTCCCGGACGTCCACGCCCCGGCGGGACATGCGTTCGCCTGCTCGCACCGGGTGGAGGCCGGACCAGTGCAGGCCCGAGCCGTCCCGGCGGAAGACGTCGGTGCACGTGAACGACACCGCCTCGATGCCGGCGACCTGGTCCTCCACCGCAACGATCGAGGTGACACGGGGGCCGGATCCCGTCCGCTCCGTGTGCACCACCAGGTCGACGGCGTCGCTCACCAGGGCGTTGAGCGCCGGGAGCGGGAGCTGGCGGGCCGACTCGGCCAGCTGCGCCAGGAACCTGAGCCGGGTCAGTGCCTGGCGGGCGGAGCCTGCGTGGATCGTCGTGTAACCGGTCACCCCCGAGGAGAGCGTGAGCAGGAGCGGCAGGGCCTCCCGGTCACGGACCTCTCCCACGATCGCCACGTCGGGTGCCATCCGCAGGAACCCGGCCACCAGTCGGCGCAGGTCCACTCCCGGGCGGTCGGGCCGGTCCGGTCGGGTCTGCATGCTGGCGGTGTTCGGGGCCTGGACGTCGGCTTCGAAGACCTCCTCGGCGATGACGACGCGCAGCGCCGGGTCCAGCTCGGCGGTGCAGCAACCGAGCAGCGTCGTCTTGCCCGATCCGGGTGCCCCGGCCACGAGGATGGTGAGCCGGGCCCGCACTGCGGCGGCCAGGAAGCGGGCCGCCGCCGCCGTCAGGGACCCTCGCTCGACCAGTTCGTCCAGGTCGGCGACGGGGACACCGGTGAACTTCCGGATGTTCACGATCAGGTGGCCGCCCCGGGCCAGGTCAGGGTGGACGATGTGGATCCGGGCGCCGTCATCGAGCACGGCGTCCTGGAGGCCCTCGGCGGGATCGAGCTTGCGGTGGGACGCGGAGGAGTCGTCGAGGAGCTTGGTGAGCGTCCGTTCGACGTGGGCGTCGTCGTGGAAGACCTCGTCGTGGTACCCACCCGGCCTCGAGTGCCGCTTCACGAAGACGGCGTCGGGCGCGTTGACCATGATCTCCCAGACGTCGTCATCGTTCAGCAGGTGTTCCAGCGGCCCGTAGCCTGCGAGGTTGCGGAACGCGCGCTCGGCGACTCGGGCCGGATCCCCGAGCGCCTGTCGGCTGCGACCGCGACGCACGGTCTGGTCCCACTCGTCCACGGCCTCGTCCACGAGCGTCCGCAGGGCGGCCCGACCGGCTGCGGTGTCGACGTCGAGTTGGGCCTGGGTGGCCCGCAGCTGCACCGCCTCCTCGATGGCCACCAGCGGGTTGGCCTCGGCCCCGCTCATCGCCGCCACTCCCGGCGCATCCCCGTCCGGGTGCCGTCGGTCCCGGTGCGCTCGAGCGCGGACTCGACGCGGCCCAGGAGGTCCTCGGCGACGCGACCGGGGAGCTGGGACACGTCTCGGTGGATCCGTTCGAGGTGGCGGATCACGGGGATCTCGGTGATCGGGACCGGCTCGGGGCCGAGCGTGGCCGCCATCGACCGTCGTTCAGCGGAGGAGCGTGGGGTCGCGGCGCAGGCCACGAGCGTGGCGGCCTCACCCCGTTGGGCTCGGACCAGACGGAGCGACTGGAGCACCCGGTGGGTGCCGTGGAGTCCACCGCGTCCGACGACGACGGCGACGTCGGCCTGCAGCAGGGAGGCACTCGCGACCGCCCGGTGCACGATGCGGGCATCCCCCGTCGTTCCGGTGGCCGTCGCGAAGGTGGAGCCGACGTCGACGACGACGGACGCGAACGCCCGCACCAGTCCGTCCAGCACCGCCCGGGCCGTGGTCGGCGTGGTGCGGTCCGTGCCCCCGGGTGGATCGCCCAGGAGCAGTCGATACGGCCGCGTGGGAACCGTGCACGTCGTCGAGCGCACCTCGTCGGGGTCGACGCGGTCACGGCGGTGGAGTTCGACGAGCCCCGTGAGGCCGGGGGAGGTCGACTCGACGTCGTGGTAGAGCGCCAGCCCGTCGTCACCCGTCGAGTCCACGAGAACCGTCGCACTCCCGTGAGCCGGGCGCAGTGGTCCGCCGACGGCGAGAGCGTGGGCCAGGAGCATGGCGGTCGTCGACACCCCTGCGCCCCCCGATCCGGCCACCGCGACCAGCAGCCCGGGTCGAGGGGGTCCTTCCAGGTCGACCGCGCGGGCGGGTGGCGCCGGGGACCGCTCGCTCACCTCGACGCGCTCGAGGACGGCGACCACGTCGTCAGGGCCGAGCGCGCCGTCCAGCACCGCGACACAGCCGAGGTCGACCCAGTCCGGTTCGGGTCCGGCACCGTGGACAAGCGCCGTGGGCGTCCCCAACCGCTGGGCCAGGTCGACCAGGTCGCGATCGGCGGCGGAGGTGTCGAGGAGCAGGAGGGCCACCGGTCTCCCGGCACCGAGCACCGCCCGGACCTCGTCCGCGCTCAGGCAGCGGAGGAACTCCACCGGGGCCACCGCGGACGTCGACCAGCGCGACAGCCGCGTGGTCCAGTCCCGCCGGGCGCCACTCAGCCCCACCACGACGGTCGGCCGGTCCTCAGTCACGGACGTCGGTCGGTGTCGGGAGGACGAGGGTGAGTTCGTGGCGGACCGCGGCGTCGACCAGGGCGCTCGCTGCGGTGCGGTCGGCCACGGCCAGGTCGATCCTCGGGCCCAGGGTGCTCCCGATCGCCGTGCCGGCGGAGTCGGCGGTCGGGTCGGGTGCGCCGACGACGAGGGCACCGGTGACCACCGGGTCGGTGGCGCCCCGCTCGTCGTCGGTGGCGAGCACGTCCACCACGACGCCGGGCCGCACGCCGGACGGCGTCCGGCCGGCATCGACCTCGACCGAGACGA
Source organism: uncultured Actinomycetes bacterium (assembly GCA_903925745.1). Lineage (GTDB taxonomy): Bacteria > Actinomycetota > Acidimicrobiia > Acidimicrobiales > Microtrichaceae > SXMI01. The sequence continues at coordinate 8,124 of CAIYGQ010000280.1, read as the reverse complement.
CCTGGGATCCGGGCGGAGTCCTCGGAGTGCCGGCGCCGACGTCGTTCGGGGTGAGCACCGCTCCGGCGTCGAGCGATCGGCGCAGGGTCCGGCCGCGGAGGTCCTCCAGCTGCTCGCCCCCGAGCACGTTCGCTGCCCCCGTGATCCGCGCAGGCACGGGGACCAGGTCGGCATCCTCCAGGACGGTGCCCGCCAGGAGCGCCCGGGAAGTGACCACGATCGAGGAGGACGGCGGGGCGACGGCCGAGCGGTGCGCGCTGAGGACGCCGCCCACGGCGACCACGACCAACCCGGCACCGACCAGGCTGCGGGTGTTCAGCGATCCCGTCGGCCGACGCGGCGACCAGCGTCGCGTCGAGGGTTGCCCCCGATGTGGCCGGGCTTCTTCCCGGGTGGATGACGCCAGCACCTCCCGGGGGCGCCGGGTCGGTGTCGGTCTCGGCCTGGTCGTCGCATCGATGTCCACGTGGGTGCTCCCGGTGCTTGGTCGTTCCGGTCGTTCCGGTCGTTCGAGTCGTTCGAGTCGTACGGGCCTCTGGTCGAGCCGGTGCGGGTCGGGTCGGGTCGGGTCGGGCTGGGTCGGGCTGGGTCGGGCCGGGTCGGGCCGGGTCGGGGAGGCGGTCGAGTTCTACGGTTCCGGGCGCCGGTCGACAACGGGGACCGGTGCCCGTCGATCCCCCTGGTTGAGCGATCGTCACCGGCCTGTCGTAGCGTGGGAGGTCGGAGACGACGAGCCCGTCGAACGCGTCGAGCACGGCGCCCACGACGAGCATCACCAACCGAGGACGGGAGCGACGGCCGGACGGTCGGCGACCCGGCAGAGCAGCGGAGTGCGGCCAAGGATGAACCCGGCATGAACATCGAGGAGTTCTACGAGGCCGATCCCACTCGGCGATCCTCCGACGAGGAGAACCTGGGGCGCGACTGGCTCGACGACACCGGTCGTCGCTACGAACTCAACTGGGTGGTCGACACCGGCGAGCTCTACCTGATGGCCGAGCCCCTCGAGCCGGTCGAGATGGATCCGCTCGGCGACTCCTTCGTTCCCGACATGCCGGTCGAGCTCATCACCGTCGAGATCCTCGCCACGATCACCGACCGGAGTGAGCTCGACTCGACGCTCGACGGCTGGTCCGACGCCATGGAGGAGCCTGACGGCGTCGGCTGGGTCCGCCGGCGCCTGACCGCGCGCTGACCGCCCGACCGCCCGCCGTCGGTCGCCGGGATCGGTAGAGTGGTGGGACGCATGGACGATCCTGACCGCCCCGCCGACGGGGCCGCATCCGGGTTGACCGGCGTGGCCGCCCCGCCCGCCGGAGGGGGCGAACCCGGCACCATGCTGGTCAGGGTGCCGGGCAACCACCTGATGGCCGAACTCCTCGGTCCGGGAGATGGCCTGCTGGACGTCGTCGAGCAGGCGTTCCCGGACACCCGGGTGACGGTGCGGGGCAACGAGATCATCACCTCGGGCCACGACGCCGAGCGGGTCGGTCGGCTCTTCGAGGAACTCGTCGTGCTCGTCGAGCGCGGTCACCGTCTGGACGAGGCGGCGTTGCGACGGACAATCGACATGGCTCGTGCGGACGAGCGGCCGTCCGAGGTGCTCACCCACGAGGTCCTCCGCACCCACCGCGGCGCGACGGTGCGACCCTCGACCAGCGGACAGAAGCGCTACGTCGACGCGATCGGCCGCAACATCGTCACCTTCGGGATCGGCCCCGCCGGGACCGGCAAGTCGTGGCTGGCGGTGGCCATGGCGGTGCAGGCACTGCAGCGGAAGCTGGTCGAGCGCATCGTGTTGACCCGGCCGGCGGTCGAGGCGGGGGAGCGCCTGGGGTTCCTCCCCGGTGACCTCATGGCCAAGGTCGACCCCTACCTCCGACCCCTGTACGACGCGCTCCACGACATGGTCGGACCCGAGGGGGCGCAGCGTTACCTGGAGCGCGGCACGGTGGAGGTCGCGCCGCTGGCCTTCATGCGGGGTCGGACGCTGAACAGCAGCTTCATCATCCTGGACGAGGCCCAGAACACGACACCGGAGCAGATGAAGATGTTCCTGACCCGGATCGGGTTCGGCTCCAAGGCGGTCGTCACCGGGGACGTCACGCAGGTCGACGTGCAGGGTGGCCGGTCGGGTCTGGACGACCTGGAGTCGGTGCTCCAGGACATCGAGGGACTGGGCTTCGTGCACCTGAGTTCCCGCGACGTCGTGAGGCACCGGATCGTCCAGGACATCGTGGACGCGTACGCGCGCCACGCGGCCCGGTGAGCGTCCCGGACCCGGCGCCCGTCGTGGAGGGCCGCGACGATCGTCGTGTCGGCACCGAGACGGTCGACCTGGTGGCCTGCTGCTCGCTGCTGGCCTCGGTGCTGCGGGAGGAGGGCGTCCCGCCGCGGGCCGAGGCGTCGGTGGTGCTGGTCGACGTCGATGACATCGCCGCGCTGAACGAGGAGCACCTGGGCCACGTCGGTCCGACCGACGTGCTGTCGTTCCCGCTCGACGGTTCCGGTCCCGTCCCCGAGGACGAGCCGTGGGTCGTCGGCGACGTGGTGCTGTGCCCGCAGGTGGCCTCGGCGCAGGCCTCCGGCCACGCCGGGGACCTGGCGGCGGAACTGGCCCTGCTCGTCACCCACGGGGGACTCCACCTGTGCGGCTGGGACCACGCCGACCCGGACCAGGAAGCCGTCATGTGGGCCCGTGAACGCGAGCTCCTCGACCGGCTCCACGGTCCGCTCCCCGCCGACCCCTGGGCCGGGAACGGAGCAGTCGGCAGCGGACCGGCCGGGAGCGGGGCGATACCGGTTCCGGGAACCGCCGGGGGTGCATCGTGAGCGTGATCGACATCTGGCTGCTCGTGGTCATCGTCGTCCTGGTCGTGGCGGCGTCCGTCCTGGCGGTGGCCGAGACCGCGATCACCCGGATGTCCCGGTCCCGGGCCGCCGCCCTGGCCGAGCAGCACCCCCGTCGCGGTCCGCTGGTGCAGCGGATCGTGTCGAACCTGGAACGTGACCTCAACGCCGTCTACCTGTCGGTCAACATCGTGCAGACCGTCCAGGCGTCGCTGGTCGGTGTCCTCTCGGCCCGGCTGTTCGGGCCGCTCGGTGTCGCCATCGGCATCGTGTTGAACGTCGTCGTGTTGTTCACGCTGGCCGAGGCGGCCCCGAAGACGTGGGCGCTGCAGCACACCGACCGGGCGGCGCTGCTCACGGCGCCGATGGTCGACGGCATCGGTCGGCTGATGCGCTGGCCCGCTCGCGCGCTGATCGGGGTCGCGAACATCATCCTGCCGGGCAAGGGCCTGAAGCAGGGCCCGTTCGTCACGGAGGAGGAGATCCTGGCGCTCGCCGAGGAGGCGGCCGAGGCCGCCGTGATCGAGGAGTCCGAGCGGGAGCTCATCGAGTCGATCATCGACTTCGGCGACACGGTCGTACGGGAGGTGATGGTCCCCCGGCCCGATGTGGTCTCGGTGGGCCGTGACTCGTCCGTGCGGGAGGTCGTCGACGTCGCGATCGAGGCGGGCCTGTCCCGGCTGCCGGTCTACGGCGAGAGCTCCGACGACGTCGTCGGCGTCGTCAACGTGCGCCACGCCTTCCGGGCCGAACGGGAGGGTGCCGGATCGGAACCGGTGACCACCGTGATGCGGGACGCGTACTTCGTCCCCGAGACGAAGCCCGTCCGGGACCTGCTGGCCGAGATGCAGCTGACGAAGACCCACCTGGCGGTCGTCGTCGACGAGTACGGCGGCAACGCCGGCGTGGTGACGCTCGAGGACCTGCTCGAGGAGCTCGTCGGCGACATCACCGACGAGTTCGACAGCGAGACCGAGGACCTCCAGCGCCTGGCCAACGGCGAGGTCCTCGTGGTCGGATCCTTCAACGTCGGCGACCTGAACGAGGAGCTCGACCTGCACCTCCCCGAGGGTGACTGGGACACCGTCGGCGGACTGGTCTTCGGCAAGCTCGGGCGCGTCCCCGTGCCGGGCGATGCGGTCGAATCCGATGGCGTCCGGCTCGTCGTCGAGCGGGTCGACGGCCGTCGCGTGACGCGTGTGCGGGTCCGGGACCTGCGGCCGGTCGACGGACCGAACCCGTGACCGACCCGGCGTTCCGGTCCGGCTTCGCGTCGCTCGTGGGTCGACCGAACGTCGGCAAGTCGACCCTGGTGAACCGGATCCTCGGCGAGAAGGTGTCGATCGTCTCCGACAAGCCGCAGACGACCCGGCACCAGATCCGGGGGATCCTGCAGCGTCCCGACGCCCAACTCGTTTTCGTCGACACGCCCGGGATCCACAAGCCGAGGACGCTCATGGGGGAGCGGCTCAACTCGGCGGCCACTGAGACGTTCGGGGACGTCGACGTGACCTGCCTGGTGCTGGACGCCACGCAACGGGTCGGACCCGGGGACCGCCGGATCGCCGCCCGTCTCCCGGAGGGGTCCGTCGTCGTCGTCAACAAGATCGACCGCGTGGCGCCTGCGGTCCTGCTGGAGCAGCTCGCCGCCGCCGCCGAGTTCCCGGCGGTCGAGTGGTTCCCCGTCTCGGCCCGCACGGGCGAGGGTGTCGAGCCGTTCGTGGAGTACCTGCTCGGGCGACTGGAGGAGGGTCCGGCCTGGTACCCGAGGGATGTGTCGGTGGACGCCGGTGAGGGCTTCCGGGTCGCGGAGCTGGTCCGCGAGCAGCTGCTGGGAGTGGTTCGAGAGGAGCTGCCTCACTCGATCGCCACCCGGACCGTCGCCTGGGAGTGGCCCCACGTGACGGTCGAGATCCTGGTCGAGCGCGAGTCCCAGAAGGGGATGGTCATCGGCAGGGGTGGCGCCGTGCTCAAGGAGGTCGGCACGCGCGTGCGTCGCCAGCTCCCCGAGGGAGCGTTCCTGGAGCTGCGGGTCCGGGTGGAGCGCGACTGGCAGTCCCGGCCGGGCTCCCTGGAGCAGCTCGGCTACTGATCGCGCCGGCCCGGACGGGGCACGGATCCGCGCGGGGCATCAGGTACGGTGCGGACGTGGAGTTCACCGAGCTCGACTCGTCCCGGATCCCCGTCCACGTGGCCATCGTCATGGATGGCAACGGGCGGTGGGCGCAGCGTCGCGGCCTGCCCCGCACCGACGGCCACGCCGCCGGTGAGGAGGCGCTCATGGACACGATCTGGGGGGCGCTGGACGCGGGGATCAGGTGGCTGACGGTCTACGCGTTCTCGACCGAGAACTGGAAGCGACCCGTCGACGAGGTCCGCTACCTCATGAACTTCAACGAGCGCCTGCTGCTCACTCGGCGGGACGAGCTGAACGCCAAGAACGTCAAGCTGCAGTTCATCGGCCGCCGGGACTGGCGGGTCCCCAAGCGGATCCTGCGGCGGATCGACGAGACCCTCGCGCTGACCCGGGACAACACGGCCATGACGGTGTCGATGGCGTTCAACTACGGCGGACGGGCCGAGCTGGTCGACGCCGTCCGGGCCATCGCCGCCCAGGGGATCCCGCCGCAGAAGATCGACGAGCGAACCATCCGTCGACACCTGTACGACCCGACGATGCCGGACCCGGAGCTGGTCATCCGCACCTCGGGTGAGTTCCGGACCTCGAACTTCCTGCTGTGGGAGATGGCCTACTCCGAGCTCGTCTTCACCGACGTGCTGTGGCCCGACTTCCGCCGGAGCGACCTGTACGCAGCGATCGACGAGTTCCAGCGCCGGGACCGGCGCTTCGGCGGGCTGTCCGACGCCGACCCGAGCGCCCGCTGATCCGCCGGACCGACGGAGCGGCATGGACCAGGAGCGGGGTCGGCCGTGGGGGCCGGTCGCCGTGGGAGACTCTCGGGGTGAGCCTCTACCGGGACGTCGCCGTGGTGCTGCGGACCCACAAGTTCGGCGAGGCCGACCGGGTGGTCGTGTTGATGTGCCGGGAGTCCGGCAAGGTCCGGGCGGTCGCCAAGGGGGTCCGGCGGACCAGGTCGAAGTTCGGCTCCCGACTGGAACCCGGATCCCACGTCGAGGTGCAGCTGCACCAGGGTCGTGGTGAGCTCGACCTGGTCACCCAGGCCGAGACCGTCGAGTCCCGGCCGCGGTCACGGGGGGACATGGGTCGGTTGTCGCACGTGGCGGCGGTGCTCGAGGCCGTCGAGTTGGTCGTGGCGGACCGACAGCCGAACGCCCGGATCCACGACATGCTCGTCGGCGCGCTCCGCACGATCGAGGAGCGGGACCCGCCCCTGCTGCCGGCCGCGTTCTACCTGAAGCTGCTCGCGGTCGACGGGGTGGCCCCCGAGCTCTCGGCCTGTGTGGGGTGCGGCGGGGACGACGCAGGGATGGGCCTGGCCCTGGAGGCGGGTGGGGTCCGGTGCCGGTCCTGCGGCGGCGGTCGGCCGGTCAGCGACCAGGCACTCGCCGTCGCCCGGGCGGTGCTCGGGGGAGGGCTCGTGGCGGTGCTCGACCTGCCCGAGGGCGAGGTCACCCGAGAGGTCGACGCGCTCGCGACCTCTGCCCTCGAGACGCACCTGGAGCGCCGGCTCCGTTCGGTCCGCGTCCTGCACGGTGCCTGAGGCCGCACGCGGCGACGGGGCCCCGGAGGGCCCCGTCGATCCGTGCTCGGAGTGCCCGGATCAGGGCACGACGGGTTCGTTGGTGAGCGCCCGGTAGGAGTGGACGATCGCGATCCGGCTGATCGGGTAGGTGACAAGGACGCCCACGCAGCAGAGGACGACGCCGGCGATGCCGATCAACCAGCAGACCAGGAGGATCAGGAACACCTGTCCGAGGTTGTTCCTCACGAAGTTGATCGACGTGGAGAACGCCTCGCCCGGCCCCATGCCCTTCTCCAGGGCGAGGATCGGCGCGTACGCCCCGAAGATCAACCAGACGATCCCCGGAATGATGCACAGCAGGAAGCCGATCGCTGCGATGAGGCCGTAGAAGATGGCCGTCAGCGCGAACGGCGCCAGGTTGTCGGTCTGGGTGAACTGACTGAACGACGGGACCTGGCCCCGTGTGACCCCGAGGGACGCCCGCCAGACGCCGGCCTCGACGACGAACGCGAGTGCCAGTCCGATGGCGGCGATGCCGATGGAGAGCAGGATGCCGAAGATCCCGTTGACGCGGGGCGTGATGAAGTTCGAGATGAAGCTCCAGACCAGCTGCACGCCGAACACGGCGAGGACCAGGACGATGAACTGGAGCGGGTAGGTCTTGAACTTCTCCCAGCCGTAGGAGACGGCTGCGCCGGCGTCGAGCGGCGGCACCGAGCCACCGCCTCCGCCGTAGGGCTGGGCCGGGGGCGGTGAGTATCCGCCGGGCGGCTGGCCCGGGGGTGGGGCCGCCGGCGGCTGACCCGGCGGCGGGGGCTGGTAGCCGCCGGGTGGCGGCGGAACGTTCGGGTCACTCATGGCTGGTACCTCCGATGGCCTGTCAGCTGAAGCCGACGTCGGGCACGCTAGCGGGGTGGGAGAGCCCGGTGGGTCATCGTGGCCCGCCGGGGTCCGATCGTGGATGCCGAGGCCGCGACCGGTGACGGCTCGCGGTGTGGGAGGGGTCCGGCGGTAGCCTCTGCGCCCATGTCGTCACCGTCGCCCGAGCTCTTCGACCGGATCGTCAACCTGACCAAGCGGCGGGGCTTCGTGTACCCCTCGGCCGAGATCTACGGCGGCTTCCGCAGCACCTACGACTACGGGCCGGTCGGCGTGCTCCTGCTCCGCAACGTCAAGGACGCGTGGTGGCGGTCCATGGTCCAGCTCCGCGGCGACGTGGTCGGCCTGGACGCCTCGATCCTGTCCCCCCCGCAGGTGTGGGAGGCCTCGGGTCACCTGGCCAACTTCACCGATCCGCTCGTGGACTGCACCAACTGCCACCAGCGGTTCCGCCTGGACAAGCTCGACGACCCGGAGCAGTGCCCGTCATGCGGCAAGCGCGGCACGTTCACCGAGCCCCGCCAGTTCAACCTGATGTTCAAGACCCAGGCCGGGCCGGTGGAGGACGCCGCCGCCGTCGCCTACCTGCGGCCCGAGACGGCCCAGGGGATGTTCATCAACTTCAAGAACGTGATCGACACGACCCGGGTCCGCCCGCCGTTCGGCATCGCGCAGATCGGCAAGTCGTTCCGCAACGAGATCACCCCGGGGCAGTTCGTCTTCCGGACCC
>CAIYGQ010000279.1 GCA_903925745.1 uncultured Actinomycetes bacterium | reverse complement strand
GGCAGGAGTTCCTGCTGAACCTCATCTGCTTCGCGGCCTGCATCGAGGGGCTGTTCTTCTTCGCGGCGTTCGCCTACGTGTACTTCCTCCGGTCCAAGGGCCTGTTGAACGGCCTGGCCGCAGGCACCAACTGGGTGTTCCGCGACGAGAGCGGCCACATGAACTTCGCGTTCGAGGTCATCAGGCAGGTTCGGGACGAGGAGCCTGATCTGTTCGACGCCGACCTCGGTCGACGGGTGACGCAGATGATCCAGGAGGCCGTCGAGGTCGAGTTCCAGTTCGCCGAGGACCTCCTGTCCGAGGGGATTCCCGGGATGTCGCTGCCCGACACCCGCGAGTACCTCCAGTTCGTCGCCGACTCGCGGCTCGCCATGCTGCAGCTCCCGCCCGTGTACGGCTCGAAGAACCCGTTCAGCTTCATGGAGCTGCAGGATGTCCAGGAGCTGACCAACTTCTTCGAGCGAACGGTCTCGGCCTACAGCAAGGGGGTCGAGGGCGAGGTCGACCTGGGCGACGACGACTTCTGAGCCCGTCGACCGGGCTCATCGGACCTCGACGCGGTCACCGCTCGCTCCCAATGACCGCAGCGCAGCGTCGGTGGCCGCAGTGAGGCGCCTGATGGTGGCGGGATCCACGGTCAGGTCCCCGTCCAGTCCCAGGCCGGAGAGCTGGTCGACGTAGCCGGCCCGGACGAGGGGGTCGTCGGCCGCCGAGCCGGACGGCAGGACGATCGGTCCCCCGTTGCGCTCCAGCAGTCGTCCCGGTGCCAGCTCGACCCGGACCACCCCGTCGTCGGCCGAGGCCTGGAACCACACCTCGGACCCGGCACCGATGCGCAGCTCCACCGTTGCGTCCAGGTCGCCCTGCGGGGTCCGGAACGTCGGCCGGAGCTCGTGTCCGGAGGCGGTGCGCGCTGCGGCGACACCGACGACCGGACCACCGGCCAGGTCCTCGAGCAGCGGCAGCGCGGTGGCCGCCGACAGGCGGATCCGGATCCCGTCGTCGAGGTCCGCTCCGAGGTGGCCCCAGTCGGGGGCGGGGAGCGCACAGCAGCCCGACAGATGGCGGATCGGGCCGAGTGTCCGGCGCTCGGCCATGGTGGCCCGCCAGGCGGGGGAGCAGCGGGTCGGCGCAGCACCCCGGATCCGACCGGGACCTGCGGCATCCGCAGCGAGCAGGTCGTCGGCGTCCGCAGCGGAGGTGCACCAGGGTGACTCGACCAGGACCACGGCGCCGGCGGACGCCCCGCGGGTCGCCAGTTCGGTGTGGGTCGTCGTGGGGGTCGCCACGACCATCACCTCGGCACCTCCCGGCAGGTCTGCGACCGGGATCCGCCGGGCGTCGGCCTCTCCGGCGAGCGAGCGCGACGAACGCCCCGATGCCGAGGCCACGACCGTGAGTCGGCACCCGGCCGTGGGGGCGGCCGCGGCGTGGACGGCGGCCATGCCGCCCGCTCCGGCCAGCGCCAGCGTCCGGCCGCTGCGGCGGCGGATCCTGGGGCGCACCGGGGTCAGGTCCCGGTGAGCTCAGCGACGACCGGCGCCATGGCCACGGCGCTGTCGCCCTGGAAGACGTAGTAGGAGAAGCCCCACCGGTCACGGCGCTCCCGCAGGGTGTCGCAGATCCCGGGAACCGTCCCGGCGATCACCGACGGGGTCGCCAGCACGTCGGTGGCGCTGGCCCCGAACATGGCGGCCACCCCCTCGGCGAGTCCGACGGGATCGTCGGTGACCGTCGAGAGGAACGACAGGACGTTGAGCTCCAGGTCGTCGAACCGGTCGCCGGCGGCCTGACGGACCCAGTCGACCTTCTCGTCGACACGGTCGGCCATGGCGTCGGCGACGACGTCGGCGCCGATCTCGCCGCTCGCCAGGTTCGGGTTGATCCCGACGATGTCCGCCCGTCGGGCGGCGATCGACAGGACCCGGCGCCCGCCGCCGCCGATGACGATCGGCGGACCACCGGGGGTGTGCGGCTTCGGCAGTCCCTCCAGTCCAGTGATCGTGTAGTGCTCGCCCTCGAAGTCCACCGGGCCGTCGCCGAACAGGCGGGTGACGACCTCGAGCGCCTCCTCGAAGCGGTCCACCCGCACGCCCGGCGGGTCGTACGCGATCCCGGACTGTTCGTAGTCGGTCCGCATCCACCCGGCCCCCAGACCCAGCTCGACCCGGCCTCCGGAGAGCAGGTCGAGCGTGGCGGTCTCGGTGGCGAGCGTGACGGGGTGGCGGTAGTCGTTGTCGAACACGAGCGCCCCGACGCGCAGCGTGGTGGTCGCTTCCGCGGCGATGGCGAGCGCCGTGATCGGGGCGAGCTGGTCGCCGAAGTGGTCGGGTACGAAGAGCGTGGAGTAGCCCAGCGACTCGACCCGCCGGGCGGTCTCCGACCAGCTCGAACCCTCCAGGGGCTGGCTCAGCTGGATCCCGAAGCGGAATCGGCGGTCGTGCGGCATGGGGAGATCTCCCAGGGGTCGAGGACCCCTGCAACCTAGCGGCGTCGGGGCGCCGCGACCCGGCCCTGGTGTCGGGCGGCGGCCCCGGGTGGCCACTACCTTGGAGGTGCGGTCAACGTCGTGCCCGCCCCCCACGCATCCATGTCCCGACCCGTTCAACTCCTCCTCCGCTTCCTCGCCATCATCGCCTTCGGCGTGTTCGCGCTCGCGGTCGGTGCCATGGCGTTCTTCCCGGAGGTCGGCCGGATCACCGAGGCGGCCTCGTTCGAGCCGCTGACCAAGCTCAAGCTCCCGGAGTTGCCCCAGGGGTCCAAGATCTTCACCGAGGGTGGACAGCCCTACGGCGAGCTCGTCGGCTCCGAGAACCGCGAGGTGGTGCCGCTCGCTGCGATCTCGCCGGAGCTGCGCACCACCGTCCTGGCGGCCGAGGACGCCACCTTCTACCTGCACTCGGGGGTGAGCGCGAAGTCCATCGCCCGGGCGTTCCGCGCCAACACCGAGGCCGGCGAGGTCTCCCAGGGTGGGTCCACCATCACCCAGCAGCTGGTGAAGCTGTCGCTCGTCGGCAACGAGCAGTCGATCACCCGGAAGGTGAAGGAGGCATCGCTCGCCCTGCAGCTCGAGGACCAGCTCTGCGAAGGGGTGCCGAAGCAGCAGTGCAAGGACCGGATCCTGGAGCAGTACCTCAACGCCGTCTACCTGGGGCGGGGCGCCTACGGCATGGAGGCGGGCGCGAAGCGCTACTTCAACAAGTCCGCGTCGCAGATCAACTACGGCGAGGCGGCCGTGCTCGCCGGTCTGATCCGCGAGCCGAACGGTGCCGACCCGCTCCGCTTCCCCGCCGAGGCCGCCCAGAACCGGACATCGGTCCTGCAGCGGCTCCAGGACGAGGGCCACCTCACCGCCGAGCAGGTCGCGTTCATCGAGGCCACGCCGTTGCCGAGCCAGACCTACGGAGAGGAGCGGGCCCAACGCGCCCAGGTGCTCACCTACCTGGAGCGTCAGGTCCGCGACGAACTCCTGGATGCGGCCTGGCTGGCCCCCACCGAGGACCTTCGCCGCTACCTGATCTTCAACGGTGGCCTCCGGATCACCACCACGATCGACCCCGAGGCCCAGGTGATGGCCGAGGAGGCGGCGGCATCCAACCCGTTGGCCGACTCCAACCCCGAGACCGCCGTGTCGCTCACGGCGATCGAACCGTCCTCCGGGGCCGTGCGGGCGATCGTCGGCGAGGCCCAGGTGGAGGGCGAGGGCGTCGTCGAGACTGCCGAACCCGCGGGTGGACGCTCGTCGGGGTCGAGCTTCAAGCCGTTCACCCTGGTCGCGATGCTCGACGCCGGCTACGGGATCAACAGCCCGATCTCGGGCGACACGGCACCGGAGGCGATGAAGAAGCGCTGGGGTGTCACCGACCCGGGTCCCTACCCGCAGGACTGCCCGACGAAGGGTCCGGTCACGCTCGCCAAGGCGCTCGCCGAGTCGAACAACTGCGCGTTCATGCGGATGCAGGGCGTCGTCGGATTCGACGCGACCCGGGACACCGCGATCAAGCTCGGGGCCCGCCCCGACGGTTTGGACCCCGACGGCGTCCGGGCTGCGTGCTTCACGATCGGTTGCGACGCGCTCGCGGGAACCATGGACATGGCCGCGGCCTACGCGACGGTCGCCAACGACGGCCGCCGGAACCCGGTGCACTTCGTGTCCAAGGTCGAGGATCGGACCGGCAAGGTGCTCTTCGAGTTCGTCCCACCGAACGAGCAGGTGATCTCGCCGAACGTGGCCCGACAGGCCACCACCGCCATGCAGCTCGTCGTGACGTCGGGAACGTATGCGGGCGGATCGCTGCCGCAGGGACGCCCGGCGGCCGGAAAGACGGGCACGACCGAGCTGGAGGGCGGCAAGAACACCGACGTGTGGTTCGTCGGCTACACGCCGCAGATCTCCACCGCTGTCTGGATCGGCAACCCGACCGCCAACTCGAACATGAGCGGGGGCCGGGTCCAGGGTGGTGTGACGGCGGCCCGGGTCTGGCGGACGTTCATGTTCCCGTACCTCGACGGTGACCCGGTCGTCGACTTCGCCGAGCCGGACTCGGTGCCGAGCCGTCCGGTCCCCGACCCGTGGGCCCGGTATGCACCGAGGACGGCGACTCCGGGCGGTTCGTCCTCCACCTCGAGTGGGTCCGGACGCTCCGGCAGTGGTTCGAGCAGCTCGGGGAGCTCATCCTCCGGGTCCTCCTCCGGCGGGACGTCGACCGGCGGCTCCGGCTCGGGTGGATCGACCTCGGGTGGCGGTGATGGTGGCGGAACCTCGACGGGCGGTGGCGGTACGGGCGGTGGCGGTACCGGCGGCGGCACCGGAGACGGCGGCGGCACCGGCGGCTGAGCACCGGGGACCGAAGTAGGTTCTGGCCGTGGGTGCACTCGACCAACTGCTCGTGGTCCAGGACCACGACACCCGGGCCGACCAGTTGCGCCACCAGCGTGACCACCTCCCCGAGCTCGAGCAGGCCCGGACGGAGACGGCGGCGATCGCTGCGATCGACGCCGAGCGGACCCGCCTGGGTGTTGAGCTCGACGGGATCCGTTCCGCTGAGCGGCGGCTCGAGGACGAGGCCACGATGGTCCAGGAGAAGGCCGCCGGGGTCGAACGCCGCCTCTACGACGGTTCTGTCGTCGCACACAAGGAGCTCGAGGACCTCCAGGCCGACCACCGGATGTTGACCACCCGACAGGCCCAGCTCGAGGACCAGGCCATCGAGTTGATGGAACAGGCCGAACCGCTCCAGACGGAGCTCGACGGGCTCGACGAGCGGCGTGCCACCCACCAGGCGTCCCTGGACGGCCTGCATGCGGTGATCGAGGCCGCCTGCGCCGACCTGGACGCCAGGATCGCCGTCGAGTTGTCGGCCCGGGACGCAGCCGTCGTCGACGTCGATCCAGCAGTGCTCCGCGACTACGACTCACTGCGCACACGTCTGGGCGGGGTGGGTGCCGCACGGTTGGACGGCCGCCGGTGCGAGGGCTGCCACCTGGAGATCCCTCCCGGAGAACTGGACCAGGTCCGCAAGGCGCCCGAGGATGCCACCGTGTTCTGCCCACAGTGTGGTCGAATCCTCGTCCGGTGATCCTCTGGTTCGCCGTACTCAGCGTCGTGGTGACCTGGGCCGTCTTCCAGAGCCCCGCGATCGACTACCGGCTCGTTGCGCTGGGCGCGGTCCTGCCGGTGGTCGAGACCCCGTGGGGTGCGGGATTCCTGCACTCGCTGCTGGCGCCGACGTTCGTCCTGCTCGTCGTCATGCTGGCCACCACCGGGCGGCGGCTCGTCCGGCGGCGCTGGCTGGGTCTCCCGATCGGGATGTACCTGCACCTGGTGCTGGATGGAGCGTGGACGCGCACTGAGACCTTCTGGTGGCCGGTGCTCGATCGTTCGTTCACCCCGGGGTCGGCGCCTGAGTGGTCCCGGGGTTGGTGGTCGCTTGTGCTCGACGTGGTCGCCGTCGTGGTCGGGGTCTGGGCCTGGCGGCGGTTCGGACTGGATGACCCCGATCGCCGCAGTCGATTCCTGCGCACCGGACAACTCGACCGGTCATTCGTCTCCGGGGGTGGTCGTTGAGCGACCTCGTCGTCGTCCGTCACGGCCGCACCGCCGCCAACGCCCGCGGCCTGCTCCTGGGTCGCCTCGACGTGCCCCTGGACGAGGTCGGTCGCGCCCAGGCGGCCGAGCTGGCGGGATCCGTGCTCTCGCACGCCGTCGCGTCCGGGGCCCCGGTCGCAGCGGTCGTGTCGAGTCCACTCGAGCGGACCCGCCACACCGCCGAGGCGTTCGGCCTCCCGGTCGCCATCGACGACCGGCTCGTCGAACTCGACTACGGGGAGCTGGACGGGACGCCGCTGTCGGACGTGCCGCCGGAGGTGTGGGCCGACTGGCGCGGCGATCCCGACTACGTGCCCCCGGGCTGCGGCGAGTCACTCGCACAGGTGCAGGAGCGGACGGCCCGGGCCTGCGAGGAGTGGGCCGCGGTGGCCCGGGTGGAGGGGACCGTCGTCCTGGTCACGCACGTCTCGCCGCTCAAGGCGGCGGTCGGCTGGGCCATGGGCATCGGCGCCGGAGCCGCCTGGACGACGCACGTCGATCCGGCATCGATCACCCGGATCACGGTGGCGGGCGGCCGCCGTGTGCTGCGGACCTTCAACGAGACCGCCCACCTGCGCGGGGCCTGAGGCCGCCTCGTCGGACCCGGGGTGCCCGGTCCGCCGCTCAGGCGCCGCTCGGCATCCAGTTCCCGTGGAAGCCGTCGGGGACCCGTCGGCCCAGGTGCACCCTGGCGACCGGCCCTCCGGCGGGGTCGTCGGCGGCGAGCACCACCAGGTCCGTCGTCGCCTCGGCGCGGTCCGTCACGAACCCGACCAGCCAGGCGTCGTCCTCGGCGGTCGAACCCTCCCGGGGCACGACCACGAACTCCTGGGCGGCACTCGTCGGCCCGAAGTCGACCTCGACGGTCGTTCCCGACTCCAGGTCGTGGCGGTACAGCGGGGCGTGGGCCGCCCCGGCGCTGGCCAGACCGGCGGTGGTCGTCCAGCGCGTCGGTGTCCCGGTGCGTCGCTCGTCGACCCGGGGGAACTCCTGGGCCCGGTCGTCGATGACCTCGGTCGACACCCGACCCGATCGGGGATCGAGCGACCAGCGTTCGAGTCGGGGCGTGCCCTCGTTCGGGCCGAGTCGGTCGTGGTCGAACACCTTCTCCCACCGGCAGACGTCGACGACCACGCCACCGTCGGGGGTGTCGTGGGCGTTGGCGGGGTGGAACACGTAGCAGGGCTCGACCTCGGTCCAGCGGACGGCGTCGCCGGGCTCGTCCAGACCCAGCAGCCCCACCCGGGCCGGACGGTCCGGATCCCAGGCGTAGGGGAAGACGGATCCGGCCACTGCGTCGTCGAGCCGGAAGGTGACGGGCAGGTCGAACACCAGGATGCGCGACTCGGTGATGGCCGTGTCGTGCACCATCAGCGACCCGCCGACCTCGACGGGCTCCTCGCGCACCACCCGGGCGTCCGCGTCCAGCACGACGTGGCGGACGCTGGTCTCGGTCCAGTGGTAGGCCACCGCGTGGGTGAGTCCGGTCCTGGGGTCGGTGTGGGGGTGGGCGGTGAAGGAGCCCCGGAGCGTGCCACCGAACGCGTCGATCGCCTCGGTGTCCAGCTCCTCCGACAGTCGCACCGGCCACTGGCCGGCCTCGACGATCGCCCACGTCCGGCCGCCGAGCTGGACGACGTTGGTGTTGACCGCAGCGGTCGGACCGCCGTCCCGTCGCGCACCCGGTGTCCCCGGCTCGCCGAGCGCTGTCGTCACCTCGTCGGTGCGGACCCATCGGTTCCGGTACCACTCGGCCCGGCCATCGCGCAGCCTGACCCCGTGGACCATGCCGGCACCGGTGAACCAGTGCTGGGTGACCGGATCGGGGTCGATGGGGTTGGGGCCGTTGCGGACGTAGCGGCCGTCCAGGTCGGACGGCAGCGATCCGGTCACCCGCAGGTCGTTCAGGGTCACCTCGTCGGGAACCGGAGCCAGCGCCCCCGTCACGTAGTCGCGGACCGGAGTGCTGGAGTCGCCCATGCGCTCGACGCTACCGGCCCCGGGCGCGCCGGTGCCCCGGAGCGTGGCTCCGGGGCACCTGACGGGTGAAAGGAGGCTGCTGCGGGATCAGCCCTGCTGGCGACGTCGGGCCAGGGCGGCGCCTCCAGCGGTCAGCGCCCCGACGCCGGCGATGGCGGCCCCGGCCAGCGCCAGGGTGGTGCCGCCGCCGGTGAAGGCCAGACCCTCGCCGTCGTCGGCAGCCGACTCGTCACGGTCGTCGGAGCCGGGCACCGAGGTCGTGGTGGTCGTGGTGGTCGTGTCCTCCGGGTCGCCGGTCTCCTCGACGGGGTCGCCCGGGTCGTCGGTGCCGGGATCGGGGTCGAGCAGCGGGTCGTCCAGCAGGCCCGGGTCGATCGTCTCGGGGCCGATCGGCGGGATGCTGGTCACCGGGCCGTCTCCCGGGTCGGCGACGGGGTCGTCCAGCACGCCCGGGTCGATCGTCTCGGGGCCGATCGGCGGGACGCTGATCACGGGCCCGTCGTTCAGGTCGTCGAGGATCCCCGGGTCGATCGAGGAGAAGTCGGGCCGGACCGGCACCTGGAGTTCGGGACCGATCTCCGGCTTGGTCGGGCAGGCCGGGAGCCCGTAGGGGCAGTCGGCCGAGGCCACGGCGGCGAACGGGCCGGCGCCGATGCCTCCGGCGGCCACGGCGGTCAGGGCCAGGCGGCCGGCGAGGCGGCGGATCCGGCGGTT
>CAIYGQ010000278.1 GCA_903925745.1 uncultured Actinomycetes bacterium | reverse complement strand
CTGCCCGCCGGCGTCCGCATCTTCGGCCCCGGTGCCTCCGTGGCCCAGGACCTGGAGCCCGAGTACCCCTCGATCGACCCGACCTACGCCACCGCCTGGGTGACGCTGCAGGAGAACAACGCGGTGGCCGAGATCGACCTGGTCGGCAAGAAGGTCGTCTCCATCCAGCCGCTCGGCACGATCGATCACAGCCTGCCGGGCAACGGGATCGACGCCTCGGACAAGGACTCCACGATCAACGTGGCCAACTGGCCGGTCCAGGGCCTGCCCCTGCCCGACGCGATCGCGTCGTTCCGGGTCGGCTCGACGACGTACTACCTGACCGCCAACGAGGGCGACGCCCGCGACTACACCGGCTTCAAGGAGGAGGTCCGGGTCAAGTCGGTCACGCTCGACCCGACCGTCTTCGCCGATGCCACGATCAAGACCGACCCCAAGGTGGGTCGCCTCAACATCACCAACACGAGCCCGAAGAACGGCAGCGGCCAGTACACGGCGCTCAACTCCTTCGGCACCCGCTCGTTCTCGGTCTACGACGAGAACGGCGTCCGCGTCTCCGACACAGGTGATGAGTTCGAGCAGGTGATCGCCGCCACGCTCCCCGAGTTCTTCAACGCCGGCAACGAGAACTCGACCTTCGACGACCGGTCCGACAACAAGGGTCCCGAGCCCGAGGGTGCGGCGATCGGAGTCGTCGACGGCAACCAGATCGCCTTCGTCGGCCTGGAGCGGGTCGGTGGCGTCATGGTCTACGACGTCTCGGACCCGGCTGCCCCGCAGTTCCTGCAGTACCTGAACACCCGTGACTTCGGCCTGCCGGTCGCCGAGACGGACGCCGGCCCCGAGGGCGTCGGATTCGTGAGGGCCGACCGCAGCCCGAGCGGGCTTCCCCTGTTCACGGTCTCCCACGAGATCTCGGGCAGCGTCGTCCTCTACGGCCCGATCGACCCCGACGGCGCCGGTGAGCTGACGCTGCTGCACAACAACGACGGCGAGTCGGCGCTGCTGACCCAGACGGCGTCGTCGGGTGGCACGAGCCTGCCCGTCGGTGGTGTCGCCGGGTTCGCTGCGGTCGCCGACCGGGAGCGACGTGACGCCCGGTCCCAGGGCAACTCGGTGCTGAACGTCTACGCCGGTGACGCCTTCCTGGCGTCGTCGACCCTGGCCTGCGTGCTGCCGCCGGCGCCCGCGAACACCCCGGTCTACGACGCGGTCGCCCAGCGCCAGATCGACTACGACGCCCACGTGCTCGGCAACCACGAGTTCGACTTCAACCCGGACTTCCTGCAGCGGTTCATCACGGGCTTCCGGACGAACGGCCGCCTCACGCAGCCGTTCCTGTCGGCCAACCTGGACTTCTCCGGTGAGCCCGGATTCGCCTCGCTGGTGGACGGCGACGGACTCCTCACCGGGTCCACCGTCGGCGACCAGGTCGTGGCCCGCTCCAAGATCGTCACCGACCGGGTGACGGGTGGCCGCTTCGGTGTCGTGGGCGCCACGACCCCGCTCCTGCCGACCATCTCGTCCCCCCGCAACGTGACCGTCACGCCGGATCTGGCCAGCACGGCAGATGCCGTGCAGGCCGAGGTCGACCGGCTCCGGAACGGCTTCGGCGTGGAGCGGATCGTCGTCGTGTCGCACCTCCAGGACATCGCCAACGACAAGGCGCTCGTCGGCCTGCTCGAGGGTGTCGACCTGGCGGTCGCCGGCGGCGGTGACGAACTGCTCGCCAACCCGGCGGTCCCGGACACCGACGAACTGCTCCCCGGCGAGACCGCTCCGGTCGGCACCTACCCGACGCTGCAGACCGCGGCCGATGGTGCGTCCGTGCCGATCGTGACGACGAGCGGCAACTACCGCTACCAGGGTCGTCTCGACGTGACGTTCGACGCCTCCGGCGACGTGGCCTCGGTCGACGGCGACGACAGCTTCCCCCGCCGGGTCATCCCCGCCTCGACGGGTGCGACGTCGCTCGGTGTCACCGACGCCGTGACGCCGGACGCCGCCATCCAGACGTCGGCGGTCGCTCCCGTGGAGGCCTGCACGACGGCGTTCAACCAGCCGATCGTCAACACGGAGGTCGTGCTCAACACGGCCCGGGGGTCGAACACCTTCACCGCGCCGGGCAACCGGACGGCCGAGACCAACACCGGCAACACCGTCACCGATGCCTACCTGGCCGCCTACGACGAGTACGCCCCGGCCGCCGGACTTCCCGTCCGCGGTGCCGGCAACCCCGTCGTCGCCGTCCAGAACGGCGGCGGGATCCGGGACAACGCCGGGCCGGCCCTCCCCGTCGGCGGCGTCGCCCCCGGCGCGGTGACCCGGAAGAACACGCTCGACACCCTGTCGTTCTTCACGAATCTCCTCACCGTGGTCAACGACGTGACCCCGGCGGAACTCAAGGAGATCCTGGAGCGTGCCGGGTCGAGCCTGCCGGGCGCCGGCGGGCAGTTCCTCCAGGTGGGTGGCATGAAGGTGACCTACTCGGTCGCCGGATCGGCGCAGGTCATCTCCTCCGGTGTGGTGACGGTTCCGGGCAGCCGGGTCGTCAGCGTCGAACTGGCGGATGGCACCCCGATCGTCGCCGGCGGCGTGCCGGTGTCCGGCGCTCCGTCGGTGCGGATCGTGACCAACAGCTTCACGGCCGCCGGCGGCGACAACTTCACGGTCTTCACGAACGCCCCCGCCTCCCGGAAGGTGAACCTGGGTGCCACCTACGAGGCCGTCTGGGTCGACTACCTGCAGTCGCTCGCCACCGGGACCCCGGGGGGTCTGCCCGCACGCCCGACCGTGAGCGCGGCCCAGTACCCGTCCGGCGGTGAGGGTCGGATCGTCGTCACCCCCTGATCCACAGTCCCCCCACGTGTCGGCCCGCGGGCCGTCCGGACCTCCCATCGGCCCGGACGCCGCGGGCCGACCCGTGCCCGGGCGGCTGCCCCGGCGACGGTGTGCCCGGACCGTATGCTCGCCGCCGTGG
>CAIYGQ010000277.1 GCA_903925745.1 uncultured Actinomycetes bacterium | reverse complement strand
CCCAAGGTGGGTCGCCTCAACATCACCAACACGAGCCCGAAGAACGGCAGCGGCCAGTACACGGCGCTCAACTCCTTCGGCACCCGCTCGTTCTCGGTCTACGACGAGAACGGCGTCCGGGTGGCCGACACCGGCGACGAGTTCGAGCAGGTGATCGCCGCCACGCTGCCCGAGTACTTCAACGTCGGCAACGAGAACTCGACCTTCGACGACCGTTCCGACAACAAGGGCCCGGAGCCCGAGGGTGCGGCCACCGGTGTCGTCGACGGCAACCAGCTCGCCTTCGTGGGCCTGGAGCGGGTCGGCGGCGTCATGGTCTACGACGTCTCGGACCCGGCCGATCCGCAGTTCCTGCAGTACCTGAACACCCGTGACTTCGGCCTCCCGGTTTCCCAGACCGACGCCGGTCCCGAGGGCGTGACCTTCGTCAAGGCCGACCGCAGCCCCAGCGGCCTGCCACTGGTCACGGTCTCTCACGAGATCTCGGGCAGCGTCGTGCTCTACGGCCCGATCGACCCCGACGGCGCCGGTGAGCTCACGCTCCTCCACAACAACGACGGCGAGTCGGCGCTGCTCCCGCAGTCGGCGACGTCGAGCGGGACGAGCCTGCCCGTGGGTGGTGTGGCCGGGTTCGCCTCGGTGGCGGACCGCGAGCGGCGCGACGCCCGGGCCCAGGGCAACTCGGTCGTGAACGTGTACGCCGGCGACGCCTTCCTGGCCTCCTCGGCGCTGGCCTGCGTCCTGCCGCCGGCGCCGTCGACGACCCCGGTCTACGACGCCGTCGCCCAGCGGCAGATCGACTACGACGCCCACGTCCTCGGCAACCACGAGTTCGACTTCAATCCGGACTTCCTCCAGCGCTTCATCTCGGGCTTCCGAACGAACGGCCGGCTCACCCAGCCATTCCTGTCGGCCAACCTGGACTTCTCGGGCGAGCCCGGCTTCGCCTCGCTCCTCGATCCGGACGGCGTGCTCGCCGGCTCGACCGTCGGCGACCAGGTCGTGGCGAAGTCGAAGATCGTCACGGACCGGTTCACCGGCGGTCGGTTCGGTGTCGTGGGTGCCACGACGCCGCTGCTGCCGACGATCTCCTCGCCCCGCAACGTGACGGTGACACCGGATCTGGCATCCACGGCCGCAACCGTGCAGGTCGAGGTGGATCGCCTCCGCGACGACTTCGGCGTCGAGCGGATCCTCGTCGTCTCGCACCTCCAGAACATCGCCAACGACGCGGCGCTGGTCGGCCTGCTCGAGGGGATCGACGTGGCCGTGGCCGGCGGTGGCGACGAACTGCTCGCCAACCCGGCGGTGCCCGATGCCGACGAGCTCCTCCCCGGCGAGTCCGCTCCGGTCGGCGCCTACCCGACCCTGCAGACCGCAGCGGATGGGACCTCGGTCCCGATCGTGACGACGAGCGGCAACTACCGCTACCAGGGTCGTCTCGACGTCCAATTCGACGCTTCGGGCAACGTGGCGTCGGTCGACGGCGAGGACAGCTTCCCCCGCCGGGTCGTCCCCGCCTCGGCGGGCGCCACGACGCTCGGCATCACCGACGCCGTGACGCCCGATGCCGCCATTCAGTCGTCGGCGGTCGCACCGGTCGAGGCGTGCACGGCGGCGTTCAACCAGCCGATCGTGAACACCGAGGTCGTGCTCAACACGGCGAGGGGGACGAACACGTTCACCTCCCCGGGCAACCGGAACTCGGAGACCAACACCGGCAACACCGTGACCGATGCGTACCTCGCCGCCTACGACGAGTACGCACCGGCAGCGGGCCTGCCCGCCCGTGGTCCGGGCAACCCCGTCGTGGCCGTCCAGAACGGTGGCGGGATCCGCGACAACGCCGGACCGGCGCTGCCGGTCGGTGGCGTGGCTCCCGGCGTCGTGACGAGGAAGAACACCCTCGACACGCTGGCGTTCTTCACGAACCTGCTCACCGTCGTCAACGACGTGACCCCGACCGAGTTGAAGGAGATCCTCGAGCGGTCGGCGGCGAGCCTGCCGGGCGCCGGCGGTCAGTTCCTGCAGGTCGGTGGCATGCAGGTGACCTACAAGGCGTCCAACACCGCCCAGGTCATCACCAGCGGCGCGGTCACGACCGCTGGCAACCGGGTCCTCGACGTGGTGCTCCCGGACGGGACGAAGCTCGTCGACGCCGGTGCCGTGGTCCCGGGTGCGCCCTCGGTGAGGATCGTCACCAACAGCTTCACGGCCGAGGGTGGCGACAACTTCACGACGCTCACCAACACCCCGGCGTCCGACCGCGTGAACCTCGGCGCCACCTACGAGGCGGTGTGGGTCGACTACCTCCTGTCCCTGGCCGCCGGGACCCCGGGTGGTCAGCCCTCCCGCCCCACCGTGAGCGCGGCGCAGTACCCGGCCGGCGGTGAGGGCCGAATCGTCATCACCCCCTGATCCACAGTCCCCCCACGTGTCGGCCCGCGGGCCGTCCGGACCTCCCATCGGCCCGGACGCCGCGGGCCGACCCGTGCCCGGGCGGCTGCCCCGGCGACGGTGTGCCCGGACCGTATGCTCGCCGCCGTGG
>CAIYGQ010000276.1 GCA_903925745.1 uncultured Actinomycetes bacterium | reverse complement strand
TGCTCGCCACCGTGAAGGGCGACGTCCACGACATCGGCAAGAACCTGGTCGACATCCTCCTCACCAACAACGGCTACGAGGTCCACAACCTGGGCATCAAGATCGGCATCACCGAGATGATCGAGGCCGCCCAGGAGGTGGGTGCCGACGCGATCGGCATGTCGGGCCTGCTCGTGAAGTCGACGCTCATCATGCGGGACAACCTGGAGGAGCTGAACGACCGGGGCCTGTCGCACATCCCGGTGCTGCTCGGTGGGGCGGCGCTCACGCGCACCTACGTGGAGCGCGACCTGCGTGAGGTGTACCAGGGGCGGCTCTTCTACGGGAAGGACGCGTTCGAGGGCCTCCGCGTCATGGACCGCCTCGGCGAGCTCGCCCGGACCGGGGAGGACGACCCCGACTTCGGTCGCGCCCCGGGCGGGCGCGACCTGCCGCCCCGCACCACGCACGTCGACCGCGACGACCCGGCCGACCTGCCGGAGCGTTCCCCCGAGGTGGCCACGGACGTCGAGGTGTTCGTCCCGCCGTTCCTCGGATCGCAGGTGGTCAAGGGGCTCTCGATCGACGACATCGCCGCCTACGTGAACCCGACGGCGCTCTACCGGAACCAGTGGCAGTTCCGACCGGAGACCCGACCGGACGGGACCGTCGAGACCGACGAACAGTTCAAGGAGCGCCTGCTCCCGACCTTCCGTGAGCAACTCGCCGCCGCCCGCGCCGAGGACCTGCTGGTCCCCCAGGTCGTCTACGGGTACTTCCCGGTGAACGCCGACGGCCAGGACCTGGTCGTGTGGACCGACGACTCCCGGACCACCGAGCGCACCCGGTTCCGCTTCCCACGCCAGCGGGTCGAGCCGCACCTCTGCATCGCCGACTTCTTCCGACCGCTCGTCGACGGCCGACCCGGCAGTGGCGATCCCGACTACGCGGCGTTCCACATCGTCACGATGGGTGCCGCCGTCTCGGAGCGCACCGCCGAGCTGTTCGCCGCCGATCGGTACCAGGACTACCTGCTCCTGCACGGCATCGGCGTCGAGCTGGCCGAGGCGCTCGCCGAGTACTGGCACCAGCGGATCCGCGACGAGTGGGGCTTCGGCGACGAGGACCCCGACGGCTCACGCGGCACCCCGGAGCCGGCGGGGCTGGTCGGACTGTTCCGCCAGCAGTACCGGGGTGGCCGCTACTCGTGGGGCTACCCGGCCTGTCCGGACCTCGAGGACAACATGCGGGTCGCCGAGCTGCTCGGCGCCGACCGCCTGGGCATCACCTGCGACGAGGACACCGGGTTCCAGTACCAGCCGGAACAGACCACGTCGGCGATCATCTGCCACCACCCCCGCGCCAAGTACTTCGTGGCCCGCTGAGCCCGTCGACGCCGGTCTTCCCACCGGGGCGGTCCGGTTCTCCACCCGGGGCGGTACGGTCGGGGCGTGACGAGCGAACGACGACGACGGGGCCTCGAGCGGATGGCCGAGGTGTACAGCTTCGAGGTCCACGACGGTCCCGGTGACTTCTTCGGCTACACGGTCGAACACCTCTTCGGCGACGTGTGGGAACGCCCGGGCCTGTCGCTCCGCGACCGCCGGCTGGTGCTGATCGGCCTGATGGTCGCCGAGGGGCTCGACGACGTGCTGGGCATCCAGCTCGAGTCCGCGCTCGCCAAGGGCGACCTGGACGCCGAGGACCTGCGGGAGCTCGTCGTGTTCCTGGCGCACTACGCGGGCTGGCCCAAGGCCGCGGGCCTCAACACCATGGTCGAGACCGCCATCCAGCGCCACCAGCGCGCCCGGGCCACCACCGAGGAGTCGATCTGACCGTCGGGCCCGGCGGCCGCTCCGAGGATCAGGCTCCGGACAGCACCGCCCGCGCCACCAGGTCGGTGCCGAAGGCCGTCAGGATGGCCAGGTACAAGAGTCCGGTGGCGGCCATGACCGCCGAGTAGTACCGCTCCTTGAGTGCCATCCGGGTGACCACGACCAGCACGCCGGTCGTGATGGCGCACGCCAGCCAGAACCAACCGAGCATGCCCCCGTAGCCGTCGTCCACCGCGCCGGTGAACACCGACACCATGCCGGGCGGGACCAGCAGGAGCGCGACCTCCACGGGCCACAGCCACAGCAGCCAGCGCACCAGTTCGAGCAGCGGCGCCCGGGGCAGTCCCGGCTGGGTCAGGTACCAGTGGCCGAGCAGCATCGCGTCACTCACGCAGCCGAGGAACGCCGCCCCGACGAGCGTGCGTGCGACCGACAACCACACCGGGTCACCGGCCGCCACGCCGCCGGCGAGCAGCCCGACGAGTCCGATGGCGGGGGCGACCAGGTCGAGTGCCGGCGGGAACTCGGCGGCGTCGGTGTCGAAACGTTGCTCGGCGCGCTCGATGCCGGTCATGGCCTCGACCCGGGCGGAGCGGGCCGTGACCCGCTCGCGCTGGTGGAGCACCCCGGCGGAGCGACGGCGCCACGAGACGGCGCCCACCACCGCACAGGCCACCGCCACGGCCAGGGCGGCGGCGTCCCGGACTGCGACCGGGTCGTAGCGACGTCCGACGACGAAGGCGCCGAGCGCCATCAGGCCGTAGGTGCCCCGCAGCAGCCACCCGTAGCCGAGCGACACCTCCCGACGCCGGGTCGTCACCCAGCCGAAGGCCAGGCCGCCCACGCTCCACTGGAGCAGGAAGGTCGCGACGTCGAGGTTCACCGGGGGCGAACCTAGGCGCGCACCCGTCAGGATCCTCAGTCGGCCGCCCGCCGGACGGCTCAGGCGACGGCGTCGAGCGCCCGGTACAGCGAGTCGACCAGCGTGACCCGGCGGAACGTGAGCGCCGTGTCGGCGTCGAGGCCGGCGTTGAAGAGCACCGCGACCGAGATGTCGGACGCGGGGTCGGCGAACGCGAAGCTCGTCCCACCCTGTCCGGCGTGCCCGAAGGCCTCGGGCGACGGGCGGTTGCCGAACACGTGGGTGGACAGCGGGGTCATGAATCCCAGTCCGAATCCCGCCTCCCGGCCGAGCGTCGGGTCGTGGGTGATCGGGGTGCGTGCCGTGACCGCGTCCCGGAGCAGGTCCCCGCCCAGGACCGTCCCAGCACCGGCCAGGTCCCCGAGCAGCCCCCGGTAGAACCGCGCGAGCGCCGAGGTGCACCCGTAGGCGCCGAAGGCCGGATTCCACTCGGCGCACGTTTCGGGGCCCACCTCGGCGAGCAGCGGCACGGGCTGGTCCAGGGTCAGGTCGAACGTCGCCGAGATCCTCGGCGCCACCCGCGGGTGGTCCTCGGGTCGGATCCGCATCCACAGGTCGCCGTCCGCGACCCCGTACGGGTCGAGCACGGCGGTGCGGCAGTAGCGGTCGAACGGTTCGCCGGTCAGCGACTCGATGGCCTCACCCAGCAGGAACCAGCCGCCGAACTCGGCGTAGGCCCGGTCCAGGCCGAAACGCCACACGTCGGGTGGTGCCGCTGCGTGCAGCCAACCCGCCCGGCTGCTCGGCGGCAGCACGCGGGCGAGCACCGTGTTGATGGCGTGCAGCCCGGCGGTGTGGTTCAACACCTCGGCGATCGTGCGCTCCGCGATCCACGGTGTCGACAGATCCTCGATGACGTCGCCGAGCCGGTCGTCCAGACTGAGTTCGTCGACGGCGACGAGCTGCAGGACGGCCACGGCGACGATGGGCTTGGCCGTGCAGTACAGGGCCGTGAGCGTGTCGGTCCGGTACGGCTCGTGGCGGTGGGTCCGGCCGGTGGCGACGTCGACGAGCACCTCGTCGCCCCGGAGGACGGTCAGCTGCGCCGCGGTGTGGAACAGCCCCTCGGCCGCCTCGCCGGCGATGCGTTCGACCAGCTCGACGAATGCGTCGTCCAGCCGGCCGCGCACACCGGGGAGCGGTTCGTCCTCGCTGCGGGCCGCGTCCTCGTCCACGGGTCGACCCTAACGGGACCGACTGGTGGGGACGCGCTCAGGTCTCGGCGAGCAGCGAGCGGGCGACGGCCGAGACCTGGATCTCGTCGGTGCCGGCGTAGATCTGCAGCACCTTGGCGTCGCGTGCCAGCTGCTCGACCTCGTACTCGGCCATGTAGCCGTTGCCGCCGAACAACTGGACCGCCTCGAGCGCCACGTCGGTGGCGGCCTGCGCGGCGTAGAGCTTCGCCGCCGACGCCTCCGCGTAGCTCATCGGGACACCGGCTGCGGTCATCTCGATGTGGCGGAACACCAGGTTCTGCAGGTTGATCCGGGCGACCTCCATCCTCGCCAGCTTCAGCTGGATCAACTGGAACTGGCCGATCGGCTGGCCGAACTGGACCCGGTCCCGGGCGTACTGCAACGACAGCTCGAGGCACCGGTCGACGATGCCGAGGGCCATGGCGGCCACTCCGGCACGCTCCATGGAGAACGTCGCTTTCGAGGCCTCCCTGCCACCCGTGCCCGAGTACGCGTCGAGTGACCCGCCGAGGAGTCGGTCCGGGCCGACCCGGACGTCGGTCAGGAACAGCTGTCCCGTCGGCGAGGAGTGGATGCCCATCTTCCGCAGCGGCCGGGACTGCTCCAGGCCGTCCATGCCCGCGTCGAGGACGAACTGGACGATCCGACGCTCACCCGGCGGGTTGTTCTCGTCGAGCTTGCAGATGAACACGATCGTGTCGGCGTGCGGACCGTTCGTGATGAAGGTCTTCGACCCGTTGAGGACGAACTCGTCTCCATCCTGACGGGCGGTCGACATCATCGACCCGAAGGCATCCGATCCGGAGTTGGGCTCGGTGATCGCCCACGCGCCGACCTTCTCCATCGTCAGCAGGTCGAGCGCCCAGCGTTCCTTCTGCTCGATCGTGCCCTTGGACATGATGGCGGACGCCGTCAGGCCCATCGAGACGCCCATGGCGGTGACCATGCCGGGGCACACCCGGCACAACTCGATGATCGGGATCATCGTGAACGCGATCGAGTTCGGGTCCCGGGTGCCGTCGCCGGACTCGGAGGGGACCTCCTCGCCGGCCTCGATCGCACGTTCCCGTTCGATCCGGCGCTTGAAGCCCTCGCGCTGCATCGCATCCATCCCGAAGGTCGCGAACAACTTGCGCAGCAGGTCGTAGGGCGGCAGGTCGCCGAACTCGAGCTCCTCGCGGTGCGGCCGGATCTCCCGGTCGACGAAGTCGCGCACCGCCTGGCGCACCATCTCCTGTTCCTCGGACCACTGGAACACGGCAACCTCCTGGGTCGACCCGCGGACGGGTCGGCTGGACGGGATCGGGTGGGCCTCCAGCGTGCCCGAACTTGACTGGTCGGTCAAGTTCCGTCGGACCGGGCCGGGACCTCAGGTCCGGTCGGGCGGATCGTGGTCGATCCAGGGGGCGACCTCGCCCCACCAGGCCAGCTCGGCGGGGACGACGACGCTGCCCCGCAGCGTCGCCACGTAGGCCGGGTCCTGGACCAGCCCGTGGAGCAACAGCATCAGGGTCCACCGTCCGTCGATGGCCCCGCCGTCCTCGATCGCCTCGAGCGAGCTGAGTTCGCCGGTGCGCATCCGCAGGTAGTTCCGGAACGTCATGGACACGAACAGCTCGGGCGCCCCGGCCGCCGGCGAGTCGGGCTCGGGTTCCTCCCAGTCCTCGACGAGCCGGGCCGAGCGCAGGCTGTCCTGGTATCGGATGTCGGCGCGCTGGATCCCGACCGGCGTGTCGGTCAGCTGGTAGCGCAGCCGCAGGCATGCGTCGGGCACCCGTTCCACGCCGGCGAACCCGGGGGCGTCGAGCTCGTCGAACATCGGCAGCGGCAGCCGCTCGTCGCCGATGCGCACCCGGGTCGAGCGGACCAGCTCCGGCCGGGCCACGCCCGTGGGGCAGGGATCGAGCACGTCACCCCGCCGCACCAGCGCCCACGGCCCCGGCCGCTCGTCGACCTCCCACTCCACCAGGTGACCGGCCTCGAAGCGCTGGTGGTGGTGGACGACCGTCCCGTCGTCGGCGACGGCGTCGTGGTGGACCACCCCCGTGGCGTGGGCCGGCGGGACCGGCGGTGCGGTGGCGGCCGGGGCCGTCGCCGCCGACTGCTCGCGGTACCGGGCGATCAACCCCACGCGACGCTCCGGTAGGACTCGGCGGCGTGGTGGCTCGACCGGGTGAAGGGCGAGGACTCGACGTGGGTGATCCCCAGGTCCCGACCGATACGGGCGAACTCGTCGAACTCCCCGGGCGTCCACCACCGGGCGACGGGCAGGTGCCGGGCGGTCGGGCGCAGGTACTGGCCGATCGTCACGATCCGAACGCCCACCGCCGCCAGGTCGGCCAGGGTGGCGTGCACCTCCTCGGCGGTCTCGCCCATGCCCAGCACCAGACCCGACTTGGTGACCGCACCGGCTCCGGCGGCCCGGGCCAGCAGGGTCAGCGACCGGGCGTACCCGGCCGACGGTCGGACGGCCCGCTGCAGCCGTGGGACCGTCTCGACGTTGTGGTTGACGACCTCGGGCGACGCATCGAGCACGACCCGGAGCGCGTCGTGGTCGCCCGCCAGGTCGGAGATCAACACCTCGACGGTGCAACCCGGCGCGTGCTCCCGGACCGCCAGCACCGTCCGCGCCACGTGCCCGGCGCCGCCGTCGGCCAGGTCGTCACGGGCGACCATCGTCACCACGGCGTGCCCGAGTCCCATCCGGGCCACCGCCCTCGCCACCCGGCCGGGCTCGTCGTCGTCGAGGGGCTCCGGATGCCGGGTGTCGACCAGGCAGAAGCCGCACGCGCGGGTGCACCGCCCGCCACAGACCATGAAGGTCGCGGTCCCCTCGGACCAGCACTCCGACAGGTTCGGACAACCGGCCTCCTCGCAGACCGTCACGAGCTCCAGCTCCTGGACCGTCCGGCGGGTCTCCAGCACCGACCGGTCGTGGCGGAGCGTGGCACGCATCCACCCCGGCTTGCGGGCCGACAACTCGACGCCGCCGGTGACACCCGCCTCGGCGAGCCGCCCCCGGAGCCGCACCGACGTGGCGCCGACATCGGCCACCGTCCGGTCCCGGGAGAACTCGGACAGGTCCGCGTCGTCGGGAGCGTGACGCCAGACGACGTCCTGTCGCTCCCAGTCCGGTGGTTCCCACTCCCCCACGAATCGTTCGACGAAGCGGTCGACCACCTCCCGCATCGTGACCGTCGCGCCCTCGGCGCGCAGCGACGTGACCCCGTACTCGCTGATCCCGCACGGCACGATGGCCGAGAAGTGCTCCAGGTCGGGATCCACATTGAGGGCGACGCCGTGCATGGTCCGTCCACCTGCGATGCGGACCCCGACCGCGGCGACCTTGCGGGGCCGGGGCCCGTCGGGCTCGACCCACACACCCGGGTGGCCGGGCAGGCGGCCGACGTCCCGGACGCCGGCGGCGCGCACGACGTCGATCAGCACCCGCTCGAGCAGGCAGACCCACGCCGGGGTGTCCGGCAGGTCGCCGCCACCCTTGCCGGGCAGGCCAACCAGCGGGTACCCCACCAGTTGCCCGGGGCCGTGGTAGGTGACATCACCGCCACGGTCGACGTCGATGAGGTCGAAGCCCGCTCGGGCCGGATCGACCAGCACGTTGGCAGGGTCGGCATGGCGACCGGCCGTGATCGTGGGCGGGTGCTCGAGCAGCAGCAGGTGGTCGTCGGGGCGCCCCCCACCGGCGGCCAGCTCGACGGCCCGGTCGCGCAGCCCCCGTTGGAGCGACCACGCCTCCCGGTACCCGACGGTGCCCAGCCACCGGACCCGGAGCGTGGCCGTCGACATCAGAGCTCCGTCGCCCAGTCCCGCGTCTCGATGATGTCGCGCAGACGCGCCAGGAACGCTGCCGCGTACGCGCCGTCGAAGGCCCGGTGGTCCCAGGCGAGCGTCAGGTTGCCGACCGAGTGGATGGCGATCGACTCACCGCCGGCGCCGTCGTCGACGACGACGGGGCGTCGGCGGACACCATCGGTCGACAGGATCGCCACCTGCGGCTGGTTGATGATCGGGATCACCACCTCGGTCCCGTAGCTGCCCGAGTTGGAGATGGTGAAGGTCCCGCCGGCGAGTTCGTCCGGGGAGAGTCGACGGGTCCGGGCCCGGTCGGCCAGGTCGTGGATCCCCGCGGCGATCGCCCGCAGCCGTTGCTCCTGGGCGTCGCGCACCACCGGGGCCAGGAGTCCCTCGAAGTCGAGGTCCACGGCGATCGCCAGGTTCACCTGGTCGTGGATCACGAGCGACCCACCATCCACCGCCGCGTTCATCCTGGGGAACTCACCCAACGCGTCGACGACGGCCCGGGAGACGAACGGCAGGTAGGTGAGCGGGAAGCCCTCCTCGGAGCGGAACTGCTCGCGCACGGCCCGCCGGACCCGGTCGACCCCCTCGAAGTCGACCTCCACGATCGTCACCGCGTGCGGCGAGATGGCCTTCGAGGCGACCATGTGCTCGCCGGTGAGCTGCCGGATCTTGTTCAACTCGACGACCCGGTCGCCCGTGCCCCGGGCCACCGGTGCCGGTGCCGGAGCTGGTGCCGGTGCCGGAGCTGGTGCCGGAGCCGGAGCCGGAGCCGGAGCCGGTGCTGGTGCCGGAGCTGGTGCCGGTGCCGGAGCTGGTGCCGGTGCCGGTGCCGGGGCGGCTGCGGCCCGGGCGTCGATCGCGTCGAACACGTCCTCCCGGGTGATGCGGCCACCGACGCCGGTCCCCGTGATCTGCGACACGTCGAGGCCGTGTTCGGCGACCAGTCGACGGACGAGCGGTGACAGGAGCACGCCGTCCCCGGCCGGTGCCGGTGCCGGTGC
>CAIYGQ010000275.1 GCA_903925745.1 uncultured Actinomycetes bacterium | reverse complement strand
CGTCGGCGGCGGGAGCAGGTTGCAGTCGGCGTCGACGATCGAGGACGGCCAGTTCTTGCCCGGGTAGTCGTCGAACGGCGGAATGATGTCGTCGTCGTGCGTGTCGTGTCCGTTCGCGCCCAGGATCTGCGACTTCGGAACACTGAGCTTCACGTAGGGATTCTTGGTGCTCGACGTCGCGTGACAGATCGTCACCTTCTTGTCCGACGACGCCACCGTCGTGGTCGGCGTGGTCGTGGTCGGCGTGGTCGTGGTCGGCGTGGTCGTGGTCGACGAGGTCGTCGTCGACGTGGTGGTCGGTGGAATGGTCGTCGTGGTGGTCGACGCGGTCGTCGTCGTGGTCGGCGGGAGCGTGGTCGTCGTCGGTCGCGATCCCGGAGACGCCGCCGCAGCGTCGACGCTCCAGGGCAGTACCGAGGCGAGGGCGATCACGGCAGCAACAGCGACACCGACCCGGTAGGGAACTCCCGGCTTGGTTCCTCTGACATCACCCACGGGCTAGAGGGTGGAATGGATTCAGGTCGAGGTCAAGTCTCTCGGCCGCCGGGACCTGGGTAATTCCCCCGAGGTCCTGGAGCATCAGGACGGATCAGGCGGATTCGAGCACCACGTCGGCGATCAGTTCCTCGCACCGCCGGGAGTCGTTCCACGAGAGCTGGAGCTGCTTGGCCCGGCGGAAGTAGAGCTGGATCTCGTACTCCAGGGTGAAGCCGACACCGCCGAACACCTGCTGTGCCATGGCGGTCACATCGCGGAAGGTGTTCCCGGCGAAGAGCTTCGCCATGGGAGCCAACCGACGGAGCGGGCGCCCCGTCGAGTCCGCCCACGCCGCCTCGTAGGTGAGGAGCTTCGAGCCGTCCACGTTGGTCCGCGCATCCGCCAGGTAGTGCGAGATCGCCTGGAATGCACCGAGCGGCTTGTCGAACTGCTCCCGGTCCTTCGCATACTGGTTGGTGATCTCGAGTGCGTACTCGGCACCGCCGTTCGCCTGGGCCGCGGCGAGCACCATGCCCTGCTCCATGACCTTCGACCAGGTCACCCAGCCGGAGCCGGGGTCGCCGACCCGATTCGCCACCGGAACCCGCACACCATCGAACGTGACCCGGTACTGCGTGTCGGCCGCGAGTGACGACTGCTGCTCGAGCGTCACGCCGGGCGTGTCCGATGCGACCAGGACCAGGTCGATGTCGGCTGCATCATCACCGACCCGCGCCAGCACCAGCAGCTGGTCCGCGGCGGCTGCGAACCTGACGTGGGCCTTCGTGCCGTCGAGCACCAGGTCATCACCGTCCTGTCGCGCCGTGAGCTGCACACCCTTGGGGGAGTATCCATTTCCGGGTTCCAGCCAGGCGGGCACGACGATGGACTCACCCGACGCGATGCTCGGGACCCGGGCGCCGACCTGCTCATCGCTCCCGGCCAGGAGCAACGCTCCGGCCGACAGCACACAGCTCTCCAGGTGCGGAACCGGGGCGAGCGAGCGGCCGAGCTCCTCGTAGAGGACGACGCCGTCGAGCAGGGTGGAACCGGCACCGCCGTGCTCCTCGGGCACCAGCAGCCCGAGCAGGCCGAGCTCGGCCAGCTGTGACCACAGTTCGCGCGCAACACCATCGGGGTCGTCCTCGAGTTCCCGGAGGACGTCACCGCCTGCGTGCTGCGAGCACACGCCACGGACCATCTCCCGCAGCATCTCCTGTTCCTCTGTGAAGTCCAGATCCAACACGTCGTCACCTACCTCTTGGTCGAGTTCGCCCGGCGCCTGCGGCCGGGTCCTGACGTTCCGTCATTCGGCGAGCTCCCGTCACGGTCGCCACCGCTCACCGTTCCGGGACCACGGGTTGTCGTCCGCATCGACCGGCACAGCCACCCTGGCGGTGCACGTCGAACAGAGCCGCTCGCCCCGCTCGGGGTTGGCTGCGCGCAACTCGACGTCGATCTCGACCCACCCGCAGCCGACGTCATCGGTGCCGACCGAGACCACGGTGCCCGAGAAGGTCATGGCGTCACCCGGGAACACCGAGTCGCGCATCCGGAAGGTCATGCGGCCGACGCGGCCTGCCGGGCCCGTCCAGTCGGTCAGGAAGCGCTCGAACCAGGCCGCCTGGTTCGGTGTGTTCAGGAAGATGTCGGCGACACCATTGCGCTCGACCGCGAACTTGTGGTCGTGGTGCATCGGTCGCCAGTCACGACTCGCGAGCGCCCCGAGCACCACGGTCGTCGGTGTCACGTCCACGACCAGCGTCGGGAGGACGTCTCCGACGGCGATCGACTCCAGGAGCTGGGGATCGGACCCGGTCATGGGTTCGGTCCGTCGTCGCGCCGGTAGCCGAAACCGGTGTAGGACTCGACGCCCACCAGGTCACCGTGCTGGTTGAGGTACTCGATGTCGATCACCCAGAACCGGCCGCGCCCCAGCTTCGTGGTCTTCGGCCCGGAGACCGACCGCAGCACCTGCTGGTGGCTGATCCGATCACCCGGTCGGACGGGGGTGTGGAAGATGAGCGTGTTGTCGGTCATGACCGCCTCGGGCAGGTCGAAGCGGGCCTTCAGGTCGAAGTGGACCTGCAGGGCGACCTGCTCCCCGGTCGCTCCCGGCTCCCAGTAGTGGGGACGCATCCACAACGACAGGGTCGTGGGCACGGCGATCGGGCCACCGGTGAGCCGGCCGGCCACGTCGTCGTCCCAGAACAGCGGGTTCCCGTTCTGCGTGGCGGCGAGCGTGTCCCAGGAGTAGCTGCGCTCGACGTCGAAGGTCGCCGTGATCGGGTACTGCGGCACGCCGATCAACGCAGCCACGTCATCGGGAACCTCTGGGGTGTCGCCGTCGGGCTCGGGACTCACGCCACGACCCCCTGGTCGATCCAAGCGGTGACCCGATCCGGGTCGCAGCCCGCCTCGACCAGCAGTGCGCCCGCGTCGCTCGCCGATCCGT
This sequence comes from uncultured Actinomycetes bacterium, assembly GCA_903925745.1. Classification (GTDB taxonomy): domain Bacteria; phylum Actinomycetota; class Acidimicrobiia; order Acidimicrobiales; family Microtrichaceae; genus SXMI01. The sequence goes on along the minus strand of CAIYGQ010000275.1, from coordinate 21,605 downwards.
CCGGCACCCGGACCGGGAGCTCCGGGAGTTCGGTGCCGGCCCAGATCGGCGCCAACTGGCGGAACGACCCCGCGGTCGGGTGGACGGCCTCGACGATGGCCCCGCGCGCCACGAACTGCTCGTCGTCGATGGACTCCGCCACCGAGTTCACCGGCGCCACACAACAGTCCGCCGGTCCGAGCCGGCCGACCCACTCATCGCGGCCACGGGAGGCGAAGGCCTCGGCCAGGTCACTGCGGATCCGGTCCTGCACCTCGTCGTCCAACTGGTGGGGCACCCACTGCTCCAGGTCCAGCTCCCGACAGAGGTTGGCCCAGAACTGCGGTTCGATCGCACCGACCGAGACGAACCGACCGTCGGCACACGCGTACACGTCGTAGCAGGCGTAGCGACCCGTGAGGATGTAGTGACCGGGTCCGGGCTCGGTGCCCGTGGCCAGGTACTCATCGGCGTACAGGCTCATCATCGCCAGCACGCCGTCGGCGATCGACACGTCGAGGTGCTGGCCGGTGCCGGTGCGTTCCCGTTCGAGCAGGGCCGCCAGCACCGACATTGCGGCCTGCATCCCACCCGCAGCGATGTCGGCGACGGTTGCACCCGGCAACGCCGGGCGCCCGTCGGCGCGTCGACCCGTGCAGTCCAGGAACCCGCCGACCGCCAGGTAGTTGAGGTCGTGGCCCGCCCAGGACCTCCTCGGTCCGTCCTGGCCGTAGCCGGAGGTCGAGCAGTAGACCAGCCGCGGGTTGCGGGCGAGCAGGTCGCCGGCACCGATGCCCAACCTCGCCGCGACGCCGGGCCGGAACGACTCGATCACGACGTCGGCGCGGTCAGCGAGCTCCAGGAACGCAGCCAGGCCGTCCTCGGACTTCAGGTCGAACGATGCCCGCCGCATGCCCCGATTGCCCGAGTAGGCGTAGTGGGGCGGAACGATCTGCACCGCCCCGGAGCGAGGGACGGCGCCGACCTTGACGACGTCGGCGCCGTAGTCGGCGAGGATCCTGGAGGCGCGGGCGGCCGGACCGACCGAGGCCAGGTCCAGGACCCTGGCACCGCACAGCGCGCCGCAGTCGCCCATTTTCCGGTCCGCTCCGTCCGACCGATCAGAAGTTCTTGGGGAGGCCCAGACCACGTCGGGCGATGATGTTCTTCTGGATCTCCGACGATCCGCCACCGATCGTGTCGATCACCGTGTAGCGGTAGGTCGACTCGGCGCGGCCCGTCATGGGGGCGTCCTCGGTTCCCACCCGCAGCTGCGATCCGGGACCGCAGATGTCCATCGACGCATCGGCGAGACGCTTCGAGAACTCGGTGGCGAAGAGCTTGTACTCGGACGCCACCACGGTGGGGGGCTGGAAGTCCTCTCCGGCCTTGGCGGCGTGCTCGACCTTGACGGCCTCGGCGACGAACTTGAGGCCCATCACCCGGGCCACCTCGGCCTGGGTGTGCAGGTTGGCCATCTGCGACCGGATGACCGGGTCGTTGCGCAGCGGCTCCCCGTCGCGCACCGCAGTGCGCACGTGGTCGGTGAGCAGGTCCAACCGCTGCTTGATCGGGCTGAACGTGAACATCGTGAAGCGCTCCAGGTCGAGCGCCTGGGAGATGTAGACGAATCCCTTGTCGACCTCTCCCACCACGTATTCGTCAGGGACGAACACGTCGTCGATCCAGACCTCGTTCGTCCGCTCGTCGTTGCCGAGCGTCCACAACCCGTTGACCGTGATGCCCTCCTGGTCGAGCGGCACGAGCATCAGGGTGATCCCCATGTGCTTGTTGTCGGGGTTGGTGCGGGTGCCGAGCCAGTACCACTCGGCGAAGTGGGCCGAGGTCGTCCAGGTCTTCTGGCCGTTCAGGAGCCAGCCGGTCCGCCCGTCCTCGGCGGTGTGCCGCTCGGCCTTCAGCCGCATGGACGCCGCGTCGGAGCCGGCGTTCGGCTCGGAGTAGCCCACGGCGAACTCGACGTCGTTGTCCAGGATCATCGGGAGGAACGTCTGCTTGAGGAAGTCCGAGCCGTGGGCGATGAGGGTCTTGCCGATGATGCCGACGCCCTTGCCGATCTGCGGTCCACCCCGGCCGGCCAGTGCCTCGTTCAGGATGTACTCGTAGACGCCCTCGCCATCCGAACCCCCGTACTCCTCGGGCCACGTGATCCCGAGCCACCCCTTTCGGCCGAGTTCCCTCATGAAGGCGCGTCGTGCCGGGGTGTCGACGATCTGCGCCATGTTCTCGCGGGTCACGTCGAAGACGGCCGGATCGTCGTGCTCGTCGAGGAAGGCCTCGACCTCCTTGGCGAAGGCCTGCTGATCGGGTGAGAACTCGAAGTCCATGACCACTCCCCTGACAGAATCTGACGGACCGTCAGATTCTACGCCGGGGGCGGATCCCGTGCCGAACGCCGCCCACGCCGTGGCCATCGGGGCCGCTCAGCCCGGTGGCTTGCGACCGGTGATGCCCGAGTACAGGAGCCGGGCCATGGCCCGGCGGATCTCGTCGGTCGTCGTGCCGTACCGCTCGATCCCGTAGTGGTGGCCAGAGACCTGGGCCAGCATGGCCACCAGCACCGAGGCCGTGGCGGTCGGATCCAGGTCGGCGGGAAGGCGCCCGACCCGCCGCTGGGACTCCACGGCCGCCACCGTGGCCTCGGTGAAGGAACTCAGCAACCGGACGCGCAGCTCGCGGAATCGAAGGTCGCCCTCGGTCGCGGCCAGGTCGATGACGGCCAGGAGCGGTCGGTGCTCGTCCCAGAACTCGAGGAAGGTGCCGGCGATCCGATCACAGGTCTCGTAGGCGCCACGGCCCGACCAGGTGGCGTCGCGGACCGGGCGGGTGAGTCGCTCACGACTCTCCCCCACCAGGTCGTCGGCGAGTGCCAGGACCGCGGACTCCGCATCGGGGAAGTACTGGTAGAAGGTCGCAGGTGACGTCCCGGCCGCCCGTGCGACGTCGACGACCTTCAGGTCGCGGTACGAGGTGGTCGTCAACAGGTCCCGGGTCGAGTCCAACAGCCGAGCCCGGGTGGCGAGCCCGCGACGACCGGGGACCCGACCGTCGACCGCCCTGAGGTCCGCCGACCTCATCCGAGCAGCCATGCGACGAACCAGACGACGAGCGCCACTCCGGCGATCATCACGAGCACGGTCATGACCGCACCGATGGCGATCGTCATGAGCGTGAGCGCCAGGACGGCGAGTGATGACCGACGCGTGGCCTTGCGGTCGGCCAGGTCACGCTCGATCAGGCGGACGTTGCGGTTGTTCGCCTTGTAGAACATGTCGAAGATCGCGCCGCCGAAGGGCACCAGGCCCACGAGCGACTCGAGCCCGACGTTCAACAGCATGCGGATCGTGGTCGGGAACGTGACCCCGGCACCGACCCCGGCCAACACGACGACCATGGACAACGTGAGTCCCGCCAGGTCGCCCGCGACCGGAACCAGGGTGAGCATCCCGTCGACGCCGACGCGTCGACCCGCGGTCCCGGGCACGGCGAACGCGTCGTCCAGGATCCACGCGAGCCGACGAACCCAGTCGGGCAGGGGCCTCGAGTTCGGGACGTCGCCGCGACGTTGGACGTCCCGGATGTCCCGGGCCGCCCTCCGGAGCTCATCGCCGACGTCTCGGACGACGGCGGGCACGGGGGCGATGCCCAGCGGTTGATCCGTGGCGCCGCTGCCGGGCGGACCCGCGGCCCCGGTCGGACCGGCGGCACCTCCGTCGCTCCCGGGAACCTCGTGACCCTGGATCGGGCCCAGATCGCGGGGACCTCCGGTCGGACCCGGCGCATCCGTCGGCGACCCGCCGACCACGTCGGCGACCTCGGCATCGCTCATGTCCACATGTTGCCCGACGCGATGGCCCCCGAGGGATCGCTGCCCGGTCCCCACCCCGGGGACGCTCAGCGGAGGAACCGCTCGCCGAACGCCGCGACCAGCTCGAGTGCCTGGTCGGGCTCGGGGGATGACACCCCGGACGCCATCCAGGCGGACGTCAGGATCGTCGTGACCCCCTCGGCGGCCAGCTCCTCGAGCAGGTCACTGGTCGGTGCCGCCAGGGGCGATGCGATGATCTCGAACGGGCGGTCCGCGGTCCCGGCGTCCTCCCGGGCATGCTGCAGGGTCCGGCAGTGGTCCACGAGCTCCTCGACGGGGTAGTGGACGCCCAACCACCCGTCGCCGAGGCGGGCTGCCCGGCGGAACGCCGCCGGCGAGTGGCCACCCACGTAGACCGGTACCGGCGCCGGCGGGACCGGGCGCATCTCGACGGGCTCGAAGTCGTAGAACTCGCCGTGGTGTTCGACCATGCCGCCGGCCCAGAGCGCGCGCAGGACCTCGACCATCTCGTCCATCCGGGCGCCGCGGCGTGCGAACGGCTGCTCGAGCAGTTCGAACTCCTCGGCCATCCAGCCGGCGCCGATACCGAGTCCGACCCGGCCGTCCGAGAGGTGCGCCGCCGTCCCCACGGCCTTGGCCACCACGAACGGGTTGCGGAGGGGCAGGACGTACACGTTGGTGAGGAACCGCAGCGTCGACGTGACGGACGACATCGCGCCGATCGCCACCCACGGGTCCGGCCAGTCCTCGTCCGGGCTGAACAGCGGGGTGCCGTCCGCCGTGTACGGGTACCTGGAGGTGAGGTAGCTGGGGTAGACGACGTGGTCGGACACGGCCACCGAGTCGAAGCCTGCGGCCTCGGCGGCCACGGCGATCCTCGGCCAGTCACGTGGTTCGGCACCGATGAGCGCCTGGCAGAACCTCACGACGCATCGCCCGTGGCGCCGAGCGCACCGGACGCCCGCAGGGCGGCGATCCGATCGGCGTCGTAGCCGAGCACCTCGGCCAGCACCTCGTCGGTGTGCTGGCCCGCGGTGGGCGCCGGGCCGGGGTCGGGGAGCTCGGCGTCCACGAACTTCACCGGATGGGGGATCATGTCGGCCCCGTGCGACTCGTGTGGCATGAAGCCCAGACGGTCCCGGAACTGAGGGTCGTCCGCCAGGGTGCGGGGTGTGTTGACCGGGGCGATCGTCGTGTTCACGGTGCCGGCCCACTCCACCCACTCGGCAGTCGTCCGGGTCCGGAAGATCTCGACCAGCTCACGGCGCATCTCGGTGTTGCCCCGGGCGTGATCGCCGTACCGGTTGCCCGGCCAGCGCTCGAACATGTCCATGCGCCCGACACCCTCACAGAAGTTCCGCCAGAACTCCTGCTCCGAGGCCATGAGGAGCACGTGGCCGTCCGAGGACTCGTACACCTGGTAGCGGACCCCCTCCTCCATGCCCGCGGTTCCGGGGGCTCGGCGCTCGTAGTTGTCGGACGCGTTCCCGGTCACCTCGGACTCCGGCCGCTCGTAGGCCTTCCACGTCTCGGAACGAAGCCAGTCCATGGCGGCCGAGGCGTCGGACTGCGCAACCTCCAGGAACGATCCGACGCCGGTGGCCCGGGCCTTGACCACACCGGCGAGCACGCCGAACGCCGCGAAGAGCGGTCCGGCGTGGATACCCACCGAGGGGTGTTCGGGCAGGTAGGGGAAGCCTTCGTCGTTGTAGGCGACGTTGACCAGACCCGCCCACGTGTCGTAGGCGATGCCGTGGCTCGGCAGGTCGGCGTAGGGACCGGTCATCCCGTAGCCCGAGATGGTGCAGAACACGATCGCGGGGTTGACGCTGAGCAGGTCCTCGTAGCCGAGGCCGCGCCGGGCGAGGGCACCCGGCCGCATGGCCTCGATGACGACGTCCGCGCCCCGGGCCAGGTCCCGGAAGATCTCCTGGGCCTCATCGGTGCGCAGGTCGAGCGTGATCGACCGCTTGCCCCGGTGGATGTGCCAGTGGAGCAGGGACGAGCCCTCGATGATCGGCCAGGTCATCTGGCGGATGTAGTCGCCCGCCGGTGGTTCGACCTTGATCACGTCCGCACCCATGTCGGCCAGGTGCGTGCCGACGGCCCCGGGTCCGAGGAGCGAGAACTCGATGACGCGGAGTCCGGCCAGCGGGGCGTCGGGGGCGGGCGACTGGTTCATGGAACTCCTCGACGGGCAGCGGGCGGGCCGCCGCAGCGGACCGGATCTGACGGGCCGTCAGGAGTGTAGGCACCGCCGATGCAGGTCACCCCACCCCGGCGGGACCGGGGACCCGCCGACGGGCGGCTCAGGCCGGGGCCGAGGAGTTGCCCTGGATCGTGAGGCCGTTCCAGCTGCAGGAGCCGGGGCTGACCGTGAACCACAACCCCGTGAGCCACTGGCGAACCGTCACGGTGCGGTCGTACCGGCTGGAGGAGACCGTCGACCCGCAGGCATTGGGGACCCCGGCATCCTTCGCCCCGACCACGGTGTTGCGCTCGATGCGGATCTGGGAACCGCTGGGCCAGTGCCGGACCGAGATCGGCGAGACCGTCAGCTCCTCCGGGGTGAGCGAGCAGTCGATGGTGTTGTTCTCCACCACCGTCCACGGACTGTCTCCGGCGACGAGGACACCGCAGTTGCCGTCAGGAGAGGTGTTGCCCCGGATCACGTTGCCCTCGACCCGGACACCCTGAACCCCGATGGGGAGGTTGGAGGCGTCGACGCCGTAGCCGACCTTGACGGGCGCACCGGCCCGGTTGCCCTCGAAGAGGTTGTTCGGGCCGATCCGACCGTTGGCCGAGGTCGTGGAGGCGAATCCGTTGATGTAGACGAGGTGGTCCCAGTTGTTGTCGGCCACCTCGGGGCGGGAGCTGCCGTTGTCGTGGAGGTGGCATCCGGTGATCTGCCAGTCGCGAGCCTCCTGCCAGGTGCTGAACACACCGCGCACGCCGTGGGTGACGCCTCGGTCGTCCTGACCGTTCGAGAGGTCGCAGTTCATCCAGCGCCAGCCCCGTCCCCGGGCCATCGACACCACGTGGGTCGGATCGAGCAACGTGCCGTCACCCCGGACCGCCAGGCCGTCGAAGGTCCAGCCGTCGCAGTCGGTGCAGCGCAGCGAGCCGACGAGCGTCGACGAGGGATCCACGTTGCCGGTGGGCTGGGCCGGGCGTTCGCCGCGGACCGTGACCCCACTCCGGCCGGCGCCGGTCACGACACAGTTGCCGACCGCCCAGGTGCCGGTCGGGATCACCACGGTCGAGTTCGAGGCAACGCCGTTCAACAGCCCACAGACGTCGACCAGGTTGCTCGGTTCGGAGGGGAGCGCCGGTGCCGTCGAGGCGTCGGGGACGGTGACCGCCGGGACCGTGGTGCTGGTGGTCGAGGTGGTGGTGCTCGTCGTGCTGCTGGTGGTCGTGGTGCTCGTGGTGCTCGTGGTGGTCACGATCGTGCTGGCCACCGTCTTCCGGGCCGTCGGCACGCCGATCGACCGGGGGGCGTTCGCCGGCAGGCACGCCGACGCCAGGACCGCCAACGAGAGCGCCAGCCCGACGACCACGCCGACGCCGGCGGCACCCTCCCGGAGGGCTGTGCCCCGCCGGTTCCGTCCTGTCCGTTCGTTCTGATCCGCTCGCCTGGTCATCTCGTACCGTCCCGTTCCGCCGACCCGGAGTGGTGGTCGGCTCCTGGCCCTGTCTTCGGCGGCGCAACGCCGGACCTTGACCTTGGGTTGATGTAGCCAGCTGGGCGTTCCTACCCACGCCGTCGGCGACGGCCCGTCAACGCGTCGGGCCGTCGCCGCGGGCTGCGCTGGATGCGCGCCCTACGATCGCGGCCGTGCAGCAACCCGACGGGCTTCGTCCTCGTGAGTCGACGTGCTGAGCTCGACGGTTCGGGGCGCCGCCGTCCACCACGGGGAACGGGCAGCGGTCATCCGTGGGGACGACGCGTTGACCTACTCGGCGCTCGACCGGGCCGCCGATCAGGCGGCGGGGGCGCTGCGGGCCTCAGGGGTTGGGCCCGGTGACCTGATCGCGTCCATCCTGCCATCGGGAGCGGAGTGGCTCATCGCTGCGGTCGCCCTGGACCGGATCGGTGCGGTCCACGCAGCGATCAGCACGCATCTGGGCGCGTCGGAACGCAGCGCCCTGGTCGGCCCGCTCCGCCCGTCGATCACGTTGGTCGACCCGGACACGATCGACGGGTTGCCGTTGCGAACCGATGTGCTCGTCGTCGCTCCGGGTGGTCGACTCGGGGAGCTCGGCGGCTCGGCGGGCCCGGGTCCCGGGAGCCCCGACACCGACGCCTCCGACCTCGATGAACGGATCACGAACATCTGCTTCACCTCGGGCACGACCGGTGTGGCCCGCGGGGCGACCTTCCGGGTGCGGCAGTTGCGCGCCGTCTCCTCGATCGACCTGGGGGCGGCGGCGACGGCGTGGGGCGGCGGCGAGCCCATGCTGGCGTCGACGCACTTCGCGCACGTCGGCATGGCACTGAAGCTGCCGTGGTACGCACGTACGGGCAGCACGCTCTGCGTCCTGGACCGATGGCGTGCCGACGACGCACTCGAACTGATCGCGCGCCACCGGATGTCGACCGTCGGTGGGATCGCGCCGCAGATCGCGCTCATGCTGCGCTCGCCGGCCGTCGACGAGCTGGACCTGACGTCGGTTCGCCGGCTGATCGTCGGGGGCGCACCCAGCTCACCGTCGCTGGTCGACCGGGCTCGCAGACGGTTCACCGCCGACTACTCGATCCGCTACTCATCCACCGAGTCGGGCGGCGTCGGACTCGCCACGGCCTTCGATGCACCCGACGCAGAGGCACTGCACACGGTCGGACGTCCGAGGCCCGGTGTGGAGGTGCGCGTCACCGACCCCGGCGACCGACCGGTGCCCGACGGCCGGACCGGCGAACTGCAGCTCAGATCCCCGGCGGTGATGGACGGCTACTGGAACGACGCCGCGGGGACCGAGGTCGCGCTGACTCCCGACCGCTGGCTCCGGACCGGCGACCTGGCGCACGTCGATGCCGAGGGTCGGATCGTTCTCGACGGTCGTCGGACCGACATGTACATCCGCGGCGGCTACAACGTCTTCCCCACCGAGGTCGAGGCGGTCCTGGAACTGCATCCCGCCATCGCCGCGGTCGGCGTGGCACCACGACCCGACGAGGTGCTCGGTGACGTCGGCGTCGCCGTCGTCGTCCCGGTCACGGGAGCCGAGCCGCCGACACTCGAGGACCTGCGCTCGTTCGCCGAGGACCGACTCGCACGGCACAAGCTCCCCGAGGGCCTCGTGGTCGCCGACGAACTCCCGCTCACCGCTGCGGCCAAGCTGGATCGGGCGGCGCTGCGGCAACGAGTCGTGACGCCCGACCCCGAACCGGAGGCACCTGCGTGAGCGACGACGTCTTCCCCGACCGGAACATGGACCACCTGGACAAGATCCGCTGGATCGTCGAGGAGCAGGGGTGGGCGGCCGAACCCGTCGCTCCCGTCGACGGTCCACCGCCGCAACCCGCCTACACCTACACGATCGGCTTCGAGGCGACGTTCGACCGACCCGAGGTGGTCGTGGTCGGGTTGCGGCCCGTCGCGGCCCGGGGACTGATCGGGATGGTCGCTGACCAGCACCGCGGCGGTGTCGAACTGCCGGTGGGCCAGTTGTTCACCGGCCTGCTCGACGGCGGCCTGCGGTGCTGCCTGCTCGACGTGGACACCACCGAGTGCGCTGGGATGTTCCCCACCCTGGACCGGTTCACCGACGGTGCTCCCTACCGGATCCAGCAGTTCATCTGGCCCGACCGCAACGGCGTCCTGCCCTGGGAGGACGGCTACGAGGAACGACTCCGGCTCGCCCAGCCGGTCGTCGGCCACTGGAACTGAACGCGTCCGGGACCGGCGAGCGGCTCAGGCGCCCAGTGCGTCCTCGATCGCGGCCGCACACTCCGGTGGTGCCTCGAGCATCGGCCAGTGGCCGACGTCGGGCAGTCGGACGACCCGTGCTGCCGGGATCCGCTCTGCGACCCGGTCGGCCATCGGCGAACCGGAGACAGGGTCCAGGTCGCCCCAGACGAACCACGATGGGATGCGGGTCGACTCCATCGCCCCGACCCACCGGTCGGCGAACTCGCGTCGCTCGGCGACGTAGTGGAGCAGCTCGTGCGCCCGGCCTGCACCGCCACCGGCCTGCATCGAGTCCCACATCTGATCGATGGCGAAGCCGTCGAGGGGGACACGACGGCCCCAGGTGACCTCGACGCCGGAGCGGAACAGTTCCGGGGTCAGGCCGGCTGCGACCTCTGCACCGTGGTCCGGATCCAACAACAGCTGCTGGCCGACCGTCGGACGATGGAGGTCGGGGTAGATGCCCCCGTTGTTCCAGACGATGCCGCGAACGTCGGCCACGCCGCGACCCTCGGCCGCACGGGCCAGCAGCTCCTGGGCCGGGGAGACGCCGTAGTCGTGCGCGACGAGGACCGTCTCGGCCACGCCGCGGTCCAGCCAGGCGGCCTCGACGGCGTCCGCACACGCCGAGATGGTCCACGAGTGGCCGACGGGCTTGTCGGAGGCGCCGAAGCCGGGGAAGTCGATGGCCAGCACCGGCACGTCCGGGTCCAGGAGCCCGGCCACCCGTTCGACGTCGAGTGAGCACGACGGGAACCCGTGCAGGTAGGTGACGACGCCGCGCCCACCGCCCGGGTCTCCGCGCACGTCGTAGGTCGCCACCCCGAGGCCCCCGGAGGCCACCCGACGGGAGTGACCCGCCCAGACGGCGAAGGTCGAACGATGGTCCGCTCCGGGTTCGGGATCATCCACCTCGGAATCCTGACCGTCAGCCCCGCCCGGACCTCCCCACCCGCTGCCGACGGCAGTCACCGGTGGGAACGGGAGGACCGGACCGACCGGCACGGGGCAGATCGGGGCGGGAGGGGTGGTTGGAGTGGAGGTGATGGGATTCGAACCCACGGCCTCTTCGATGCGACCGAAGCGCTCTAGCCAGCTGAGCTACACCCCCATGGTGGGACCCGTGAGTGTAGTGGCGCCTCCGCCGACCGGAGAATCCCGGGGGACGGAGGCTCCGGAGGACTGCGTCGTCGGATGACGCCGCGCGTCAGTTGGCGACGCGGCGCGAGGAGATCGGCGTGACCCTCGTGATCGCCAGGCCCGGTTCGTCGACCGGACGCATGATGGGCGCGCTCGACCGGACGACCGGTCCCAGGGGACGGGCGGCGGCGTTGGTCGCCTGCACCAGCAGGACGACGTAGCCCACCAGCAGCGCGTCCACGATCAGGTGCAGCCAGATGAAGGCGCCACCGAAGGCGACGGTGCAGAGCAGGGTGAGCACGGCCGCTGCGGCCAGGGCTCCGAGCACCTCCTGACGCCGACGGCGCACACCGGGTGACACCTGGGGCCGGACCGGCGCAGGACGGTGGTCACGGAGGTCGACCACGTTCGTGAACGATCGACCGTCGTGGAGCCGGGACCCGCTCCCGTCGTGGCGACCGATCGAGGACAACTGGTTGCGGAACGCGGTCACGCTGTCACTGTTCCGCAACGAGGACGACCGCTTGATGATCTCGGGCGCCAGGACGACGGCCCAGACTCCGGCGAGAGCCAGCAACACCAGTGTGGAGATGCTCATGGTCGGTGCGGTCCTTTCCACCCCTCGGGTCCACCCCTCGAGGCGATGGGGTGAACCATAACCTCGGCCCGGGAAGTATTACAAACCGGTGACGAACTACACGCCTGTGGTTCGGAACGTCACTCTAGGGCAACCCGGCGGCCACCGGGCGCACACCCACTGGTGGGCGGGGACCGAGACGGTCGGTCTGGTGGGCGGGGGCCGAGACGGTCAGTCCGGGTGGGACCCGGAGTCGAGCGGTTCCTCGACGCGCCGGTAGCTCCCGGTGCGGCCGCCGGTCTTCTCCCACAACGCCACGTCGGTGATCTCCATGGACCGATCGACCGACTTGCACATGTCGTAGATCGTCAGGCACGCCACCGTGACTGCGGTCAGGGCCTCCATCTCGACACCGGTGCGATCGACCGTGTCCACCTGGGCCTCGACCTCGATGAAGGTGTCCTCGATCCGGAAGTTGACGAGCACCGACCCCACCAGCAGGGGGTGGCACAGCGGGATCAGGTCCGATGCCCGCTTGGCCGCCTGGATGCCGGCCACCCGGGCCACCGACAACACATCGCCCTTGTTGATGGATCCGCGGGCGACGAGCGAGGTCGTCTCGGTGTTCATCACGACCCGCCCCCGGGCCAGCGCCCGCCGACTGGTCGGCTCCTTCGGGGTCACGTCGACCATGCGTGCTCGACCGAGGGGATCCAGGTGCGTCAGGCCGCCATCAGGCATGGCGGTCAGTCTAGGCAGGGGTCGCCGACGGGTGCCCGGTCCGGCGCGCCCCCGGGCATCATCCGCCGATCTGTGACATCGAGCGAGGCGGTCGGATGAAGTCGACGCGCCCGATTCCGTGTCCCGCCCACTTGGCGGCCACGCACGAACGGATGGCGAGCTCGAGCGCCTCGTCGTCGGCCCCGGACCGCAGCAGCGACCGGAGGTCCGTCCCGTCGACCGCGAAGAGGCAGTTGCGGAGTTCGCCGTCGGCCGACAGGCGGATCCGGTCGCAACGGTCGCAGAACGCATTCGTCACCGACGGAATCACGCCGAACTCACCCCGGCCGTCGACGAAGCGGAAACGGTCGGCGGGGGCGTCGCCCCGCACCACCGGCCGCACGGGGAACGCGCCGTTGACCCGCTCGACGATCTCGTCGAGCGACACCACGGCGTCGCGGTCCCAGGCGCCGCTCGCGTCCAGCGGCATGAACTCGATGAAGCGGACGGTCGCACCGACGTCGCGACCGAAGCGGACCAGGTCGACCACCTCGTCGTCATTGACCCCCCGGACGACGACGCAGTTGATCTTGACCGGATCCAGACCGACCGCCACCGCGGCGCGGATGCCGTCGAGCACCGAGTCGAACGCGTCGCGCCTCGTCATCCGGAGGAACCGGTCAGGACGCAGGGTGTCCAACGAGATGTTCACGCGGCGGAGCCCGGCGCGGGCCAGTGGATCGGCCAGATCGCGCAGACGGGTCCCGTTGGTGGTCAGCGCCAGGTCGTCGACGAGCGGCGAGAGTCGGCCGACCAACGAGGTGAGGTCGGCCCGCACGGTCGGCTCACCGCCCGTGAGCCGTATCGAGCGGACACCCAGCCGTTCGACGCACAGTCGAGCCACCCGCTCGATCTCCTCGAAGGACAGGAGCTGCGCTCGATCGGTCCACTCCAGACCGTCCTCGGGCATGCAGTACGTGCACCGCAGGTTGCAGCGGTCGGTCACCGAGACCCGGAGGTCACGATGGGTCCGTCCGAACCCGTCCACGAGCGGCTGCACTCCGCCAATCTAGGTTGGGGTCAGCTCGAGGGGAGCAGCAGGACCCGAACCGGAGCGCCGGGAGGCAGGTCGCCACCATCGGGCAGGACCGCCAGCCCGTCCGCGGCGGCCAGGCCGCTCAGCTGGTGCGACCCCTGTGCTCCCGCCGACCGCACGACCGTCCGGCCGTCGCCGTCACGGTCGGTCCGGACCCGCACGTAGTGGACCTTCCCGTCGGGCCGGCGGCGGAACCACTCGCCCGTGACGGCGTCGAGCTCGGGACCGCCCCGGAACCCTCCACCGGAGAGGTACCGCAGCGACGGTCGGACGATCAGCTCGAACGACACCGCCGAGCTCACGGGGTTGCCGGGCAGGCCGAGGACCGGCACGCCGTCGACGAGCCCGAACGCGAAGGGCTTGGCCGGCTTGATCGCGATCTGCATCCAGCGCCACCCGGGGGTCCCGTCGAGCACGGCCTTCACGGGATCGAACTCACCCATCGAGACGCCACCGCTCGTCACGACGACGTCCGCCTGCGCCGCAGCCCCGGCGAGTCGAGTCCGGACCTCGTCGACGTCGTCGCCGACGCGTCCGGCGTCGACGGACTCCAGCCCCGCCGACCGCAGCGTCGCCAGCAGGAGGGGTCGGTTCGAATCGACGATCTGACCCGGCCCCGGGATCGTGCCGACGTCGACGAGTTCCGCCCCGGTCGACAGCACCGCCACCACGGGTCGACGACGGACCCGGACCTCTCCGCAGCCGATCGATGCGAGCAGGCCGACGTGGGCCGGACGGAGTTCGACCCCCGCGTCGACGGCCACCGCGCCTCGCTGCAGGTCCTCGCCGGCGCGGCGGATGTTGGCGCCATCGGTGAGCCCCTGGTGCAGGGTCACCGTGCCCGATGCGTCGTCCACCTCGACGTGTTCGATCATCGCCACGGCCGCCGCACCCGGCGGCACCGGGGCACCCGTCGTGATGCGCTGGGCCGTTCCGGCCTCGACCGGCCGACCCGGGGCGTCGCCGGCTGCGAGCGAGCCGACGAGCCGGAGCACCCGGGGTCCGACGTCGAGGTCCGCGGCGGACACGACGACCCCGTCCACCGCGCTGTTGTCGAACGGCGGGGTCGGCCACGCGGCGGTGACCGCGGCGATGGTCGTCGAGCCGACTGCGTCGGCGGGGGCCAGCGTCCGTTCACCGAGCGGCTGCAGGTGCGACCGAACGTGGTCGAGCGCCTCGGCGAGCGGGATCACCCCGGGAGGTTGCCACAGGATCCGTCGCAGGGTGTCCGCCCGCTGGTCGCAGGCGACGCGGTCAACTCAGGCGAGGCCCTCCCGCTCGACGATCGAGGACAGGAACTGCCGGAACTCCGGGCCCAGGTCCTCACGCCGAAGCGCGAGCTCGACGGTCGCCCGGAGGTAGTCGAGCTTCTTGCCGATGTCGAAGCGCCCCTCCCGGAACACGTAGCCGAGCACCGGCTCGCGATCGAGCAGCCTGGCGATCGCGTCGGTCAACTGGATCTCGCCGCCGACGCCGGGCTCGACGTGCTCGAGCTCCTCGAAGATGTCCGGGGTGAACAGGTACCGACCCATGACGCCCAGGTTGGACGGCGCCACCTCGGGTGCCGGCTTCTCGACCACCTCGGTGATGCGGCACACCGCGCCCTCGCGTCCCTCGACGGCAGCGCACCCGTAGGCCGAGATCTCCTCGATCGGGACCTCCATCAGGGCCACGACGCTGGCGTTCGTCTCGTCGTGCGTCTTGATCATGTCGGACAGCACCGTCGAGTGGTCGTCCATGATGTCGTCACCGAGCATCACGACGAACGGCTCGGTGCCGACGTGCTTGCGGGCCACCGACACCGCGTGACCGAGACCCAACGGCTCGCCCTGGCGGACGAAGTGGATGTCGGCGAGTTCGGCCAGCTCGACCACGTCGGCCAGGTCCCCGGTCTTGCCCTTGGAACGCAGCTGGTGCTCGAGTTCGAAGTTCCGGTCGAAGTGGTCCTCGAGCGTCCGCTTGTTCCGACCGGTGATGATCAGGATGTCATCGATGCCGGCGGCGACCGCCTCCTCGACGACGTACTGGATGGCGGGCTTGTCGACGACGGGCAGCATCTCCTTCGGCTGCGCCTTCGTCGCCGGGAGGAACCTGGTTCCCAGCCCGGCCGCCGGGATCACCGCCTTCTTCACTGCACCCATGTGCGCCCCTCGATCAACTCCTCGGCCGCAGTCACGGCCACGTCCGAACCCATCGCCTCGAATCCCGATCGGCTCCGACCGCAATCGTCGCCGATGGCACCCGTCTCCGGCGGTCACCCCCCCGACCCGGATCGCAGACGGGTCCGGGAGTCGGGATCCGAACCCCCGGACTCCCGAATCGTACCGGGGTCCACCCCGGATGGGGTGGGCGATCCTCCCTGCGTCGCCCGCCGGTGGCGGGGCCGGCCAAGGCCGAGGCGGACGCGGGCTTCTGGACGGTCAGGAAGCGCAGGTAGGGTGGCCGACCGCCACGACAGAGAGCTGCGAGAGGAGGACACCGTGCCGCTCTACGAGTTCAGGTGCCGCGACTGCGGGCACACCTTCGAGGAACAACTCGGATTCGACGACGACCCACCGGAGACCTGCCCCTCGTGTGGGAGCGACCAGGTCCGCAAGGTGTTCTCACCCGTCGGCATCTCGTTCAAGGGTGCCGGCTTCTACAAGACCGACAGCCGATCCGGATCGGGCGGCGGCACCTCCTCGGCGGCGAGCGGCGACGGTGGCAGCGGGAGCGACAGCGGTTCCGGCTCCGGATCGGGATCCGATTCGTCGGGCGGACCTGCGAAGGACAGTGGTTCGACGGGCGGCTCATCGAAGGAGGCCGGCTCCTCGGGTGGATCGTCGGGCCAGTCGGGGTCCACGGGTGGAACCAGCTCGTCGAGCGGCGGATCGACCGGATCCTCGACCGGCGGATCCACCTCCGACTGACCGACCCGGGCCCCACGACCCGCCGTGACGGTGGGTGCCGACGCAGCTCGGGTGCGTACCATGTCGCCGATGGCCCGCCGCAAGCGCCGACCTGCGCTCCCTCCCCCACCCTCGCCCCCCGTCGTCGCCGGCCTGGTGGGCCCGATGAGGTCGGTGCCGGCCCGGATCCCCCGCCCCGACTACGCGGCATCCGGGGTCCCCTCGGACCGGGGCGCCCGGGCGGTGCGGACCCCCGATGAGATCGAGGCCATGCGCGTCGCCGGTCGGGTGGCCGCCGAGGCCCTCGTCGAGGTCGGCCGCCACGTCAGACCGGGCATCACCACCGACGAACTGGACGCCATCGGCCACCAGGCCATGGTCGACGTCGGCGCCTACCCCTCCACCCTCAACTACCGCGGGTACCCCAAGTCACTCTGCTCGTCGGTCAACGAGGTGATCTGCCACGGGATCCCCGACTCCAGGAGGCTCCAGGACGGCGACATCGTCAACCTCGACGTGACCGCCTACATCGAGGGTGTCCACGGCGACACCTCGGCCACCTTCCTGGTCGGTGACGTGGACGAGCACTCGGCCCGGCTGGTCCAGGTCACCCGGGCCGCCATGCACGCCGGGATCGACGTCGTCCGGCCGGGCGCCAGGGTGCACGAGATCGGCCGGGCGATCGAGTCGGTCGCCCTCCCCGAGGGGTACAGCATCGTGCGGGAGTTCATCGGGCACGGCATCGGCGACCAGTTCCACACCTCGCTCCAGATCCCCCACTACCACGACCCACGTCACGACACCGTGCTCGTGCCCGGCATGACCTTCACCATCGAACCCATGGTGAACCTGGGCAGCGCAGCACTGGAGATGTGGGACGACGACTGGACCGTCGTCACCCGGGACCTGCAACGTTCCGCCCAGTTCGAACACACGGTGCTCGTGACCGACGACGGCCACGAGCTGCTCACCGTGCCGGCGGTCGGCCCTCCGGCCGAGGAGCGGTTCGCCGGGATCCGTCTCGGCACCGAGCCGGTCGCCTCCGGCGACTGAACCGACCGGTCCCCGGGTCACCCGCCGGCTCTGGCCGGTCACTCGCCGGCTCTGGCCGGTCACCCGCCGGCTCTGGCCGGTCGCCCCCAGGAACACAGATCGCCGTGACCCACCGGGTCGTCCGCTCGCGCCGCTCAACCTCGACCTCGATCCGCCGCCGTGGCCTCGACCCCAGAGGTCGATGGCCCTGGCCACCGCTCTCCTGGCCTCCCTCCTGGCCTCCCGACTCGCGGGGCCGTCGGCGATCGGGCACCTCCCGACCCCGCGACACCGCCCGTTGGCGAGCTCCCACCCGGATCCACCCGGCGGCACTCCGCGCCGTCCGACGACGCACGTTCGCCCTGATGGTCGCAGCGACGATCGGAGTGCTGACACACCTCCAGTGGTCGCAGGCGGACGACGTACGACGCGCGTGGGGTGCGACCACACCCGTCCTGGTCGCAACACGCGACCTGCGCGCCGGCGATCCGCTCGACACCACGACGGTCGAGGTCCGCACGCTGCCGCAGGTGGCGATCCCGGGGCGGGTGGTCGAGCGGCTCGCGCCCGGCCAGCGGGCCGTTCGGTCCGTCGGCGCCGGCGAGGTCCTCGGACCCGACGATGTGACCACCGTGCCCGCCGGACCACTGGCAGCGCGACTGCCCGCAGGTCACACCGGCGTCGGGGTCACGCTCACCGACGACTCGCCGAGCATCGGGCCCGGCGACGTGGTCGACGTGGTCGTGGTCGACACCAGCACGGGACCGGACGGCTCCGGCGGACGGACACCTCCGCGTGTCGCGGCCAGCGGCGCCCTGGTGCTGGACGTGCACGACGACGGAGTCACACTCGCGGTGGCCGACGACCAGGCGGCGGGTCTGGCACAACAGGCCCTCGTCGGACCGGTCGGACTCACGGTCCGTCGTCCCGGCCCGGGCCCCTGATCGCACACCGGCCCGGGGCAGCAGCTCGACACCGCCGGTCGCGGGTCGACTCAGGTTCCCGCCACGGAGACGTCCTCGATGACGAGCGAGCAGGATCCGTCGCCACCGGGGAGCCACTCGAGGTCGCCGCCGACCTCGACCACGTCGAGGAGCAGCCGCTGGATCGTCGAGGCGACCGTCACCTCACGGACCGGGCCGGCGAGCGCGCCGTGCTCGATCAGCACGCCCTCGGCTCCCACCGAGAAGTCCCCCGACGTCGGGTTCACACCCGAGTGCAGCCCGCTGAAGCTCGTGACCCAGATCCCGTGGTCGATCGAGCCGACGAGTTCGTCAAAGGATCGACGACCGCGCTCGACGACGAGCAGCTGGGCCCCGACGCCGGGGGTCGACCGGGTACCCCTGACGGCTGATCCCGTCGACCCCGTCCCGCTCCGGCGACCCGAGTACGAATCCTGCAGGAACCGGTCCAGGACCCCGGCTGCGATCAGCGGGTTCGGGCGACACGCCAACCCCTCGCCGTCGTGGCTGTCGGCGGCCAGCGACTCGACCCGGGTGGGGTCATCGGTGAGTCCCAGCATGGGCGAGGCGATCTGCTCACCCACTCGATCCGCGAAGGGGCTCCGGCCCTTGACCACCTGATCGCCGCACAGCATGCCGCTCACGACGCCGAGCAGCGTTGCGGTCATCCGCGGATCCAGGAGGATCGTGCGACGCGATGTGGGCGGCTTGGTCGCCCCGAGCATGCGGGTCGCCCGTTCGACGCCGTCGGCGACGATGCGGTCCCAGTCGAGCCGTTCAGGATGGCGGCCGGCGTCGTAGGCCCAGCCGATCTGGGTCTCGTCCCCGTCCCGGGCCAACGGTTGCGTGGACGCCGAGCACGACGCGCCCCGGGCGGCCACCTCGATGCCCTGCGTCGACGCGATCGCCTGCACCGCCCACCCGTCGCCGTACGAGGTCGTCCGGGCCGAGGCGACCCGCGGATCCCTGGACGTGACCCGGCGCTCCAGGTCGAGGGCGAGCTCGACCTTCCGCCCGGTCGGCATGGTCAGCACCGCCTCGGACCAGCGATCCACGGGAACCGGCTCCACACCGTCGGGCTCGGCGAGGCCGTTCCACTCGTCCGGCTCGGCGAACTGCCCGTTGTCGCGGGCCTCGGCCAGCGTGTCGTCGAGCACGTCGGGGTCGAGCGAGCCACAGTGCGCGAACCCCAGGCGCCCGTCGCGCAGGACCCGGACGCCCGCTCCCGACGCCCCGGCCACGGTCAACGACTCGACGCGGCCGTCGAAGACCTTCACCGTCGTGCCGCTGCCCTGGGCCAGCACCACCTCCACGTGCTCACCCGGGCGGGCCCGGTCCCGCAGCGACGTCGCCAGGCCGAGCAGCTCCTCCTCGCCCATCACGACGGACTCACCCGACCCAGCGCTCACGTCCCCGACACCATCACGTCGGCCACTGCCAGCGACACCCCGGCCGACTCCCAGGGGAACCTGGTCAGGTCGGCGCCGACCCGGGTCACCTCGAGCAGCATCCGGGGGATCGTCGAGGCGATCGTCACCTCCCGCACCGCCTCTGCCGGTTCGCCTCCCCTGATGACCCGGCCCTCCACACCGACCGAGAGGTCCCCCGAGGTCGGGTTCACCCCCGAGTGCAGACCGGCGACCTCACGCACGAGCAGTCCGTCACCGACCGATGCGATCACGTCATCCAGCCCCCCGTGACCCGGAGCGATCCTCAGTGAGCGGGGCCCGACGCCGGGAGCGGAGCGGTGGCTGGACCGCTGCGCCGAGCCGGTGGACGCCGCTCCCGTGGCGCGACCCGTGTAGGCGTTGTGCAGGAACCCGAGCAACCGACCGCCGTCCACCAGGTCGACCCGGCGGCAGGCGAGCCCCTCCCCGTCGACGTCGGAGGCGGTCGGTGCCGCAGGGTCGAGCGGATCATCGAACAGCGTGACCAACGGCGAGGACACGGTCTCTCCGACGCGACCGGCGAACGGTGACCGGCCACGCAGGACGGCCTCACCCGAGAGCAGCTCGGCGACCACCCCCAGGAACTGCGAGCAGACGTAGGGGTCGAACACGACGGTGGTTCGACGGCTCGGGACTCGTTCGGCACCGAACATCGACACGCACCGGTCGACCGCCTCGGCGACGGCCGCATCGACGTCCAGGTCCTGCGCCGAACGACCCACCGAGTACCCGAACCCGGTCGTCGTGTCATCGCCGTCGGCCGCGAGCGCCCAGGTGCCGATGTACGCAGTCGTCTCGGCGCCGGCCCGACGGACACCGGCGGTGGACGCGATCGCCGAGGCCGTCGTCGCATCGGCGTAGTCCGCCGACTCGACGCCCACCATGCGGTCGTCCGCCGCCAGCAGCCGCCGTTCGAGCTCGATCGCGAGCGCGATCTTGTCCTCGGGACGCACGGACGCCAGACGCTCGTCATGGAGCGGCAGGTCGGCGACGTCGACGCCGTCCGGTTCGGCGAGCCCGGAGTGCTCATCCGGCGTGCCGAATGCCGCATTGTCCCGCGCTTCGGCGACGCACTCGGCCAGCGCACCGTCCTCCAGCACACCCACCCAGCTGATCCCCTGCCGGTGGTCACGGATGATGCGCACCCCGACACCGGCCGACTCCGCGGCCACGAAGTGCTCCACCTCCCCCTGGTAGGCCCGGGCCTCGGTCTCGCGACCCCAGGTGACGACCGCCTCCAGCTGCTCGCCGGGGAGGGCGCGCTCCACGACCCGATCCGCAATGGCGAGCAGGTCGTCGGGATCCACGGGAGCAGCCTGCCACAGGCCCCGGTCGTGTCGGTCCGTCAGGACCGACACCGTGCAGGCTAGACATGGGGCCGTCGGCCGATCCCAGCCGGTCGTCAGTCCGGTCGAATGCCGGACTCCCTCGCAGACGAAAGGTCCCACCCCATGAAGCGATTCCTCACCCTGGCGGTCGCACTCACCCTCGTGGCCGGCGTCGCCGCCGGCTGTGGTGGGAGCAGCGACTCCGAGAGTGGTTCCGCCACGACCACCGAGGCCTCCGGCGGCTCCGGAGACTCGGGCGGCTCCGGCGAGTCCGGCGGTTCCGGCACGAGCAACACCGGCAACGCGAAGGTCGACGCCTACTGCGACCAGGTCAACGAGTTCGCCGAGACGGCCAAGCAGGCCGTCGAGAGCAAGGACTCGTCGATGACCTCACAGCTGCAGGAGCAGGGTCAGCAGCTGGCCACCGACGCGGCCGGCCTGGCCGGCGAGGTGATCTCGGACCCGTCGCTCGGCACGGCGATCCAGGAGTGCAGCCAGCAGGCGACCGAGACGCTCCAGAGCCTGGCGGGCGGCATGATGGGCGACATGGGCGACATGGGCGACATGATGCCCGAGGGCACCAACTGACGACCTGACGTCCCGGCCCCAGGCCGGCGAGATGCGGCTCCGGGCCCCCGCTACGGCGGGGGCCCGCCCGCGTGGTCCCCGAACCTCG
>CAIYGQ010000274.1 GCA_903925745.1 uncultured Actinomycetes bacterium | reverse complement strand
TCCTCCTCTACGACACCGACGAGGTACCGGTGGGTGAGGACCAGCGCCAGCACATCGAGTTGACCCGCGACGTCGCCGAGCGCTTCAACGCCCGGTACGGCCAGACCTTCGTCCTGCCCCGGGCCACGATCCCCCGTGCGGGCGCCCGCGTGATGGACCTGCAGGAACCGTCCAACAAGATGTCGAAGTCCACCTCGTCCGACGCCGGCATCGTCAACCTGCAGGACGACCTGGACGCCGTGGTCCGGAAGTTCAAGCGGGCCGTCACCGACTCCGACGGCGAGGTGCGCTTCGACCCGGGGACGAAACCCGGCGTGTCGAACCTGTTGTCGAT
The DNA here is from genome assembly GCA_903925745.1 of uncultured Actinomycetes bacterium. Lineage (GTDB taxonomy): Bacteria > Actinomycetota > Acidimicrobiia > Acidimicrobiales > Microtrichaceae > SXMI01. The sequence continues at coordinate 2,915 of CAIYGQ010000274.1, read as the reverse complement.
CCTGGGCGCCGCGACGGGCCGTGAGCCCGAGGGGCTCGCTGCGGAGTTCACGCAGTACGGACCCCTCAAGGCGGCGACCGCCGAGGCCGTGGTCGAACTGCTGCGGCCGATCCAGTCCCGGCTCGCCGAGCTCCGGGACGATCCTGCGGCGGTCGTGCAGGCCCTGCACCTCGGCGCCTCCAAGGCCCGCTCGGTGGCCACCGAGGTCCTCGACCGGGCGGAGCGGAACCTGGGTCTGCTCCCCCGGGGCTGACCCTCAGCACCGGGCCCGACCGGCGTCGTCACCCGGCGTCGTCACAGGCGGCCAGCACCCGACCATCGTCGACCGGCACCGACCAGGTCGACTCGGACCGGTGGTGTTCGGCGGCCCACGCCACGACCCTCGGGTCGCTGCCGGCCCCCCGCAGCAGTTCCGCCCCCAGGTCCGGGTACCCGCAGTAGCGGGCGACGCGACCGACCGTGCCCGGGTGGTCCCGGAACCGTCGCAGCAGCCGGCCTCCTCCGAGCCAGGCCGCGACGGTGGCGACCGCCCGGCCGGTCCGGCCCAACGGGGCCTGCGCCTTGCCGACGTCGTGCAGGAGCGCGGCGCGCACCATCCATGGGTCCGGTTCGTCACCGGTGCCGACGACGCGGGCCTCGACCAGCCGCGCCACGCGGACGGAGTGGGCCCGGTCGGCGTCGGCCAGCGCCGAGAACAGCGGTCGCTCGGCGGGCTCCAGCACCGAGGCCGCCCACATGAGGTCGCGCTCGTCCAGGTCGTCGTCGGCGGGGCGCAGGTAGCGCGCCGCACGGTGCAACGGCTGCAGCCTCACCGGGGGGACCCCACGGAAACAGCGAACCACAGGGACCCCGGCCCGGCCAGCCCGGCGCCGGCGGCCTCAGGTGGACCGGACCGTGGCCCGGGGGTGTGCCGCCCGGAAGGCGGCGACCAGGCGTTCGTTGGCGACCTTCGTGTAGAGCTGCGTCGTGCTGATGGAGGCGTGGCCCAGCAGCTCCTGGACCGTGCGCAGGTCGGCTCCCCCGTCGAGCAGGTGCGTCGCACACGAGTGCCGCAGCACGTGTGGACTCAGCACCACCGGATCCAGTCCGGCCTCCACCCCGCGGCGACGGATCACCTCCCACACGGCCTGCCGGGACAGCCGCCCGCCACGCACCCCGAGGAACACCGCATCGGCGGCGTCCCGGGCGATGCCGCCCCGCCGCTGGGCATCGGCGACGATCTCGGGGCGGCCCCGGTCCAGGTAGGTGGCGAGGGCCGCGACGACCGGACGGACGAGCGGCACGATCCGCTCCCGGTCGCGCTTGCCGAGCACGCGCAGCAACCCGGCGTCCAGGTCCAGGTCACCGAAGCGCACCCCGCAGGCCTCGGACACGCGGACCCCGGTCCCGTACAGGAGCTCCAAGAGGGCGGCGTCGCGGAGTCGCAACGGGGCCCCGGGATCCACGCCGGGTGCGGCCACGGCGTCGAGCAGCGCCAGGACGTCCCCGACGGGGAGGGCCTTGGGCAACGACGCCGTCCGCCGTGGGGCCTCCAGGTCGACGGTCGGATCCTCGGCGACCAGCTCCTCGGCCGCCAGGTACCGGTGCAGCGACCGGACCGCCACCAGGGTGCGGGCCTGGCTGGACGTCGCCAGGCCCGCCGAGCGGAGCGATGCGGCGAACGCCTCCACATCCGTCGGTCCGGCGTCCTCCACGGCGCACCCCCGCTCCGCCAGGAACGCCACGTACCGCCGCAGGTCCCGACGGTACGCCTGCAGGGTCAGCGGCGAGCGGCCCTTCTCCACCGTGAGATGGACGAGGAACGCCTCGGCCTGCAGGGGCAGCTCCGACCCATCCGACGGGGGCGACACCGCCGTCACCGTCAGGACGACGCCACCCGGTCCCGGGCCAGCAGCAGGCCGATCACGGTCTTCGCGTCGGTGATCCCGCCGTCGGCGACCCGGGCGAGCGCCTCGACCAGCGTCATCCGGTGCACCTCGAGGTACTGCTCCTCGATCCCGTCGTGCGCGCTCACCGCGGGCGTCAGCCCGGTGGCCAGGTACACGAGGCACGCCTCGTCACAGAACCCCACCGAGTTGTGGAACGTGGTGAGCAGCTCCAGGTCCCGCGCCGACAGCCCGACCTCCTCCTCCAGCTCCCGTCGGGCGGTGACCTCGGGGGGCTCGCCGTCCACGTCCCGCTTGCCCGCCGGCACCTCCAGGACGAACCGGTCCAGCGGGGCCCGGTACTGGCGGACGAGTGTGACCACGCCGTCGTCGTCGAGCGGCACGACGGCGACCGCACCGGGATGGCGCACGACGTCCCGGTCGAACGTGGAGCCGTCGGGAGCCTCGAAGGTCCCGTTGACGATGGTGACGACCACGCCCTCGTGGATCGTTCGCTCACCGACCTGGCGGAACCCGCCCCCGTCGGACGGGGTCACGGTCGCCGACCACCGGCCCCGTCGGCGGGGTCGAGGTCGGCCGTCCCGTCGAGCTCGCCGGCCAGGTCGATCAGCTGCGGATGCCGACCCTCGGCCCGGTCCCGGACCGCACCCACGAACGCGTCGAACATCGGCGCCGGTCGGGTCGGTCGGCTCTTGAACTCCGGATGTGCCTGCGTGGCCGCCCAGAACGGGTGACCCTCCAGCTCGACGATCTCGACCTGACGGCCGTCGGGCGACGTGCCGGAGCAGCGGAACCCCGACCCCTCGAACCGGGTGCGGTAGCTCGGGTTGAACTCGTAGCGGTGACGGTGGCGCTCCGAGACGACGGTCGAGCCGTAGGCCCGGGCCACCAGTGAGCCCTCGTCGAGCTGGGCGATGTAGGCGCCGAGCCGCATGGTTCCGCCCAGGTCGGTGACGTCACGCTGGGAGTCCATGCGGTCGATGACCCGATGCGGGGTCTGGGGGTCGAACTCGGTGGAGTTCGCGCCCT
>CAIYGQ010000273.1 GCA_903925745.1 uncultured Actinomycetes bacterium | reverse complement strand
TGCTGGATCCGGGCACGACGGTCGGCATGCGGTTCCGCGAGGGCCCGATCTTCACGACCCTCTTCCTGGCCGACGAGATCAACCGAACGCCGCCGATGACCCAGTCCTCGCTGCTGGAGGCGATGGAGGAGCGCCAGGTGACCGTCGAGGGGTCGCCACGGCCCCTGGCCGACCCGTTCGTCGTGGTCGCGACCCAGAACCCGATCGAGCAGGAGGGCACCTACCCGCTGCCCGAGGCCCAGCTCGACCGGTTCACCTTCAAGCTCGTGGTCGGGTATCCGACCGCCGAACAGGAACTGGCGGTCCTGGACCGCCACCACCGCGGCCTGGACCCGCACGACGTGGTCGGTGCGGGTGTCCGCCCCGTCGCCGGGGTGGCCGAGCTGCGGGCCGCCCGCGAGCAGGTGGCGGCGGTGGGAGTGGCGCCGACGGTGCTCGAGTACGTGGTCGCGCTCTGCCGTTCCACCCGCGAGCTCCCGGCGGTCGAGGTCGGCGTGTCACCCCGCGGGGCCACTGCGCTGCTGCACGCGGCCAAGGCCTGGGCCTGGCTCTCGGGCCAGGCGTGGGTGTCGCCCGACGAGGTGAAGGCCGTTGCGGTGCCGACGCTCCGTCACCGGCTGGTGGTCCGTCCCGAGCTCGAGCTCGAGGGGACCACGGCCGACGGGATCCTGGCCGGCCTGCTCGCGACCGTGCCCGCACCTCGCTGAGACCCGTCGTGTCGATCGTCCCCACCCGTCGTCTGGCCCTCGTGGTGCTGGCGATCGCCGTGGCGGTGGCCGTGTTGCCGTTGCCCCGGCCGCCGCTGTGGTCCGTGGCGGCGCTCCTGGCGCTGGTCGCAGTGGTCGTGACGGCCATCGACGCCCTGGCCGCCGTCCGGCCCGGGGCGTTCACCTTCGAGCGGCGGCACCCGCCGGTGGTCGTCGCCGGGACCTCGGCGTCGGTCGAGTGGGTCGTGACCTCGCGCGCCGAACGCCCGGTCCGCCTGCAGGTCGCGGACGAGCTGGCGCCGTCGTTGCAGGCGGCCGCCCGCCGCTTCGACGTCCGGGTGCCGGCGGGTGACGTCGTGCGGGTGTCCACCACGATCCGGCCGTTGCGCCGGGGGCGCTTCGAGCCGTCCCGAATCGCGGTGCGGATCGTCGGTCCGCTCGGTCTGGGGTCCCGGCAGCGCGACGTCCCGTTGGTGAGCGCCCTCCGGGTCCACCCGCCGTTCCGGTCGCGGGACGACGCCGAGCTGGCCATCCGCCGGGGCCGGATCCTGGAGGTGGGGTTGCGGTCGGCCCGCGGTCTCGGGACGGGGACCGAGTTCGAACAGCTTCGGGAGTACGGGCCGGACGACGAGTTCCGGCGGATCGACTGGACGGCCACGGCCAGGACGGGACGGCCGATCGTGCGGACCTTCCGGGCCGAGCGGAACCAGACGGTGGTGGCCGTGCTGGACACGGGCCGTGTGATGGCCGGCCGGGTCGACGGCGTGCCCCGGTTGGAGCACGCGGTCGACGCGGTCACGGCCCTGGGGGAGGTGGCGACGCGACTGGGCGACCGGTGCGGTCTGGTGGCGTTCGGCCGGGAGATCCGGGCCGAGGTGCCGCCGGCCCGTCGACGCGACCAGGTGGGTCGCCTGACCGAGGCGATGTACGCGCTGGAACCGGAGCTGGGTGAGTCCGACTATCCGAGCGCGTTCCAGCACGTGGTCGCCCGCCACCGCCGGCGGGCGATGCTCGTGGTGCTGAGCGACCTGCTGGAACCTGCGGTCGAGGACTCGCTGATGCCGGCGCTGCCGCTCGTGACCCGTACCCACCTGGTGGTGGTGGCGGGTGTCCGGGACCCGCAGGTGGAGTCCTGGGCCTCGTCGCCCGCCGAGGACGTCGAGTCCGTGCACCGTCGGGTCGCTGCGGTCACGGCGCTCGCCGATCGGCGGCGGACCGCCGCACGCCTGCGGGGGTTCGGGGTGACCGTCGTCGACGCCACCCCGGGGCACCTGGCCCGTCAGCTGGCGGACGCGTACCTGCTCGCCAAGCAGACCGGCCGGCTCTGAGCCGGGCGGGTGTGGTGTTCCGGCTCTGAGCCGGGCGGGTGTGGTGTTCCGGCTCTGAGCCGGGCGGGTGTGGTGTTCCGGCTCTGAGCCGGGCGGTCAGGCGCGGATCGTGGCCCCCGAGGCCGCGGCCTCGTCGGCCCGGTCGAGCAGGTCTCGTCGGTCCTCGCC
>CAIYGQ010000272.1 GCA_903925745.1 uncultured Actinomycetes bacterium | reverse complement strand
GGGCCCGATCCCGCCGGGGCAGACCTACCGGTCCATTCCGTTCACCCCCCAGGACGCACCCCAGCTCCTGCAGAACCTCCGGAACCGGATCGACACCCCGGAGTTCGCCGCCCAGTTCGACCCCTCGGTCCGGGACCAGACCCTGGCCACGCTGCGCAGCCAGATCGACCGACCGGACGCGCTGCAGAAGCTCACCGACCTGATCGCCGCCGAGAACGAGGCGTCGGCGAAGCAGAACGCCACGGGTCGGCTCCCGGCGAAGCCCACGGCCGCCCAGCTGCAGGCGATCGGCCTCACCAAGCAGCCGGCTCCGCCGGCCCCGCCGGTGACCCCGACCACGTTGCCCAAGGTGGAGACACAGCGCCTCCAGCCGGAGATCGCCGCCCAGTCACCGTTCTCCGACAAGGTGCCGAGCGACCTGAAGCAGTACCAGATCGTGCCGATCGGTGGCCCCGGCTGGCCGGCCGCACCTGCGCCGGGCCAGCCGGTCGGCTCACAGTTCCCGTGGCAGGTCGCCGGCGGCTCGCTCGCCCAGGAGTTGCGCGACGCCCTCCTCGGGGGCACCGGCAACCTCACGCCGGGTGCGTCCTGCTCGAACCTGAACACGGGCTCGCGGACTCTGCCCGCTCCGGCGGTCCCGGCGTTCGAGGGCCGGATCTTCACCCCTACCCAGGGCGCCATCGGCCGGGTGGACGGCGGTGCGCCGTACCACGGTGAGCTCATCACCCGGATCGACCCCGCGACCGGCAAGCGCCAGTTCAAGGTGGAGGCCCATCTGGTCTCCCCGTTGCTGTTCGACGCCGCGTCCGGGACGACCTTCGACGCGGCGGCCTTCCGTGGCCACGTGGTGGTGGAGCAGGTGGGCGCCGCACCGCGCTCGTACTTCCCGGGGAGCGCCAACACCCAGTGGCGCACCCTCTGCTACAAGGAGGACCTCGGGCAGGCCCGGCCGGCCCGGGCCTACGTGGAGGCGTGGATCCCGTTCGACGGCTTCTACGAGCCCGGGTTCCAGGTGCGCTTCGAGACGGTCGACAACTTCTGGGCCGGCGCCGACCCCACGGTCTTCTACGCGGCCGACCAGGCCACCGTGCTCCTGCAGGACGCACTCCCGCCGCTCGCGCCCGACGCCGTGGCCCCCAACGGGTCGCTGGCGCTCCGGGTGGACGACCGTGTGATGGTGGACCGCGACGCCACCCCCGACCTGGAGTCGTTCCTCACCTCCCAGCTCCTACCCCTCCTCGAGCCCGCGGTCGAGGGTCTGCAGGGCCAGTGGCTCGGCATCCCCGCCGTCGCGTACCTGTGGCTCTACGGGGTGGAACTGAGCGGCCCGTCGCTCGACCTGGACATCCAGCCGATCGCCGGTGACGACGAGCACGAGTTCACCGCCGACTTCGACCTCGGTCGGCTCCACCTCGACACCGTCTTCGGTGCCGGCCCCTTCTTCTGCGGGCTCTCCGCGGACGTGTACGGGACGGCGAGCTTCCGCGGCCGTGTGAGCCGCGTGGCCGGTGACCCCGCGTCGCTCACCGTGTCGGGCGTATCGCTGGCCACCGGCCTCCGGGTGGCGAACAAGATCCCCTGGGCGATCGAACCGCTCACCTTCTTCGCGTGTTTGGCCGTGATCGAGGGCGCATCGTCGCTCGTCGAGGACCTGACTCAGACCATCATCAACGAGGAGGTCACCCCGCTCACCGAGACCATCGGTGACGACGTGGACCTCGAGGTGGAGGACGTCGCCGGCCCCGGGATCACCACCGCCGCCGGCGGCGGGTTCGGTATCGACCTGGCCGGTTTCGACCGCACCTGCGAGGCGCGGGGCTGCCAGGGCGGTGACGTCCTGCTCGACGGCGACGGGATCGCCCTCGGCGCCGACCTACGGGTGCGTGACGGCAAGTCGCCCACGGCGACCCGCCGGTTCCCGTACACCTTCAACCCCACGCTGCCGGACAACCTGACGGGTCGCTACATGGACGTCCTCACCCAGCGGGGCACGCGCTACGACGCGGCGATCACGCTCAACCCGACCTTCCTCAACCAGATCCTCCGGGCCCTGGCCGAGGGAGGGTCAACCCCGGGCACCGGCACGCTGGACACCGACGGCTCCTCGGGCGGCACGAGCCTGACGGTGGACGCCGAGGTCGCCCCGATCGTGGTGACCCAGCAGCTCTTCCCGGACCAGCCGCCGTTGACGGTCTTCGTTCCCGACCTGCGGATCTCGGACGGGACCAACACCTTCGCGGTCAACGCGGTGGTCGGCGTGGGCCTGGAGATCGACTCGGCCACCCGACGGTTGCGGCCGAGCGTGAACGTCGGGGTGGACATCGACACCCTGTCCTGCCCGTTCGGACGGGACGGACTCACCAGCCTCCTCAGCTACTCGGTGTGCGCCAACCGGGACTGGGCGGGATCGTCCGCCCCGACGCTGCCGAGCCTGCCGGCTGTGGCGAACTACGTGGTCAACTCGCTCGTCGCCCCGCTCCTGCGTGACAGCATCGGGGAGATCGAGATCCCCACGGTGTCGGGTTTCGACTTCGTCGCCCTCGGCGACACCCGGGTGGAGTCACGCAACGGGTTCCCCACTCTGTACGTGGGGATCAAGAACGGTGGCCTGCGGGTGGTCCCGTCGGGCACGGCCTCGACCCTGACCGTGGCGGCGGTCCCCGGCTCCGCC
>CAIYGQ010000271.1 GCA_903925745.1 uncultured Actinomycetes bacterium | reverse complement strand
GGGCCAAGATCACCCTTGCTGACCACGTAGTAACCCATCTCGCCGAGCGGGTTCTCGGTGGAGACCCAGGCCTCTCCCGCAGGCACCTTGATGATGCGGGGCACCTTGGCCATGATCGGCCCGCTGGGCACACCGTCGGCGAGCTGGTCGATGATCCGTGACGCCTCGCGGACCTCCTGCAGCCGGACCCAGAACCGGGCGAAGGAGTCGCCGTCGGGGTGGGTCCAGACCTTCCAGTCGACCTCGGGGTAGGCCAGTCCGATGCAGTTGTCGCGGCGCAGGTCCCAGTCGATCCCCGAGGCTCGGGCGTTGGCGCCCGACAGCCCGTACTGCATGGCGACGTCGGGTGGCACGACGCCGATCCCACGGGTCCGCTCCTGGAAGACCTCGGAACCCATGAGCAGGTCCTCGATCTCGTCGCAGAAGTTGCGGACCTTGTCCATGACCCGCTTGGTGTCCTCCAACCAGCCCTTCGGCAGGTCGTCCTTGAGTCCACCGATGCGGTCGAAGTTCGGGTGGAACCGACCGCCGGTGACGCGCTCGATCTGGTCGAGGACGTACTCCCGGTCACGGAACGCGAAGAACACCGGGGTGATCGCGCCGAGCTGCACGCCCATGTCACCGAGGAACAGGATCAGGTTGGCGATCCTGGACATCTCGAAGAGGATCGTGCGGATCCACATGGCCCGCGGCGGCGCCTCGACCTCCATGAGCCGCTCCGCGGCCAGGATGAACGGCACCTCGTTGGCGAAGCTGCCGAGCCAGTCGATGCGGTTCACCAGCGTGGTGACCTGCGCGTAGGTGCGGACCTCGGCGAGCTTCTCGTAGCCGCGGTGCATGTAGCCGGCGATCGGCTCGGCGGCGATGACCTGCTCGCCGTCGAGCCGGGCGACGATCCGCAGCGTGCCGTGGGTGGCGGGATGCTGCGGACCGATGTTCAGGGTCATGCCCTCGGTCTCGAGCTCGACGTTGACCCGGGCGTCGGCGGCGCGCGCCGCGATGTACTGGAGCTTCTGTCGGTCGGTGATGGCGGTCACGATGCCCCTCCCGCGTCATCGACCGACTGGTCGTCGGCGGCCTCGTCGTCGCCGGGCATCTGCTCCACGTCGACGATGCCGGGCCAGGGCTTCACCATTCGGGCCAGCAACGGGAACTCCTTGCGCAGTGGATGACCCTCGAAGTCCGACGGCAGGTACATGTGCCGCAGTCCCGGGTGGCCGACGAAGGTGAGGCCGAACATCTCCCAGGCCTCACGCTCGTGCCAGTCGGCACCGGCGTAGACGGGAACCCACGACTCGACCGTCAGGTCGTCGCCGACGTCGGCCTTGAGCGTGACGCCCCAGTGCTCACCGGGTCGGCCGACGTCCGCCACCCGGGCGAGCAGCTGGAACCTGGTGTCGCCGCCGGTGACGCCGTGGGCCAGTTCGGTGCTGGGCGGCGCGGGTTCCTGGCCCGCCCGTCGGGCGAGCTCGACGTCGACAGCGGCGTCCATGGACCGGCCGTAGGGTGATGGCAACCAGTCGATCACCGACAGGAAGCAGAAGTAGCGGGCACCGAGCGAGTTGCGGGCGGCCTGGGCCGCGGCCCGCCATGCGTCGGTGCGGACCCGGACCCAGACGTCCTGTCCGGCCTGCACCTCGGCCGCGACGACTGCGTCGCCGAGTTCGTCCCGGAACGCCTGGACGATCCCCTCACGGGCCTCGTCGACCTGCGGGGCGGGGGCCTCGTCGGTGTCCGTCGCGGCGTCGGCGGTGTCGGTCTGCTCCTCGGCCACCCGTCACTCCACCACGATCGGCTCGCCCGTCCAGCGAGCCGCCATGTCCTCGTTCTGGATCCGCTCCTGGAGCAGCACGACCCCTTCGAGCAGCGCCTCGGGCCGCGGCGGGCACCCCGGGACGTACACGTCGACGGGGATGATCTGATCGACCCCCTTGGTCACCGAGTAGCTGTCCCAGTAGGGGCCGCCACAGTTGGCACACGACCCCATGGAGATCACGTACTTCGGGTCGGGCATCTGCTCGTAGAGGCGCAGGATGGCGGGGGCCATCTTGTCGGTGACAGTGCCCGAGATCACGACCAGGTCGGCCTGTCGGGGGCTGGCGGGCAGGGGGATCACGCCGAGGCGCATCACGTCGTAGCGGGGAGAGCCGAACGCGGCTCCCATCTCGATCGCACAGCACGCCAGGCCCCACTGGTACACCCACAGCGAGTACTTGCGTGACAGGTTGAGGAGCTTCGTGAGCGGCGCCGGCATCTTGCCGCTCTCGACCAGGCCTAGGCCCACTTGAGCACCCCCTTGCGCCAGGCGTAGATCAGGCCCAGGAGCAGCACGAAGATGAAGAGCGTCATCTCGATGAGCCCGAACCAGCCGAAGACCTCGAGCTGGGTGGCCCACGGGAAGATGAACACCGCCTCCACGTCGAACATGACGAACAGGAGGGCGAAGATGTAGTAGCGGACCTGGGTCTGGGACCACATGTTGCCGACGGGATCCACGCCCGACTCGTAGGCGATGTACTTCTGGGCCTGGCGGCGGTCGGGCCGGATCAGCCAGGCGATGAACAACAGGAGCCCGACCAGCAGGAATCCGAGGGAGCCGAAGATCCCGACCGTGAGGTAGTCGCGGAGGAAGTCGCTCAGCGGGTTCGACATCACAGACGAGACTACTCAGGCCGGGGAGGGTGGCCAAAGTTCCCGGCACCGGACCAGGCATCGGGAATTCCCAGCCGAACCATCGGAGCGGAGCCCGGTGAGGGCTCGACCGAGCCGATACAGTGTCGGGGTGGGTCCACAACCTCTCGCCCCTGTCGAGCGGCCCGCTCCTCCTCTGCGCACCGAACACGTCTCGGTCGTCTTGGCCACGTTCAACGGATCCCGTTACCTTCCTGCACAGCTCGAGTCGCTCCGCCGCCAAGTTCGTTGGCCGGACGAGATGATCGTCGTCGATGATTCCTCGTCCGACGACACCGTTGACACCATCAGACGGTTCGCTCGAACCGCTCCGTTCCCCGTGACCCTGGTCAGCCAGCCCGGACACACGGGAACATGCCGGACATTCAGCGAAGGACTCAAGCGGGCCTCGGGCGACGTCGTCCTCATCTGCGATCAGGACGACGTGTGGATGCCCGAGAAGGTGTCGATCATGGCGGAGCGGATGGCCGAGCATCCCGATGCAATGCTCGCAATCAGCGATGCGGTGCTCATCGACGCCAGCGACCGACGAATCGGCGGATCCCGATGGCGGGTGTCGGGCTTGGGGCCGACGCAACGGCGGACCATGGCGACGGACCCGCTCGGACAACTGATGGCCCGGCAGGTCGTCTCCGGCTGCACCGCAGGAATCCGATCGGCCCTGATCGACGCCATTCTGCCTTTTCCGGAAGACCTGCACCCAGCCCTGCCGGCCATGATGTACGACCGCTGGATCTCACTGGCCGCCGCCGCAGCTGGGCCGGTCGTGGTGATCGAGGAGCGCCTGATCGAGTACCGAATCCATCCGGAGCAGCAGATCGGTATTCCGGCGCTCCCGCTCCGCCGACTACTCCCGCAGACAGCGCTACGCGCCGGACAGTTCATGGCCCGCCGGGGCGAGCGGATTGGCCGGTATGAGTACCACCGTGTCCACTTGTCTGAGATCCAGAAGCGGCTCGAGCATTCAGGGCTGGGCTCAGGAGAGTCCAACCTTCGTATCCGGATGGCGATGGAGCACTTGGAACAGCGGATCAAGGCAACTCGATCCCGTTTCCCGACGGCCGCCTTCCGTCACTACCTCAACGAGGACGGATACCGAAGATTTTCCCTCGGTGCGGCTGCGGCAGCATCCGACTGGCTGTCCTGATTCCCTATGGGGGATCGGTGGTCAAGCGGTTCGTTGGTTGACGGGCCGGATGGCTGGTGGGGAAGGTCGCCTCGTCTGTCCGCCCTTCGTGGGCGTGACTTCACCTGCGCTGTGAACACTTGCTGAGGGGCCTTCCCCATCTTCTTGCTGCGCCGCCGGGCGCGGACTTCTGGGGGGACGGTCCAGTGTTGGGCGATGATCGCCTTGGCTTCGTCGGGTTCGACGGGGCGGCCGTCGGTGTCGCAGATGACGTAGGGCATGCCGCGTTGCATGACGGTCAGGAACCGTTCGGCGAGGTGGGCGGCGACGACGCAGAGGGCGCCGAGGTGGTCCTCGCCGCGTTCGACCATCTGGACGTAGTAGAGGCGGGCGAGCTGGGGGTCCTGCTTGCGGGCGTTGTCGGCGGCGCGGACGAGGGTGGTGCGCAGCAGCGAGGACCCGGCTTTGGACATGGGTTGGCCCTTGTGGTCGGTGTCGCCGGTCTCGGAGGCCTTGGGAACCAGCCCGGTGTAGGAACTGAAGTGCTTGGTCTTGGCGAAGCGGGCGGGGTCGCCAATGGCAGCGACGAGGGCAGGTCCACCGATGTTGGCGACACCGGGCAGGCTGCGGGCGAGTTGGGCCGGGTCGACTTCGCGGTAGACGTGCTCGCGTTCGGTGGCATGGGCGTCGAGCTCGGCCTGCACGGCGCGCAGGAGACGGACCTCGGTGGCGATCTCGGCGGCCAGGTCGCTGAAGGCGACGGCGGGGTGGCCGGCGTAGAGCTCGATCAAGGCTTCCGCGGCGGCGATCGACTGGCGGGCCCGTTCGACGCCTTGGTGGTTCTGGGAGTGCTTGGCGATCAGCATGGTGAGGCGCTTGAGGCCCAAACGACGCAACGCGTTCGGGTCCGCGTAGCGTTCCAGGACGGCAAGGTCGGCGACGCCGAGCTCGCCGGTGAGCGGGGTCATCGGGAGCAGCTGGCGGGTGAGGTCCTTGATCCGCCGCTTGTGCAACCCCCCTTGCTGGGTGAGCCGGTCCGTAGCCCGAACCCGCCGGTCCAGGGCCGCCCGCTCGACGCCAGCCAGCACCAGGGGCTGGAGGCCGGTCGGGTCGAACAACGGCAACCGAGCCAGGGTCTCCGCGTCGATGCCATTGGTCTTGGTGTGCCGCGACAAGAACCGGCGGAGGTCATGGGCTTTCGCAGAGGAGACCCGGTGCACGCGGTGGCCGCGACGGCTGAAGAACACTGCGATCGGCAGCCACACCGGCCCCGGCGGTTCCATCACCACCTCGAGCCGTGTCCCCTCCGGACAGCCCGCAAGGGCTGCGGTCTCGACCTCGGTGAGGCTCTCCACCGTCGGCCGCGCCTTCCGTTTGGCGACGGTGGTGCCCTCCCCGTCGAGGACCCGCACCGTGTGCGCGCTCGCAACGCCCAAGTCGATGCCGACCAGGCGCCTGTGGTTCATGTCGTCTCCTTCGGTCGTGTCGGTTCCACCGGCTCGCCCGCAGGAGCGACGCACGATTCAGGCCACGGTCCCAAGGAGACACGCGCCAACCGCGGCTCCCACTCATGTGCTGCAACCGGCATCAGCCTCGACGGACCGAGCCACTTCCCCCATCCGGGGCATCCGTGGCCAGCCGGGTGTGGCAATCAGACCAACAGGGCCAAGCCAACGACCTCCCCCAGAGCCGATCTCGACGCCACCCCACCGGACCAGCCGGGAAGACCATCCAATCCTGGGATCTCAGCCCCGAGGTGGATCCACGGTGCCGATGCCCCTTACATGAGCCGGGCAACAAGCAAGTCAACATATCCCGTGTCGAGGAGGGATATCCGGCTGTGGGAAGTTGAAGGTCGAGGGTCCGGCTCGGCCAACGTGGGCTGCGGGTAGCTGGTGTCACGAACGTGCGTCCCAGGGGGTGGGTCTGGTTTGTCGCGTGCCACGGTCCCTGGCAGTCCAGTTGGTAGAGGAGTAACTGGCTAATCAGGGAGGCGGTGCGGATGGCTCGTCCGCCGCAGGTGGCACCGGAGAAGGAAGAAGGTCCGGATCGTGTTGGCGGTGATCGCCGGGGAGGTGTCGGTCGCGGAGGCGGCTCGCAAGGAGGGCGTGTCGGAGCCGCCGATCCACAAGTGGAAGAAGGAGTTCCTCGAAGCCGACTGCGAAGCGCTCACCGTCGGCCGGGTCGGGCCGTCGAGTCGTGAACTGCAGCTCGAAGCCGAGGTGGCGGATCGTGCAGCAGTCCCTCCCGAATCGGCTGAGATCGAGCTGCCACAACAGCTTCCTCGCAAGGTGGACAGACCCCCTCGGGCCCGCTCGATTCTCGTCTACTTCGTTGGGACGACGGCGCCGACGCCCGGTCCTTGATCGGCCGTCGTGACTCCGCCGAGGCCGACCTGCCCCTCATCATCATGACTCGTCAAGGTCGTGTAATAGGAGGCGTAGTAGGCGTACATCTCACGGGAGGAGCTCGTCCCGATCAGAATAATCCCCATGACGGGAGCGTGGTGCATCTGCAATTGCTCGAGCGTGTCCTCAAGCGACTTCACTGTGCTCTTACCCGCACGCACAACCAGAATGACTTCATCCACAACCGGGAGAAGATCGATCGGATCATTGGAAACCCGCAACGGGCTCGAATCAATGATCACCGTTGCACCGCGACGGGCTGCCTCGGATGCCACATCACGTGCGGCGGCAAGTCGCGGTCCCACCTCGGTTGTCGGTGGTCCAGCGGACACCGACCAGAGATGAGGGACCTCGGTCGGTAGCACGACCTGATCAACGGTGAGCCTGGTCATCGATAGCTCAGCAGCCTCCTGCAAGGACGGCAATTCCCGAGTTCCCAGAAGATCACCGATCCGGGGGCGTCGAAAATCGGCATTGATCACCACGGTCTCCGTGCCCGACTCGGCCATCGCCAAGGCAGTGAGCGCTGCTGCGGTCGATTTCCCTTCAGACGGAAGGGCGGAGACGAGCATGAAGACATGGGGTACCTCGCCGGGATCCCGAACGTGCGATGAGATCACACTTCCCCGAGCAGCCGCACCCTCCGAGGCAGGGGCTGGGGCGTTGAGCAGTTGCGTAATCTGTCCGATCGATGGATTCGCCTGTACGAACTTCACAGCAGAGCGCACACGCCGGAAGTGCTCTGACCACACTCCTTCGAGAGAGAGCACGCTACTGCCCTTCACCCTTGGGATCTTGGACTGCCGGATCCGCCCGACTTCGGCAATGATCGGCACTCGAGTCAGGTCGCCCAGTTCCTCGCGAGTGTCGACCCGGCGGTTCACGCGCTCAATCAGGACGATCAGACCTGCTCCCAAGAGGAATCCGATGAGGCCGAGCAGGCCCATCCGGAACGCCACCGAGGAGGGGACCTCGAGGAGCTGCGAGTCGGCCACCCGTGGCGCCTCGGGCCCCAGGCTCGAGTACGGCTCGCGCTGGGAGATCTCCAGCTTGGCCGTGTCCAACCGCTGCTGCGCGTCGACGAAGACGTCGTCGAGGCGCTGCCGCTCGGCCACCAGCGCGTCGATGGTCGGGGTCTGCGGGAGGGGGACGTCGGTGCGCGAGATGAAGCCGTTAACCTCGTCGAAGTCAGCCAGCGCCTGCTGCGCCTGCTGCGCCCGCTCGGTGAGTTCGTCCAGGAGCCGCTGGTCCTCCGACCGCAGGTCCGTGTTCACGACGCTGAGGAACGAGTCGGCGAACGTCTGCACCACCTCGGACGCCCGCTCCGGATCGACGTCGTAGACCCGCAGCCGGATCGAGTTCGAGTCGACGTCGGCGTCGACCTCCACCTTCTGGGCGAGCCTGTCCGACTCGTCCTCGCCGAGTGACGCCGAGGCTACTTCGAGCACCTCGCCGCGGTTCACGCGCAGCGCGTCCTGCTCGACGTTGACCTGGGTGCCGGCGTCCCGGTTGCCCACGATGACCTGCTCGGCCTGGTACTGGGTGACGTCGCGGGACGCGGCGAGGGACTGCGTGGCGAACCCGGCCACCAGGCCGAGGACCGTGGTCAGCACGAGGAGCGGCCAGCGGCGACGCAGCACCGCCTGGAGCTTGTTCACGTGCCCGTCTCCACTCGCCCGAAACTCCCCGCAGCCGCCACGTCACCGGTCAGGATACCGGCCTCCTCCACGATTCCCGCTCGCGCCCGCTTCCGTGACGCCACGTAGGGGGGCAGGGCCACCAGCGCCAGCACCGCAGGCAGCACCTGCACCCGTTGGCGGGCGAGGATCCCGAAGTTGGCGATGAACGAGAACCCGACTGAAAAGGCGACCACGTAGGTGGAGCAGAACAACAGGAACGGTCGCTGGGTCGCCAGCCTCGGGAAGCTGAGCACCCGGCGCCAGCTGAGCACGAAGATCCCGGCCAGGACCAGGCTCTCGGCGGCGGCGATGAGGGAGTTGGCGTTCCGGGCCTCCCAGGGGAACGGCCGGAAGACCACCGACACAATGGCGGCAGGAAGCGCCTGGGGACTGGCGACGGCGACGGGGGTGAACTCGGAGTTGCCGATGCTGGTCTGCTCGGTGGCCTGCTCGAGCGAGGCCGCGGCCGAGGTCTCCTGACCGCGCTCCTCGAGCACGTCGCCGATGCGGGACACCACGGCCAAGGCGACGGCCACCATGACGACCAGACCCACGATCCGCACCAGGCGTCCGCGGGAGCCGAGGCGCTCGGTCGCCCTGGCGCTGGTCATCACCGCGACCATCAGTGCCAGCACCAATCCGGCGGCCGACATGAGGGCCACGTGGGGACGGACGAGACTGACGAGCAGCAGGCCGACGGTGAAGTACCAGGCGCCGCGGACCTGCGGACGCGGCGCCAACAGGAGCGCCGCGCCGTAGCTGATGATCCCGAGGCAGAAGATCATCAGCGCCTCCTTGCCGATCGAGGAGGGCCAGAAGAGCAGCGAGGGCAGGAACATCACCAGCAGGGCGTAGCGGCGATAGTCCCCCTCTGGCAGCGCGACCTTGAACGCCCGCACCATCAGGATCAGACCGACCGCGCACAGCCAGGAGAAGGCGAAGAAACCGGCGTAGGCGCTCGGTCCGGTGACGGTGTACAGGCCGCCGACCACGTCGCCGATCCGCTGCGACTCGGCCGGGAACCCCTCCATGATCGGGATCGGGTGCAGCGGGCGTCCGTCCCGCAGGTTGTTGGCGAACGTGACGCCGGCCTCGTGGTACTTCCCGGCATCCGCGCTGCCCTTGTAGACGGAGAAGATGAAGAAGTAGCGGACCAGGGCGAAGACCATGTGGGCCACGATCCCCCCGAACAGAATGGGGAACAGCTTCTGGTCGTCCTCGCGCCGGGCGATCCACGTGCACATCGGCACCGAGACGATCACGAGGACCAGGGACAGGATCAGACCGGTCCAGACGTCGAGGGCCGAGGCGTCGAGCATGACCGCCACCACGGCCAGCAGAACCAAGATCACGGCCAGCCCGCCGGCAGCGAGGGACCGGTCGATCGGGTCGACGAGGCCCGGGAGCCCGCGATCCCGGGCCGCCTCCCGGAGCCACCTCACAGCCGACCCCTCCGGCCGCGTGACAGGGGCTGGATCCCGGGGCCGTCGAACGGGCCGGGACCCCGACGCACCGTCGGCGCGTCGTCGCCCGACGTCGCCGAGCTCCCGATTACCCTGTTCACGCCCACGTCGAGCCCCACGTCGTCGAACCGCACCTGCTGGTACACGCCTCCCAGACTGTACCCTGATCCCCGTGGGGCAAACTCAGGGAAATCCTGCCCAGTGAGGGTCGCGTCACCGTTCGCGAACTGGTCGCAGCTGGCACCCTTCCTCCCACGGGGGAGCCGGCTCCGCATGGGCCTGATCGGTGCGACGTCCTTCCTCGGGAGCGTCGCCGAGTCCGGCGTGCTGGTGATCATCACCGTGACAGCGGACTCGCTGATCCGGGGCGCGACCGAGATCTCCCTGGGCCCACTGAGCCTCTCCCGTCAGCAGTCGGTGCTACTCGCGGTCGGGCTCGTCGTCGCACGGCTCGCCTCCACCACGGTGAGTTCGTTCATGTCGGCCCGCTTCTCGTCCGGGGCGATGCTCGCAGCGCAGCAGCAGCTTGCGACCTCCTACCTGGGTGCGTCCTACGTCGCCAGGTCGAGCCGCCGGAGCGGCGATCTGGCGGCCGTGCTCGTCAACCACGGCCGGTTCACCGGCGACCTCGCCAACGGCCTCACCCTGGTCGCCGCGAGCATCTGCGCGCTGCTGGCCTTCGGCGGAACCTCGATCGCCGTGAACCCCCTGGCCACGATCGGGATCGCTGCGATCGGCGGCCTGCTGATCCTGGCGTTGCGGCCGCTCCGCCGGATGTCCAAGCGGGCCGCGGACTCCTTCTCCGGGTCCGCACGCGAGCTGTCGACCTCGGTGACCGAGCTGGAATCGGTCCAGCGTGAGATCCAGGTCTTCGCGGTGGAGGACGAGTTCGCCGGACAACTCGACGAGCAACTCGAGCGTGGCGCCCATCGCTACCGCCGGCTCCGCTTCCTCGGTGCGGCGGTTCCCCAGATCTTCCAGGCAGCGATGCTCGGCGCAGCGGTGCTGAGCCTCCTGTTCGTCGTGAACAACCCGGGCGACGCGGACCTGGCGTCGATCGGTGCGGTCGTCCTGCTGCTGGTTCGGTCCATGTCGGCTGCCCAGCAGCTCGTCATGGCCAACCAGCGGGTGCTCGAGTTCAGCGCCTTCGCGAGGGGGCTCAACGAGCTCATCATCTCGTTCCGCGAGTCGACCCCGGACCACGGGACGGACCGGCCGGAACGACTCACTCCTCTGGTCGTCAAGGACGTCCGGTTCACCTACGACGGCGAGGAGGACGTCTTCGAGGGGCTCGACCTGGAGCTCCACCGGGGCGAGCTGATCGGGTTGGTCGGTCCGTCGGGGGCCGGGAAGTCGACCCTCGTGGAACTGCTGCTGCGACTCCGTGCGCCCACGGCCGGACGGATCGAGTTCGGGGGGCACGACTCCCGCGAGGTCGCCGACGACCGATTCGGCCACGGCGTCGCCTTCGTCCCCCAGCAGGCAAACCTGATCACCGGCACGGTCGCCGAGAACGTGGCGTTCCACCGCGACATCCCGGAGGACCGGATCGTCCGGGCCCTCCGGGAGGCCGGGCTCGAGCGTGAGATCGAACTGCTCCCCCAGGGCCTGCACACCCGGTTGGGTCCCGACGACCGGTCGCTCTCAGGTGGCCAGCGCCAGCGGCTCACGATCGCCCGGGCCCTGGCCGGCGACCCGGAGGTCGTCATCCTGGACGAGCCGACCAGCGCCCTCGACGCCGCGTCCGAGAACGCCGTCCGGGCGACGCTCGAACAGCTCCGGCACGAACGGGTCGTCGTCGTCGTCGCACACCGCTACTCCACCCTGCGGTCGTGCAGCCGCATCCTCGTGCTGCGTGGCGGCCGTCTGGAGTGCGATGCCACACCGGTCGACCTGGCGGAACGCTCGGACTTCTTCAAGGCCATGATCGGCGAGGAGACGAGGCCGTGACACCGGCGGACCCGGGCCGGGTCGCGAGCGGGCGGGTCCGGCGTTGACCGACTCCCCCGGGACGACGACACGGTGGCAGCAGCTCCGGTCCGCCTCGCCGCTCGACGCCGCCCGCCTGTTCTGGCGGAAGGCCGTCCACCGAACCGTCAGCATGGGGCGATTCGGCATGCCGACCGCAGCCAGCGTGGCGCCGACCCGGCCGTGCGAACTCACCATCGACGTCTGGGGGCCCGACCGGTTCGACGAGATCCTGCCCAACAACCCGCACCTCACCGAGGAGGACCTCGGGCACTTCCGGCGGCAGGAGTCACGGGTGATCGTCGTCCTCGACGGCGATCGGATCCCGGCCAGCTCGTGGATGACGAGCGGCCGGGTGTACGTCCACGAGCTCCAGCGCCACCTCGACGTGCCCCGAGGTGAGCACTTCAGCTGCCGCAGCTACGTGGACCCGAGCTGCCGGGGGCTCTCGCTGATGAGCCACATGATCCACCACTACTCGACGCTCCAACCCGAGGGGGACGAGACCTGGGGGCTGGTGTACGACTGGAACGTCGCGTCGGTCCGTTCCCTCGAGCGCATCGGCTGGCGGCGCTCCGGGGACTACTGGTCCACGTACTGGTTCGGTCGGCAGTCCGGCGGCGAACGCCGCTACCCACCGCGACCTCCGACGACCACCTGACGATGGACCGGGCACCCACCGATCCGGGACGTTGCGTCCTGCTGGCCGAGGAGGCCTGGGGGACGGCCCTGCACGCGGCGCGGTCGGTCGCCGCCAACGGGGGCGAGACCGTCGTCGTCACGGCGGGCGACGGCGCTGCGGTGTTCCGGCGGAGCCGGTGGTGCGACCACGCCGTCGACATCCGGACCACCGACCCGGCCGAGTTCCGGGACGGCCTGCGCCAGTGGGTGGCCTCACGACTCCCGGGGGACGACCCGGTGGCCGTGATCCCGCTCAGTGACCGCCACCTCGAGTGGCTCGTCGAGGGACGGGCGGAGTTCGGCGAGCGGTTCCGACTCAGCATCCCGGGCGACGACGTGGCCCGGAACCTGCTCGACAAGGACCGGCAGTTCGGCCTGGCCGAGCGTTCCGGGTGTCCGCCACCGCGTTGGGTCACGGTCCGCAGGCAGTCCGACCTCGAGCGCCTGGGTTCGCTCACCGGCCCGGTGGTCGTCCGGCCGACCGGGTGGGACACCAGCGGCGAGCACTACTTCAAGCTGGTCGTCGTCGACGACGAGTCGGCCGTCGAGTCCGAGGTGGCCGCCCGGCTCCGATCGGGCGCCGAGTTGATCGTGCAGGAGTTCGTCGACGAACCACCGGACGCGGTCGAATTCGCGATCGTGTGGAGGAGCCGCACCTCCGGGCGCACGGAGATCTGCACCGGACGGAAGCTCGAGCAGTCCGGTCGACGCGGCGGCGTGATGGCGATGGGCGAGTCCACGGTGCTGCCCGACGTCGCCGACGCGGCTCGTCGCTTCGTCGACGAGACGGGCTTCGTGGGCCTCGGAGGGCTGGAGGTCATCAGGTCGGCCGGCTCGCTGAGGTTCATCGAGTTCAACCCCCGACTCGAGGCCATCCACTTCCTGGCGTCCCGGGCGGGGGTCGACACCGTCGCCATGGAGTACCTCGACCTGCTCGGACGGGCGGTACCCCGGTCCGAACCGCAGGTGCCGTCGACGGGGTGGGTCGGCAGCGCGTGGGTCCAGCGGCTCGTCGACGACCGGTCGTCCTGGCGGGACGCCCTCCGGGCCCGGGCACGGTTCGCCAGGTCGCCCAACCGGGTACGTGCGGTGTGGAGCGGCAGCGACCCCCGGCCCGGTCTGGCGGTCACCACCCGGGTCCTCGGGCGGGCGTTCCGCCACGAGCGAGGCGGTCGGACGTGAGGGTCCTCCACGTGATCGACGCCCTCGGTGTGGGCGGCGGTGCCGAGCACTCGCTCGCGGCGATGCTCCCCCTCCTCCGGGACCGGGGCGTCGACTCCGAGGTCGCCTGCCTGTTCCCGAGGCAGGGAGGGCTGCAGGAACGACTGCGTTCGGAGGGCTTCCGGGTGGAGGTGCTGTCGGGCGCCCACTGGCCCGGCCGCGTCCGAGCGCTGCGACGGACGATCGACGAGCGCGAGCCCGACCTGGTCCACGCCACGCTCGTGAACGCGTGCTTCGTGGCCCGAGCCGCGACGTTCCGGTCCGGACGACCGCTCCTGAACAGCCTGGTCAACACGACCTACGACCCGATGAAGGTCCGGGACCTCGGCGTGGCGCCGTGGAAGATGGGGACGCTGCGCCTCGTCGACGGCTTCACGGCGCGCCACTTCGTCGACCACTTCCACGTGATCTCGGCCGCGGTGACGGCCGAGGGGACCGGGCCGCTCGGCATCCCGATCGAGCGGATGACGCTGGTGCCTCGGGGTCGACCGGAACCGCTCCTCCCGGCCGACCCCGACGCCGCCCGGCGGGCGATCCGGACCGAACTCGTGATCGCCGAACGGGCCCCCGTGCTGATCAACGTGGGCCGTCAGGACCGACAGAAGTCGCAGCCGGACCTGATCCGGGCGTTCGCCCAGGTCCTCGAACACGCCCCCGAGGCGATCCTGGTCGTCGTCGGCCGGCCGGGTGACGCCACCGACGACATCGAGGCCACGATCGCTGCCACCGGCGTCGGCGGGTCGGTACGGCTGACCGGGCACCGCACCGACCTCCCGCTCCTCTACACGATCGCCGACGCCCTCGTGTTCCCGTCCTCCAGCGAGGGGTTCGGTGGGACGATCATCGAGGCGATGTCGGTCGGCGTGCCGGTCGTCGCGTCCGACGCACCGGCGATCGCCGAACTGCTCGAGCACGGTGGGCTCGGCGTCGTGGTGGAGCGCGGGGACGTCCCGGGGCTCGGCCGGGCCATGGTCGACATCCTCCGGGACGGACCCCGACGCGAGCGACTGGCCTCGCTGGGACGGGCCGCCTTCGAGGCGAAGTACGAGATCGGATCGGTGGTCGACCAGATGGTCGGGATGTACGAGCAGGTCGTCGGGCGGGGCGTCACGGCGAACTGGCGTCGGGGACGGCGGACCGTCAGGGACTGAGCTCCCGGTGCTCGCACCAGACCGAGAACATGATCACGTCCCAGAGCTGGTACGCCTCGTTGCGACGACCTGCGGTGTGGTCGCACCACGCCCGCTGCACGGCCGCCACGTCGAGCGTGTCCCGCACCGCCGGCGAGAAGAGGTGGGACTCCGCCCACGGCCGGAGCGGGCCGACCAGCCACTGCTCGATGGGCAGCCCGAAGCCGGACTTGGGACGATCCACCAACTCCGTCGGGACGTAGCGCCCGAGCACCTGTCGGAGTGGCCACTTGGAGCGGCCGTCGCGGACCTTGGTCGACGTCGGGAGCGAGATGGCGAACTCCACGATCGATCGGTCGAGCAACGGGATCCGCCCCTCGAGCGAGACCGCCATCGTGGCGCGGTCGACCTTGGTCAGGATGTCGTCGGGAAGGTAGGTGACGGCGTCGACCGCAGCGATGGCACCGACCGGGTCGAGCCGGTCCGGCCAGCGCTCCGGCTGTGACAGCAACGTCGGTGGTTCGTCGGCTCCTCGGACCAGCGCCGACGGGTCCTGCCAGTGGCTCACGAGGCGTCGCACCACGTCGATCCGGTCGACGGCGTCGGCCACGCCGAGCACCTTGGACACCTTGAGCCCCACCTGCCGGGGTCGGCGGGAGCTGGGGAGCACCCGGGCCGCAGCGTCCCACCAGTCGGGCGGGACCCGGCCGAGCACCGAGGCACCCAGGGAGCGGAGCGGCCGCGGGACCCCGTCGAGACGGTCCCAGATGGCCGGTGCCCAGACGTGACGGTTGTAGCCGGCGAACAGTTCGTCGCCCCCGTCGCCCGACAGCGCCACGATGACCTGCCGGCGGGCCAGCTCCGAGACCAGGTAGGTCGGGATCTGCGAGGAGTCGGCGAAGGGCTCGTCGTACATGGCCCCCAACCGCTCGACCACCGCGAGCGAGTCCGACTCCGTGACGACCAGCTCGGTGTGATCGGCACCCAGGTGCTCGGCGACCGCACGGGCGTCGGAGGACTCGTCGAAGTCGGCGACGGTGGACCCGATCGTGAAGGTCCGCACCGGGACGCTGGACTCCTGCTGGGCGACGGCGACCACGGTCGAGCTGTCGATTCCGCCGGACAGGAACGCACCGACCGGCACGTCGGCGACCATCCGACGCCGGACGGATCGCCGCAGCAGCCGGTCCAGCTCCTCCACCGAGTCCTCGGGTGAACCGCCGAACGTCTGCGTGTCCTCCACGAGCTGCAGGAAGTCCCAGTAGGGCTCCACGGGGCCGACCGTGCCGTCGGCGGCGACCGTCACGGCGCAGCCCGGCTCGAGCTTGCGGACCCCGGCGAAGATCGACCACGGCGACGGGACGTACTTGTACCGGAAGAACAGCGAGAGTGCGTCCCGGTCGACGGGACGGTCCCAGTCGGGGTGCGCCCGCAGCACGTCCAGGGTCGATGCGAACACGAACTCGCCGCTCCCCAGGTGCCCGTAGCAGAGCGGCTTCTCCCCCATCCGGTCCCGGACCAGCGTGAGCCTCCGCTCCCGACGGTCCCACAGCCCGAACGCGTACATGCCGTCGATCCGGTCCAGCACCGCACGGAGTCCCCACCGGGCCACGGCCTCGAGCAGGATCTCGGTGTCCGAGTGACCACGACGCCGCACGCCGGCTGCATCCAGGTCGGCGGCCAACTCGGCGTGGTCGTAGATCTCGCCGTTGAAGGTGAGCACCCACCGCCCGTCGGCCGACTCCATCGGCTGGGCACCGGCGGGCGAGAGGTCGAGGATGGCGAGGCGGCGGTGTCCGAGGGCCACGCCGGCCGCCGCGTCCACCCAGCTGCCGGACCCGTCGGGTCCACGCGGGACCATCCTCGATGCCATGTCCTCGACGATCCGGCGGGACACCTCCTCAGGCCGTCCGCGCCGTGGGTCCAGGAGCCCCACGATCCCGCACATCGGACCGAGGCTACCGGTGGGACGACGGGAAGCACCGCGGCGTTGCGTCGGGGCGCCGACGGTTGGTCTGGAAGACTCCTGGCGTGCGGGTGCTCCAGGTGACGTCGACGAACGACCGGCGTGGCGCCGAGACCTTCGCCCGGCAGCTCGGTGTGGCGCTCCGGAGACTGGGACTGGAGGTGACCGACGTGGCGCTCGCGCCGTCGGACGCCACCGACCCGCAGCCGTTCACGGTGCTCGGCCCGGGGCGGACCCACCCGCGGACCCTCACGAATCTCCACCGGGCGGTCCGGAACCACGACGTCGTGGTGGCGCACGGCGGCACCACGCTCCAGCCGGTGGCCGCAGCTGCGACCGCGGCGCGACGCCCCTTCGTGTACCGGAACATCGGTGACCCCGAGTTCTGGGGCCGGGCCCGGGGCGCCGGCCTGCGCGTCGGGCTGCCGCTCCGACGGGCGGCCACCGTCATGGCCCTGTACCCGACGGCCGCCGACTACCTCCGGCGGCGGTACCGGTTGCGGCCCGACCGCGTCGTGCTCACGTCCAACGCCGTCGACACCCGCACGTTCCGGCGACGCTCCGACACCGACCGGATCGCCGCCCGTGACCGACTCGGCCTCCCGGCCGACCAACCGCTCGTCGGGTTCCTGGGCGCACTGTCGCCGGAGAAGGACCCGCTCGCCGCCGTCGACGCCGTCGCGGGTTCCGGAGCCCGCCTCGTCGTGGCCGGGGCCGGACAGCTCGAGTCGGACCTGCGGACCCGCGCCGACCGTTCCGGGGTGACGCTCACGCTCCTCGGGCAGGTCGCCGACCCGCTGATGGTCCTGGACGCGCTCGACCTGCTCGTCGTCCCGAGCCGCACCGAGGGCGTCCCCGGCAGCCTGCTCGAGGCCGCCGCCGTCGGTGTCCCGGTCGTGGCCAACGACGTCGGCGGCGTGGGGGACGTGCTGCGCGACCTGGGAGCGGGCGCCGCCGTGCCGGTGGGCGAACCCGGCGCACTGTCGGCGGCGGTGGTCGACCTGCTGTCCCACCCGGCGCACGGCGTGGTCCCGGCGGAGGTGGTGGTCGGGCGGTACGACGTGGACGTCGTCGCCGGGCAGTGGGCCGACGTGCTCGGCGCGGTGCGCCGCCGGGTCAACCGCTGACCAGCAGCTGGGCCGGAGGTCGGCTCCCGGTGGCGGTCATGGCGACAGCCACGTAGATGTCGCGCATCCGGGCGGCGGCGACCTCGCTGGTGAACCGGGTCTCGAAGTCGCGGCGGGCGGTGGCTGCGAGCCGGGCGGCGAGGTCGGGGGCGGCGAGCATCCGCTCGATCCCGGCGTCCAACTCGTCGCGGGCGACGACCAGCGAGTTCCCGTCGTCGAGCAGCACTCCGTCCAGCCCCGCAACGGGGACGCTCACCACCGGCACGCCCGAGGCCATCGCCTCCACGAGGGCGCCGGCCGCCCCCTCCCGTCGGGAACTGCAGACGACCACGTCCGCCGATCGCAGGAGCGCAGGTACGTCGTCACGCTGGCCGACCAGGTGAATCCGGTCGGCCGTCGGCAAACCGGCGAGGATCGCCTCGATCTCCGGCGTGGCCGCACCGGGCCGGCCGGCGACGACGAGCTCGACGTCGGGTCGGCGGCGGGCGAGCCGGTCGAACGACCGGACCAGGAGCGGGTAGTCCTTCTGGTGGTCCTGCCGTCCGACGGCGAGCACCATCGTCGAGTCCTCGCCCACCGGGACACCGGGCGGGCGGGGCGCCCGGCGACCGTCGCGGTAGGGGAATCGCTCCGGGTCGCGACCCCGTTCGCCCAGGAGCACCCGGTCCATGGGCGCGTGGATCGCCCGGCCGTTGAGCCGGCCGACCGCTGGCGTTACGGCGTGGTACCACGACCCCGAGAGCCGACCGAGCACGGACTCGGTCAGGCGGAGGCCGTCGAGCTTCCAGGTCGTCACGCCCGGATCATCCTCCCGGCCGACGCCGTAGTTGGTGTTGACCCACGACACGAGCAGGGGTGTCCGGCTCCCGATCAGCGCCAGCTGGGTTGGGATGGTCGCCTCGTGCAGGCTGGCGTGCACGACGTCGGGGCGGAGCTCCCGCACGAGCGACCGGAGCCCCCGGGCCCGGGACGGGACCGACCTGTACGCGGAGAGGTCGTGGACCTGCACGCCGAGCTCCCGTAGCTGCGGCAGCATCGACTGCCGCTCGGTGAGGACGACGAACTGGAACACGACACCGATGCGGACGAGCTCGTCGGCCAGGGCGACGAACGACTGCTCGGTCCCGCCGTCCGGCGCGATACCGGGCAGCACCGCCAGCACCTCGAGCGGGCCCGGACGGCGATCCGACCGGCGGCGGTCGACCGGCGGCGGGGTCGTCGACCCGTCACGCTCAGCCACCGCCGCACCACAGGAGCAGCGCGAAGGAGCTCCTCCGGTCGGGCACCGCAGCGCGGTGCAGCGCCCGGTACACGGTCCGGTTGAGGTCCGTCCGGTCGAACGAGTAGCGGCGCGGCAGGAAGTGGCGGCGCTCGACCACCTGCAGGCCGACGGACTCTACGAGCAGCTCGAGCCCGTCGTCGGACCACTCCCGGACGTGTCTGGGGTTGTGCGGCGGCCCGGCCGGGTCGCCCCGATCCAGCCGGGACCGGTCCGGGGTCGACAGGAGCAGGAGCCCCGCCGAGCCGGCCACGGCGGCCAACCGCCGGAGCAGAAGGGCCGGATCCTCGACGTGCTCCACCACGTCCGAGCACAGGACGAGGTCGGGTCGGAGTCCGGCGAGCTCGTCCCAGGTCGCCTCGTCCTCCAGGTCCCGGGCGAGCCACCGGTGGTCCGGGAACCGCTCCTCGGCCAGCCGGATCCCACTCGGCTGGTCGACCCCGATGGTCGTCCCGGCCCGGGGTGCCACCCGGTCGACCAGCTTGTCGCCGGAGCCGCAACCGACGTCCAGGACCACGGGTCGACCAGCGGCCGCGATCCGCGCCGCCCACCGGTACACGGCGTCCTGGTAACGCACGTCATTGTGGTCGAGCCCCTCCTCCCAGAACGCCCGGCCGTCACGGTCGGCCGAGGCCGGCTCGTTCTCCCGGTAGCGCCAGGGCAGGAAGTACCGGTCCGGGGGTGGTCGGGTGGCCGTGACCAGCGCGGCGTTGCGGAGGGGGTGGCGGTCCGCCTCGGAGCCGCCGTCTGCCGAGCGGCCGGGCCGCCAGACGCGGGCGGCGACAGGCGGGCAGCTCAGGAGTCCGGCCCGAGCCCAGGCCCGACCGTTGGACGGACGGGTCCGCACCGCCCGCCAGCCGTACCGTCGAGCGACGTCCCAGCGTCGGATCCGCGCAGCCGCCACCGCGGCAACCTGCTCCCAGGACTGCCGTTCAGCCGGGTCGAGCGCGAAGTGCTGCGGGTGGCGCTCGAGCACCCAGCGACAACCGTCCAGCAGCAGTTCGGGACGCTGCAACGCCCGGTCGCCGGTCGCCCGGCGCTCGATGCGGGCCACCGGCTGCGACACGGACTCGATCCGCAGCCCCGCCTCCGCCGAGCACACCGACAGCCGGATGCACAGCTCGGTCTGGTGCGAACAGGGCAGGCCGTCGAGGTAGCCCCCGGCGGCGTCGTAGACGCTGCGGCGGACCGCGAAGCACCCGGCGAAGAACTGCGCCGTCGCTCCGGCGAACACCGGCCCGAGGTCGACCGGCGGATCGACGCCGGTCGGGCGACGGCCACCGTCGACCAGCTCGGCCGCACCGGAGACGATCCCCACCCCCGGGTCGGCCAGGAACGGGGTGAACGCCGCGGCCCAGCTGGCGAGGAGCTCGTCGTCGTCGTCGAGGAAGGCGAGCCACTCGCCCCGGGCCTCCCGGACACCCCGGTTCCGGGCCGCGGCGAGTCCGCTGTTGTCCTGCCGGACCACCCGGACCACGTCGTCGACCAGCGTCGCCAGCACCGACGCCGTGTCGTCGGTGGAGCCGTCGTCGACCACCACGACCTCCCGGTCCAGGCCCTCCGTGGCGGCGACGGCACTGCGCACGGCACGGCCCACCTCGTCCGCCCGGTTCCAGGTGGTGAGCACCACCGACAGCACCGGCTGGGCGCGCCCACTCGGCACCGACGGGTCCGTCGTGTGGGGCTCAGGCTCGGTCGGTCCGGTCATGGGCTGGGGCGGCCGGCCATCAGGACACCATCCCCGACCCCCGGACGCTGGGATCATCATGCCAGCAAACCCGTCGGTCGCGGTCGGTGGGGGTGACACACTGAACGTCGGGCCGGCAGGAGGTGAGGCGTTGTCGAGCGGTCGCGAC
This sequence comes from uncultured Actinomycetes bacterium, assembly GCA_903925745.1. Lineage (GTDB taxonomy): Bacteria > Actinomycetota > Acidimicrobiia > Acidimicrobiales > Microtrichaceae > SXMI01. Next base: position 2,844 of record CAIYGQ010000271.1, on the reverse strand, counting down.
ATTCGAACCCGGACCACCGCCACCCTGTCGTCGCTCCTCGAGGACCCGCCGGGACTCTCCCTGACCACGTCCTGCACCCACGCGCTCGAGGCGTCCGGCCTGCTGCTCGGCGTCGGGCCCGGGGACGAGGTGGTCGTCCCCGCCTTCACGTTGTCGAGCACCGCGAACGCCTTCCTCCTCCGGGGCGCCACCCTCCGTTTCGCCGACGTCGACCCGACGACCGGGAATCTGGACCCGGCCTCGGTGGCCGAACGGACCACGGAGCGGACCAAGGTCGTCGTGGCGGTGCACTACGCCGGCGTCGCAGCCGACCTGCCGAGTCTGCTCGACCAGTCCCGGGACGACGGCTGGGACCTGGTCGAGGACGCGGCGCAGGGCATCTTCGCCTCGCTCGACGGTCGGCCGCTCGGCCGGTGGGGTCGCCTGGGTGCGATCAGCTTCCACCGGACCAAGAACGTCGCCTGCGGCGAGGGGGGCGCGCTGGTGGTGAACGATCCGGACCTACTGGCCGCGGCGGAGGTGTCACTCGACAAGGGCAACGACCGAGCCGCGTTCGACTCCGGCCTGGTCCCGGCCTACCAGTGGTCCGGACCCGGATCGGCGTGGCGCATGCCCGAGGAGAGCGTCGCGCTCCTGGCCCGCTCGCTCGAGGGCGCCGCCGAGCGGCAGCGTCACCGCCACCGGGTCTGGTCCCGGTACCACGAGTCGCTGGCCGACTGGGCACCGGCAGTGGGCGCCCGCCTCCCGAGCATCCCGCCCGGGGCCGAACACCCCGCCCACCTCTACTGGGTGCTGCTGCCGGCCGACGTGACCCGCTCGACGGTCCAGGCACGCTGCCGATCGCTCGGGGTGGAGCTGGTCCAGCACTACTCCTCGCTGCCGACCACCACCTTCGGACGCACCCTCGCCCGGCCCGACGACGAGTGCCCGGTGGCTGCGACGTTCGCCGAACGACTGGTCCGACTCCCGCTCAGCCCCTCGATGGACGACACGGAGGTGGACCGGGTGGTCGAGACCCTCGCAGGCTCGATCCGGTGAGGGTGCTCAGCCCTCGGAACGGGTGCGGAGTGCCGTCCCCCGCCTGACACGGCGGCTCGGGCCGACCTCCACGGTGACCGGTTCGGGGGGCCGAGGTTGGGCCGGATCGACGAGCATCCCGCGCTTGGGACGGCGCGGCGTGGGCGAGCCACGCTCCACGCGCCGACGACCGCGGCCCTGCCGCAGTGCGGCGCGGACCGAGGCGAGGGTGATGCGGACCGCCTCCTTGCCGATGGTGGAGAAGGTGACGGGGATGAGCACGGCGTACAGGGCCTGCGCCGTGCGCTTCATCCGACGCTCCACCATGGTCCGCAGGAGCGGCTTGGCCCACTGCGGGGCCTTCACGTAGACGGGCGTGACCTTGGCCAGCATCTCGGCCAGGTCGGCGTGCGGGTGCTCCAGGATCGAGTCCTGGTGGAAGCTGCTCTCCCCGGCCCGGACCTTGTCCTCGCCCTCGGGGGTCAGCTGCCCGAGCTCGACCGCGACGTCGTAGAGCTTGGTCTTGGGCAGCGGGTAGAAGACGTTGCCCGAACACTGCGAGGGCCGGGTCCGGTCGACCATCTCCAGCGTCTTCCACATCTGCGCCGGCGTCTCCCCCGGACTGCCGTAGATCGTCGACATGAACGAGCGGATGCCGTGCTCGTGGATGAGCGCCGCCTTCTCGTAGATGAGCTCGTCGACCATTGGACGCTCGTAGAGCTGCCGTCGGACCTCCTCGTCACCTGAGTCGATCCCCATGAAGATCATGGAGCAGTTGGCCGACGCCATGGCCTTCATGAGGCGAGGCTTGATCGTCGTCGGGTAGCCGAAGCAGTACCAGGGCAGGTTGATCCGCTCGCGGTAGACCTCGCAGAACTCCTCGACCCAGAGCACGTTGGTCGTGAAGTTGTCGTCGTGCAGCGAGATGTGGCTCACGTCGTAGCGAGCCAGGTTCTGCTCCAGTTCCTGCATGACGTTCTCGACCGAACGCTTGCGCAGGAAGTCGCCCTTGTCCTCGAAGATCTCCCGCTGGTAGTGGATGTTGCAGAACGTGCACTTGAACGGGCATCCACGGCCCGTGAACACCTCGAGGTTGTCCCGGAAGGCACCCCACTCCCACCAGAGCTGCTTCTCGGGGAAGGGGAGGCGGTCGAGGTCGTTCTCCAGCATGCCGATCTCGTTGCGGTGGACGGTTCCGTCGGCACCCTTGACCCACATGGTCGGCACGTCCGAGCAGTCCTGGCCGCGCGCCATGCGCTCGACCAGCTCCAGGAGTGCGAGCTCGCCCTCGCCGGTGCACACGACGTCCACCCACCAGTGGTCCATCACGTACTCGGGGAGCGCCTGCGCGTGGTGGCCACCCACGACGATCGGTACGCCGAGCTCGGTCTTCAGTCGCTCCCCCATCCGGGCGGCGTGCGACCACAGGTTGGTCGGTGCCCCGATGCACACCAGGTCCGGGTCGAACCCCTTGGCCCGCTCGACCAGCGCGTCGTGACGGTTGAGCCTGGCGAGGGCCGGGAAGTTGAAGACGGTGTTGTCGTCGAGCCCCGGCTCGAAGATCAGGTCGATCTCGTGCCCGTGGTGGGTGAGCATCGACATGAGGTACCCGAGCCCCAGACTCTCGATTCCCCGGTACCAGAACAGCACCCGCATCGGGCGGTCGCGACCGGTCACGGCACGGTCACCGGGGTGCGGGCCCGGTGGCTCCGCAGCCGGGCCAGGTCGACGAGGGTGCGCAGCGCGTCGGGCACGGGGTGCAGCGTAGAGCCCGGGACGTGCCGCCACGCCACCGGCCGGTCCTCCACGCGGAGCCCCGAGCGGCGG
>CAIYGQ010000270.1 GCA_903925745.1 uncultured Actinomycetes bacterium | reverse complement strand
GTCGACCCAGACGCTGATCGACACCATCGAGACGCAGCTCAAGATCCCGATCAACCACTTTGTCGAGGTGGACTTCGTCGGGTTCCAGAACCTGGTGGGTGCCCTTGGGGGAGTGCCCATGTACTTCGAACGTCCTGTGCGCGACCGCAACTCCGGACTGCGGGTCCCGAAAGCCGGCTGCCAGGTGCTGGACGGCTACCAGGGCCTGGCCTTCGCCCGGTCCCGCCACCTGGAGTGGAACAACGGCAAGGGGTGGGTGTCCGACCCCAGCGGTGACCTGGGCCGCATGACCCGCCAGCAGCTACTGGCCCGTGCCGCACTGGCGCGGACCCGGTCCATGGGCCTGACCGACGCGCTCAAGCTCAAGGGACTGGTCGACGCGGTGCTCGGCTCGGTCACGATCGACAAGTCACTCGGTATCAATGACGTGCTCGGTCTGGGCAAGCGCTTCTCGAAGTTCGACCCGGACCGGCTCCAGACGCACTCGATCCCCGTCGAGGGGTTCCGGACCAGCGGCGGCGCCTCCGTGGTGGCCATCAAGACGGCCGAGGCCCAGCCGGTGCTCGACATCTTCCGGGGGACGTCCACGGTCGCGGTCACCACGACGACCACGCCGCCGCCCAAGATCGAGCAGGTCGGCCTGGACGTGCGCAACGCGTCCGGCCGGGAGGGCCAGGGGCGCCGCGTCAGCTACGTGCTGGGGTCCGGCGGGTTCCAGGTCGGGCTGGTCGACTCGGCGACCGACGTCGCAGCCCGCTCGGTCGTGGAGTACCCGAAGGGCTTCAAGGCGATGGCCGAGACCGTGGTGCCGTTCATCTCGCCGGCACCCTCGCTCCGGCAGGTGAAGTCGCTGCCCCCTGGCACGGTACGACTGGTCATGGGCCAGGACTTCGCCAAGGTGTTCACGCCGTCGGCGAAGGACCTGCCGGCGCCCTCGACCACGACGACGACCGCGGCGCCGGCCGGCAGCAGCGGGTCGGCGGCCACGTCCCCGCCCACCACGGAGGCGGTGATCGGCTGGACGCCGGGCACGCCGCCCGCGGGCATCGTCTGCCGCTAGCGGCCGGCGGGCGACGGGCGCCCGGTCAGATCGTCGGGCAGATGTGGCTCAGGACGAACTGCTTGGGCGCCGTGCCCGTGTAGCCGGCCTGGGACCCCTGCAGCTCTAGGTCCGTGGTCAGGTAGCCGGCCGGCACCTTGACGAAGACGTTGTCCGTCTGGCTGCCGTTCCGGATGATTTCGGCGCCGGAGAAGGTGAACGTCGTCCCCTTCAGGTTCAGGGTGATCGACGTGAAGGTCGCCGTCCCGTTGTTCGGGCTGAACACGAAGTGCCAGTAGGGGCCCGGCTCGCCAGGGCAGTCCGACTCCACCGGCGCCGTCACGTTCTTGAGCGGGAGGGTCGGGTTGGGGTCGGTCGTGGTGGTGGTCGGCTCGGTGGTGGTCGTGGTGGGTTCGACGGTGGTGGTGGTCTCGGGGACGGTGGTGGTGGTCGTGGTGGGTTCGACGGTGGTGGTGGTGGTCTCGGGGACGGTGGTCGTCGTGGGCTCCGGGCACGGG
>CAIYGQ010000269.1 GCA_903925745.1 uncultured Actinomycetes bacterium | reverse complement strand
GGTCCCGGTGACCTCCCGCAGCACCATGTGTCGGCCCACCAGGTAGCCGGACTCGAGCGCGGCGACCTCCTGGCGCAGGAGCGGCTGGCGCCGCTGGTCGGCCGTCATGGCGCTGCGTGCGTCCAGGTAGAGGCGGCGGTTGGACACCAGCCGGTCGATGCCGCCCCGCTCGTGCTCCATCTGGCGCATGATCTGCCGGAAGCTGTCGCCGCGCACCCCGACCAGGTGCTCGGCGGGCACCTCGACGTCGGTCAGGTGGACCTCGCAGAAGTGGTCGTTGCCGGTGGCGTCGCGGATGGGGCGGACCTCCACGCCGGGCGCGCGCAGGTCGACCACGAACTCCGAGAGGCCGGCGTGGGGCGGTGCGTCGGGCTCGGTGCGCGCCACCAGGTAGATCCAGTCGGCGTGCGCCGCCCCGGAGGTCCAGACCTTCTGGCCGTTCACGACCCACCGGCCGCCCGTCAGCTCGGCCCGGGTCCGCAGCGACGCCACGTCCGAGCCGGCATCGGGCTCGCTCATGCCGATCGACCACGCCGAGGTGCCGGCGACGATGTCGGGGAGCCAGCGGCGCCGCTGCTCGTCCGTGCCGTACTGCAGCAGCGTCGGACCGATCTGGCGGTCGGCGAACCACGAGGTCGCGACGGGTGCACCCTCGGAGATGAGCGCCTCCACCACCATGAACCGCTCGAGCACCGAACGGCCGTGGCCCCCCTCCTCGACCGGCCACGTCATGCCCAGCCAGCCGCGGCGCGCCAGCTCGAGGGAGAACTCCCGCGACGTGCCGATCAGCCAGGAGTCCTCCGGGACCGCCTCACGCGACGCCCACTCCCGCCCGACGGCTCGGGCCTCGGCGGAGAGTGACGCCAGGCCGTCAGGGACCGACAGGTCCATGCGGCGGCGTCAGCGTCGTTCGATGGCGACGTAGTCGCGGGCCGGCGCGCCCACGTACAGCTGCCGGGGCCGGTAGATCCGCGAGTCCTGCTCGAGCAGCTCGATGTAGTGGGCCAGCCAGCCGGCCGTGCGCGGGATGGCGAACAGCACGGTGAACATCTCCATGGGGAAGCCCATCGCCTGGTAGATCAGGCCCGAGTAGAAGTCGACGTTCGGGTAGAGCTTGCGGTCGATGAAGTACGAGTCGCTCAGCGCCACCTCCTCGAGGGCGAGGGCGATGTCGAGCAGCGGGTTCTTGCCGGTCACCTCGAAGACGTCGTCGGCGGTCCTCTTGATGATCTTCGCCCGGGGGTCGTAGTTCTTGTAGACCCGGTGCCCGAAGCCCTGGAGCAGGACCTCGCCGCGCTTGACCGCCTCGATGTAGCTGGGGACGTTCTCGACCGACCCGATCGCGGTCAGCATCCGGATGACGGCCTCGTTGGCGCCGCCGTGGCGGGGGCCGTACAGGGCCGCGGTGGCTGCCGCCGTCGAGATGTAGGGGTCGGCGTGGGCCGAGCCGACCGTCCGCATGGCGGTGGCGGAGCAGTTCTGCTCGTGGTCAGCGTGGAGGATGAACAGCACGTCGAGCGCCCGGGCCAGCACCGGGTTGGCGTCGTAGCGGGGCTCTGCGGTCTTCCACATCATGGAGAGGAAGTTGGCGGCGAAGTCCAGGCTGTTGTCCGGGTAGACGAACGGCATGCCGACCGAGTGCCGGTAGGCGCCCGCCGCCAGCGTCGGCATCTTCGCGATGAGCCGGATGACCTGCCGCATGACCACGTCGGGGGAGAGGTCCTTCGAGTTCGGGTAGAAGGTGGACAGGGCGGCGATCGTGGACACGAGGATGCCCATGGGGTGGGCGTCGTGGTGGAAGCCCTCCATGAAGCGCTTCCGCACGTTCTCGTGGATGAACGTGTGGTGGGTGATCTCGTAGCGCCAGTCCTCGAACTGCTCCGGTGAGGGCAGCTCGCCGTGGATCAGGAGGTAGGCGACCTCCAGGTAGCTCGAGGACTCGGCGAGCTGCTCGATCGGGTACCCGCGGTAGCGCAGGATGCCGTTCTCTCCGTCCAGTTCGGTGATGGCCGAGGCGGCGGCCGAGGTGGCGCCGAACGAGGGGTCGTGGAACCAGATCCCCGGCAGGAACTTGGACCACGCCTTCGCATCGATCCCGCCGTCGAGGATCGGGACCTCGATCGACTCGCTCGTCCGGTTGTCGGTGATCGTGATGCTGTCGGCCACGACAGGCGCCTCCTTGGTCCGAGCTCAGTCTACGCCCCGTCGCGGTCCGCCACGACCGGTCGGATCCCGCCCGGGACACCCGAACCGCCGGCGACGATGGAGCGGATGGTCTCGATGGCGACCCGTTGGGCCGCCGTGGGCATGGCGCGGCGACGCGTGGCGAGTCCGACCCGTCGGGCGGGCAGACCCTCGACCGGGATCGCCCTCCAGGGCCCCGACAGGTTGTCCGGCACGGCCGACGCCGGGACGATGCCGGCGCCGAAGCCGCCGAAGGCGAGCGAGGTGAGCAGCCGCATGCCGTCGAACTCGGCGCGCGGCCGCAGCCGGATGCCCCGTTCGGCGAGCTGTCGGTCCAGGACGTCGCGGAACCCGGTGCCCGGGACCTCGAGCAGCAACTCGTGCTCGGCCAGTTCCTCGAGTGCCACGGATTCGTGGTCGCGGAGCGGGTGCCCGTCCGGGGCGATGAGCAGGCGGTCCTCGTCGAACAGCGGCTCGACCCGCAGTTCGGGCTCCTCCACGGGCAGGTTGACGATGCCCACGTCGAGCCGGTTGGACGTGAGGCCCAGCACCAACGATGAGGTGCTCGCATCCAGGACGACGACGTGGACGCCCGGGTGGTCCGCACCGAGCGCGTTGATCAGCGGCGGCACGATCCAGCGCGCGGTGGTGCCGATCGCCCCGAGGCGCACCTCTCCCGAGACGGTGTCCCGCATGGAGGCGACGTCCGCCTCGAGTGCCTCGAACTCCGACTCGATCCGCCGGGCGCGCTCGACGACGAGTTCGCCCTCGGGCGTCGCAGTCGTGGTGGAGCGGTCGATCAGCTCCACGTCGAGTTCCTGCTCGAGTCGGGCGACGTGGGCCGACACGTTGGACTGGACGGTTCCGAGTGTCCGGGCGGCCCCCGAGAACGAGCGCTGTTCGACGACGGCCAACAGGGTGCGCAACTGCTTTCGATCCATCGCTGAGTAAGATATCAACTATCGGCGGTATTGGATTGACCGATTGCGGCAACTGGCGTATCGTTTCATTCACATACAGCAAGCAGCGGCCGCCCTCCCCCCAAGGCCCTGCCTGCCAGCGCCGGACCGTCGCCCCTTGTGGTCCGAGCGCCCGCTGAAGGACTGGCATCCCCCCCCCGCCAGTCCTTCGGCCGTTTTGGCCCCCAGTGCCCCCGGGCAGGGACCGCGTTAGCGTGCGACCGTGAACGAGGAGACGGTCCGGCCGATCCGGAGACGGTCCGGTGGCGCGGCGTTCTTCGACCTGGACCGGACGCTGCTGCTCGGTGCGAGCGGACCGATCCTGGGCGAGGCGCTGCGTCGGGTCGGGCTGATCCGTGGTGACGCCAGCATCGTGGAGAACGCGGCGTTCCGGTTCTTCGACCTGGTCGGCGAGACGCTGCCCTCGATGTTCCTGGCCCGACAGGGGGCCCGGGCCGCTTCGGGGTGGCCGGTCGACCTGGTGCGGGAGGCCGCCGAGTCGGCCGCCGCACCGCTCGCCGAGCGGGTGCTCCCCTACGCACAGCAGGTGCTCGATGAGCACCGGTCCGAGGGGCGATCCCTCGTGCTCGCCACGACGACCCCGGTCGACCTGATCGGCCCGTTCGCGGAGCTCGTGGGTTTCGACGACGTCGTCGCCACCCGCTACGGACGCCGGGGTGACCGCTACGACGGGACCATCGACGGCGAGTTCGTCTGGGGGAAGGGCAAGTCGCGCTCGGTGGCCGAGTGGGCGTCGGTGCAGGGCGTGGACCTGGACGAGAGCTACGCGTACTCGGACAGCTACTACGACGTCCCGCTCCTGTCGATCGTCGGACACCCGCGTGCTGTGAACCCGGACCCCCGTATGCTGGCCATCGCCACGCTCCGGCGCTGGCCCGTGATCCACTTCGACCTACCCGCCGGCGTGCCCAAGTTCGCCGGCGTCGAACCACAACAGGTGCTGCAGTTCCTGGCCCGGCCGCAGACGTTCCCGTGGGTCAGGTTCCACGTCGAGGGGGTCGAGCACATCCCCCGACATGGTCCAGCGGTACTGGTGGCCAACCACCGCTCCTACTTCGACGTCCTCGCCGTCGGGTACCTCCTGGCGCAGCGCGGCCGACCGGTCCGCTTCCTCGGCAAGAAGGAGGTGTTCGACGCACCGGTCGTCGGTGACCTGGCGACGGCCCTCGGCGGCATCCGGGTCGACCGCGGCACCGGTTCCGAGGAGCCGCTGCGACTCGCCCGCGAGGCGATCTCCGCAGGTGAGCTGGTCGCACTCATGCCGCAGGGCACCATCCCTCGGGGGCCGGCGTTCTTCGACCCGGTGCTGACCGGCCGGTGGGGAGCGGCGCGGCTCGCGTCGGACACCGGCGCGCCGGTGGTCCCGGTGGGTTTGTGGGGGACCGAGGCGGTCTGGCCCCGGAGCTCGAAGCTCCCGAACGTCACCAACCTCTGGAACCCGCCGCACGTGACCCTGCGCGCCGGCGAGGGGTTCCGGGTGGACGGCGACGACCTCCAGGCCGACACCGAGCGGATCATGCGGGCGATCAGCGAACTGCTGCCCGCCGAGGCACACCTGCCGCGGATCCCGAGCGAGGACGAGTTGGCGCGCACCTACCCCGACGGCCGTGTCCCCGACGACGTCCGGGCCGCGGGTGAGCACGAGTCGGCCCGTCGCCCCGGTTTCGACTGACGCAGCCCCCGGCGTGGCCCTCAGCCGGCGGTCCGGGCCCGGATGATGTTCAGGGCCGACCCGGCCCGGAACCACTCGATGTGCTCGTCGCTCATCGTGTGGTTGCAGTGGAAGACGAGTTCGGTGCCGTCGGCGCGGTGCAGGACGCACTCCACCGGGCGGCCGGGTGTCAGCTCGGCGAGCCCGCGGATGCTGATGCGGTCGTCCTGGCCGACGGCCTCGTAGGTCGTCGGGTCGGCGAAGGTCAGGGCCAGCACCCCCTGCTTCTTCAGGTTCGCCTCGTGGATCCGGGCGAAGCTCCGCACGATGATGGCTGCGCAGCCCCGGAACCGGGGTTCCATGGCGGCGTGCTCGCGGGAGGAGCCCTCGCCCCAGTTCTCGTCGCCCACTGCGACCCACCGTTGTCCGGCCTCGTGGTAGTTCCGGGCGATCTCGGGGAAGGCCTTGACCTGGCCGTCGAGTTGGTCGACGCCCTCGCCGGCGACGCCGGTGAACGCGTTCACCGCACCCAGGAACAGGTTCCCGGAGATGTTCTCGAGGTGCCCGCGGTACCTGAGCCACGGACCGGCCATGGAGATGTGGTCCGTCGTGCACTTCCCGGCGGCCTTCAACAGGATGGGCAGCTGCTCGAGGTCGTCTCCGTCCCACGGCTCGAAGGGTTCGAGCAGCTGGAGCCGTTCCGAGTCGGGACTGACGACGACCTGCACCGCCGAACCATCCGCAGGCGGTGCGACGAAGCCCGACTCGCCGGGATCGAACCCGGCGGCGGGGAGTTCCTGTCCGACGGGGACCTGCAGCCGGACCTCCTCGCCGTCGGCGTTGGTCAGCGTGTCGGAGGTGGGGTCGAAGTCGAGGGTGCCGGCGAGCGCGAGCGCGACGACCGTCTCGGGTGAGGTCACGAATGCGAGCGTGTTGGCGGAGCCGTCGTTCCGCTTCGGGAAGTTGCGGTTGTACGAGGTCACGATCGTGTTGGCCCGGGCGGTGGCGGCCTCGGGTCGGGACCACTGGCCGATGCACGGACCGCAGGCGTTGGCCAGCACTGTGGCGCCGGCGGACTCGAACACCTCCAGCAGTCCGTCGCGCTCGATCGTGGCCCGCACCTGTTCGGACCCCGGCGTGATCAGGAGTGGCGTGCGCACCTGCAGTCCGTTCCCGGCGGCGTGCCGGAGGACCGATGCGGCGCGGGTGATGTCCTCGTAGGAGGAGTTGGTGCACGATCCGACCAGCGCCGCCGAGATCTCGAGCGGCCACCCTGCGGCCCGGGCGTCCTCGGCGAGGCGGCTCACCGGTCGCGCCAGGTCGGGTGTGGCCGGGCCGTTGATGTGGGGCGCCAGCGTGCTCAGGTCGATCACGATGAGCTCGTCGTAGAAGCGCTCCGGGTCCGCGAGCACCTCGTCGTCGCTCCGCAGGTGGTGCGCGACCGCACCGGCCGCCTCGGCGATCGCACTGCGGTCGGTGGCTCGCAGGTAGCGGGCCATCGCCTCGTCGTAGCCGAACACCGACGTGGTGGCGCCGATCTCGGCACCCATGTTGCAGATGGTCGCCTTGCCGGTGCACGAGATCTGCTCGGCGCCCGGCCCGAAGTACTCGACGATCGCTCCGGTTCCGCCCTTCACGGTCAGGATCTCGGCGACCTTCAAGATGACGTCCTTGGGCGAGGACCAGCCGCTCAGCTCGCCGGTGAGCTGCACGCCGATCAGCTTCGGCCAGCGCATGTTGAACGGGAACCCGGTCATGACGTCGACGGCGTCGGCCCCGCCCACGCCGATGGCGATCATGCCCAGGCCGCCGGCGTTGGGGGTGTGGCTGTCGGTGCCGACCATCATCCCCCCGGGGAAGGCGTACTGCTCGAGCACCACCTGGTGGATGATCCCCGACCCGGGCTTCCAGAACCCCACGCCGTACCGGGCGGAGACTGACTCGAGGAAGTCGTACACCTCGGCGTTGCCGGCCTCGGCGGCCAGCAGGTCCACACGTCCGTTCTCCTTGGCCTGGATCAGGTGGTCGCAGTGGACGGTGGAGGGCACGGCCACCTGGGGGAGCCCGGCGGTCATGAACTGCAGGAGCGCCATCTGCGCGGTGGCGTCCTGCATGGCGACCCGGTCGGGTCGCAGGTCGTCGTAGGTGACGCCCCGCTCGAACTCGGCCGCGGGGTCGTCGAGGTGGGCGATCAGGATCTTCTCGGCCAGTGTGAGGGGCCGGCCCAGACGCTCGCGGGTCGCGTCGATGCGCTCGTCGAACCGGGCGTACACGCCCTGGACCAGCTCGATGGGGGTGCTCGCTGACACGGTCATGGTCGATCGCTCCGTTCGTCGTCGTGCCGCTCCGGTGCCGACCGCCGTCGTCGGCGGTCGACCCTGAAACAATACAAGTATACTACAAGTCGTGCGGGTCATTCAGTACCAGTCGATCGCCGAGGACCTGCGGCTCCGGCTGTCCCGGGGGGAGTTCGCAGCCTCGGGGCTCCTGCCATCGGAGTCGTCCCTGTCGACCGCCTACGGCGTGAGCCGGGTGACGGTCCGCAAGGCGCTCGAGTCCCTGCGCCGGGACGGTCTGGTCGAGTCGAGGCAGGGACTCGGCTGGCTCGTGGCCGCCGAGCCGCTGCGCCAGGACCTGTCCCGGCTCGCCACCCTGGAACGGCAGCTCTCGGCGGCTGGTCACCGGTCGGAGCGGCGGATCCTCTCGTTCGGGTTCGTGGCCCCGCCCGAGCGGATCGCGGAGCTGTTGTCGGCACGGATCACACTCGAGGTCCGGCGCCTCAACCTGGCCGACGACCTCCCGTTCGCACTCGTGACCGTCTGGTGCCCAGAGGACCTCGGATCCGGTCTGAGCCGCGACGACGTCGCCCGGTCCTCGATCCTCGAGCAGCTCCCGGTGTCGGTCGGTGGGGCCACCCAGACCATCGGCGCAGCCGCCGTGGCCGAGTGCGATGCCGAACTGCTCGACATCCCGTCGGGCTCACCGGTCCTCGTGGCCGAGCGGACCACCCGGTCGACCTCGGGCCGGGTGGTGCTCGTCTCGGAGCACGTGTTCCCGGCGCACCGGACGAGGTTCGTCGTGGACCTGCCGGTCGACGACGGCTCACCGGATCCGGCCGGACTCCGACTCATCGAGTGATCGGCCGGTGGGTGGCCGCGCGTGGTCTACCAGCGGTCCCAGTGCACGACCTCGGAGACCCCGAGTCGCGGAGCGGGCCTGAAGTCCGTGCCCTGCGTGTACGCGACGGGGAACAGCCCGGCCTGGGTCACCCGGTCGTACGGGATCCCCAGCAGGTCGGCCGCCTCCCGCTCCGAGGGCAGGTGCAGGGTCGTCCAGGCGCTGCCCAGGCCCCGTGAGCGCAGCGCCAGCATGAAGCTCCACACCGCCGGGAGGATCGATCCCCAGAAGCTCGCCTGGGTGAACGTGTCGGTCGTCTCGGGCAGGCGGCCCCAGATGCAGGGGACGACCAGCACCGGGACGTCGGCGAAGTGGTCACGGAGGTGGCGGGCCGACGCCGAGACCGCCGGCGCCCGTTCGGTCCTCGTGTCGTCGTCGGGGTAGAGCTGCAGGCCCTCTCCCATGGAGATGTAGGGATCGAAGTGCTCGGCGTACATGCGGGCCAACTCGGCCTTCGTCGCCGGATCCTCGACGACGACCCAGTGCCACCCCTGCGAGTTGGACCCGGTCGGCGCCTGCAGCGCCAGCTCGATGCACTCCTCGACGACATCGCGTTCCACCGGTCGGTCCAGGTCCAGCCGCTTGCGCACCGAACGGGTGGTGCTCAGGAGTTCGTCAGGGTCCAGGTCGAGTCGCACGGACGGACGGTAGCGCCGCCGCAGGGCGGTGCCGGACGCGGATCGGGGAGCGAGCCGAGTGGCCCG
>CAIYGQ010000268.1 GCA_903925745.1 uncultured Actinomycetes bacterium | reverse complement strand
GTCACCCTTGCGCTGCGGGATGGTCACGGCGACGATCTCGTCGTCGAAGAGCCCGTCCTTCTGGGCCTTGGCGGCCCGCTCGTGCGAGTTCGCCGCGAGCTGGTCCTGTTCCTCGCGGCCGAGTCCGGCCGACGCCGCATACTTCTCGGTTCCAGCGCCCATCGCGCACTGGTCGAAGGCGCAGAACAGGCCGTCGTACATCATCGAGTCCACGACGGACCTGTCGCCCATGCGCATGCCGGCGCGGGCGTCGGGGAGCAGGTAGGGCGCGTTGGTCATGGACTCCTGGCCGCCGGCCACGACGATGTCGGCGAGACCTGCCTGGATCATGAGGTCGGCCAGCATGATCGTGTTGACTCCCGACAGGCACACCTTGTTGATGGTGGAGGCCGGGACGTTCATGGGGATGCCGGCCGCGACGGCGGCCTGCCGGGCGGGGATCTGGCCGGCTCCGGCGAGGAGCACCTGACCCATGAACACGTAGTCCACGTCGTCGGGCGACACGCCGGCCCGGTCGAGTGCACCGGCGATGGCGAAGCCACCCAGGTCCGACCCCTTGAAGCCGGCGAGTGAGCCGGACATCTTGCCGATCGGGGTCCGAGCCCCCTGCAGAATCAACGAACCTGGCATGGGTGTACCTCCACGGGCCGCACCCTCCGGTGGCGCGTGGCCCTGTCGACGAGTGGACGAAGGGTAGGCGACGCGCCCGCTGGGCGTCGAAGTGGTCAGCGTCGTTCGTGGCCGCCGGCCCGGAGCGACCAGGCGGTCCCGTCGATCGACCACACGAGGTGTGCTCGACGGTTCTCACCCCAGCCCGGTTCCCACCTCGGATGGTCGAAGTCCCGGCCGGGATCCCGTCGCAGGCCGATCCGCTCCATGACCGCCATGGACCGGTGGTTGTCGGCCACCGTGAAGCTCACGACGCTGTCGAGGCCGTGCCGTCGGAAGGCCTGGTCCAGAGCCGCCGACGCACCCTCGGTCGCAAAGCCGCGACCCCACGCCCACGTTGCGAGCCGCCAGCCGACCTCGACCGTGCCCGCCTCGATCCGGCCGGGAACCACGAAGGGTGGTCGGATGAGTCCGACGAATCCGGCCAGGGCGTGGCCACCGTCGGGGTGCGGTGCGTCGATCGCCCAGAGGCCGAACCCCTCGGCGTCAGTGTGGAGCCTGATCCGCTCGATGAGTTCGTCGGACTCGTGACGTCCCAGCACCGACGGGAAGTGCGCCATGACCTCGGGGTCGGCGTTCATCTCGGCGAACGGCGCCGCATCGGACGATTCCCAGTCGCGCAGGACGAGCCGGTCGGTGCGCAACGTGGGCAGCCCGTCGCGGGCCCCGGTGGCCATGCACGGAACGTAGCGTGGGGGCGTCGGCATCCGGTCCGACGTCGACGCGTGGGTCGGGGTACCGAGGAGGGCGCAGGTGGCTGACATCGAGGAGACCGAGCTCCCGGGGGTGGGGGTGCGGCGTGAGTTCACCACCCGGGCCGGGATGAGGGTCGGGGTGATCCAGACCCGGTCGGGCCGCCGGGACCTGTTGTTGTTCGACGCCGATGACGTGGACGCCTGCCGATCGGTGGTGCCCCTCGATGAGCACGACAGTGACGTGCTGGTCGACCTGCTCGGCGGTGACCGGATCATCAACGATGCGGCCTCGACACTCCTGCACCTGGACGACCTGGCGATCGACTGGGTGGCGGTCGATCCTGCGTCCCCCTCGGCCGGCCGGACGATCGGCGACCTCACGATCCGGACGGCGACGGGGGCGAACATCGCCGCGGTCATGGACGGCGACGAGGCGATCCCCGGTCCGGGCCCCGAGGTCGTGCTCCCGGGCGGCGCCACGGTCGTGGCCGTCGGCACGCTCGATGCCGTCGAGCGCCTGCGGTCCCTGCTCGGAGCGTGATCCTCGCCGCGTCCGGTGCGGGCGCCGCCGAGTCGTTCGTGCAACTGGGGCTGCTCGTCGTCCTGCTCGCCGTGCTGGCCAGGATCGCGTTGCGCTTCCGGATCTCGCCGATCCCGCTCTACCTGCTGCTCGGTCTGGCGGTCAGCGTGTCGGGAGCGAGCGCCTCGTCGTCCACGCAGGACTTCGTGGGCATCGCGGCGGACATCGGTGTCCTGTTGTTGTTGTTCATGCTCGGCCTGGAGTTCACCCCGCATGAGCTCACCGGCGAGCTGCGCCGGCACGCGCGCTCGGGCCTGGTCGACCTGGTGCTGAACGCCGCCCCCGGCGTGGTCCTGGGTCTGGTGCTGGGGTGGTCCCCGGTGGCGTGCGTGGTGCTGGGGGGCGTGACCTACATCTCCTCCTCGGGCGTCGTGTCGAAGCTGATCCAGGACCTGGGGCGGCGGGGCAACCGGGAGACCTCGCTGGTGCTCGGGATCCTGGTGCTCGAGGACCTGGTGATGGTCCTGTTCCTGCCGGTGCTCGGCGTGTTGTTGTCCGGAACCGGCCTGTTGTCGGGAGCGGTCGACGTGGCGGTCGCCGCAGCGATCGTGGTGGTCGTCGTCGGCGTGGCCCACCGATTCGGGGACCGGTTGAGCCGCGTGCTGTGGTCGGGGTCCGACGAGGTGCTGTTGTTGAGCATCCTCGGGCTGGTGCTGTTGGTGTCGGGCATCGTCGAGCAGGCCGACGTGTCGGCCGCCGTCGGCGCGTTCCTGGTCGGCGTCGGACTGTCGGGCCCGGTCCAGGAGCGGGCGGCGGACCTGGTCGGTCCCCTCCGCGACCTGTTCGCTGCCCTGTTCTTCTTCCTGTTCGCCCTGGAGATCGACCTGGCCTCGGTGCCGCCGGTGCTCGTCCCGGCGGTCCTGCTCGCGGTCGTCGGTGTGGCCACGAAGCTGCTCACCGGCGAGATCGCCGGTCGGTGGGCCGGTCGTGGGCCCCCCGGTCGGTGGCGGGCGGGCACGGCGCTGGTGGCCCGAGGTGAGTTCTCGGTGGTGATCGCAGGCCTGGGTGTGGCGGCCGGTGTCGAACCGGAGCTGGCGCCGCTCACCGCGGCCTACGTGCTGATCGTGACGACGACCGCGTCGGTGCTGGTGCGCTGGGACCGTTCGCCGTCGTGGTGGCCGGGGGCCCGCCGCTCGACCCCGGGCGCAGTGCCCAGTGGCGGCTGAGGGCTTGGGGCCCGCCGGTTCCGTGGGGCTGGCCCGCCACAGGGGCCACCTGTAGCGTCCCGCCCATGCAGGAGTTCCTCGAAGCCATCCAGGCGGACGCGACCGGAGACGAACTGGCCGCGATCCCGATCCCCGAGTCGTACCGGGCGGCCCACGTGCTGCGGTCCGAACAGGACATGTGGGAGGGGGTGGCGTCCGAGGACAAGGATCCCAGGAAGTCACTCCACGTCGGCGAGATCGACACGCCGGAGATCGCCCCCGACGAGGTGTACGTGGCAATGATGGCGAGCGCCATCAACTTCAACACCGTGTGGACGTCGATCTTCGAGCCGCTCCCCACCTTCGGGTTCCTGGACCGGCTGGGCCGTGAGTCGGTGTGGGGTGCCCGGCACGCGCAGGACTACCACGTCGTCGGCTCCGACGGCTCCGGTGTCGTGGTCCGGGTCGGCTCGGCGGTGCGCAACTGGAAGCCCGGCGACCGGGTGACCATCCACTGCAACCACGTCGACGACCAGGACCCGTCGGCGCACAACGACTCGATGCTGGCTGCGAACCAGCGGATCTGGGGTTTCGAGACGAACTTCGGCGGGCTCGCCGACCTGGCCGTGGTGAAGGCGAACCAGTTGATGCCGAAGCCCGAGCACCTGACCTGGGAGGAGGCGGCGGTCAACGCCCTGTGCTCCTCGACGAGCTACCGGATGCTGGTCGGGAACCACGCGGCCCGCATGAAGCAGGGAGACGTGGTGTTCATCTGGGGGGCGACCGGTGGCATCGGCGCCTACGCCACGCAGTTGGTGCTGAACGGTGGCGGGATTCCCGTGGGGGTCGTCAGCTCCGAGAGCCGGGTGAAGCTGTTGCAGGCCATGGGCTGTGAGGCCGTGATCGACCGTCGGGCCGAGGGCTACCGGTTCTGGTCCGACGAACACACCCAGGACGAGTCCGAGTGGCGGCGACTCGGCAAGAAGGTGCGTGAGCTGGTCGGCGAGGACCCGGACATCGTCTTCGAGCACCCGGGCCGGTCCACGATGGGTGCATCGGTCTTCATCGCCAAGAAGGGCGGGAAGGTCGTGACCTGCGCCGCCACGTCGGGCTACATGATCGAGTACGACAACCGCCACCTGTGGATGAAGCTGAAGAGCATCATCTCCAGTCACTTCGCCAACTACCAGGAGGCGTGGGAGATGAACCGGCTGATCGACCGCGGGGTCATCCAGCCGGTGATGAGCGAGGTGTTCACCCTCGAGCAGAGCGGTGAGGCGGCGCTGAAGACCCACCGCAACGAGGGTGAGGGCAAGCTCGGGGTGCTGTGCCTGGCGCCCGAGGCCGGCCTGGGCATCACCGATCCCGAGAAGCGTGAGCGTGTCGGGGTCGATGCCATCACGCTCTACGAGCGCCACGCCCGAGGCGAACTCTGAGCCCGCCGGCTCGTCCGCTGCATTGACCAGACCGTCCCGCAACGAGACCGACCCACAAGCGAGAGAGAGGCTGTTGTGAGCGAGCACGACGACGCCACATCCGGACTGCTGACCGAGATCGACCACGTGGCCATTGCGGTGCGCGACCTGGACTCGGCGGTCGACTTCTACCAGCGCGCGTTCGGGGCGACCGTCGCGCACCGTGAGGTGGTGGAGTCCGACGGGGTGGAGGAGGCGCTGGTCAAGGTGGCCGACTCCTACATCCAGCTGACGGCGGCCACCCGCCCGGACTCGCCGATCGCGAAGGCGATCGAGAAGCGGGGGGAGGGCCTGCACCACGTGGGCTATCGCGTCGACGACTGCCAGGCGGCGCTGGACGCCATGGTGGCGGCGGGTGCGACGCCGATCGACCAGGCCCCGCGGCCGGGGAGTCGGGGCACGACGGTGGCGTTCGTGCACCCCAAGGGTGCCTTCGGCACCCTCATCGAGCTCGTCCAGGAGTAACCCGCCAGCGATATAGGGGTCGCGCGCGGGTGGCGTCCCGCGCGCTGGAGCCGCAGAACCGCTGCGGTCAGACGGGAGCCTCGAGTTCCAGCCGGGGATCCCGTTCGGCGGGCAGGCTGTCCCGCAGCTGTGCGACCAGGTCGTCCCGGAGCGCACGCACCGCGGGGTCGTCCCAGCGGTTGACCCGCTGCAGCGGATCCTCGCTGAGGTCGTACAACTCGCCCTCGGTGCCGTCGTGGACCGTGCCCGGCAGGTAGGTGGTGCAGACCCAGCCGTTGCTCGTGATCGTCCGCAGGTGGACGCCGACCCCGAACAACTCGGAGTCCCACGCCGTGAGCTGCTGGTCGATCCCTCGAGCCCGGGCGTCCGCATCGCTCGTGGGCAGGCGTTCCCCCTGCATCCACGGCTGGGACTCGATCCCGGCGATCTCGGCGAACGTCGGTGCCAGGTCGACCAGGCCGACCGGGGCGGTCACGACGGCGGGTCCCACCTCGGCGGTGGGGGCCGGCCGCCAGATCAGCGGCAGTCGCATCAATCCGTCGACGTGGTAGGGCCCCTTGAACAGCAGGCCGAAGTCGCCCTGCAACTCACCGTGGTCGGTGGTGAACACGACGTCGACGGTGTCGGTCCACCCCCGACGGGCGACCTCGGCGAGCACACGGCCGATGGCCTCGTCGATCAACTCGACCTCGATCGCGTTCATTGCGTTGACCTCACGCACCTGGTCGGCGGTCAGCGTCGATGGAACCCACCTGCTCGGAGCCTCGTAGTTCGACACCAGCTGGCCGTCGTACCAGAGCCGCCAGTGGCGGGGCTTGTCGTCCAGGAGGCGCTCGCGCTCGGCGGCTGACTCGGGGTACCCAGCGGGCAGGTCGACCTCACGCCACGGGATGCGATGGAGCTCGGACTCTGGCGGGTCCCATGGATGGTGCGGGTCCGGGAAGCTCATCCAGCAGAACCAGTCGTCGTCGGCGTCCAGCCCGGCGAGCCAGTCGATCGTCCGCTGTGCCACCCAGTCCGTGTGGTACCAGTCGCGGGGAATCGGGTTGTGCTTGACCTGGGGTGCGCCGGTGTCACCGAACCCGGCGGCGTTCACCTCGAGGTCGGCGTCGACGACCGAGTAGTAGTCGCTGACCGCCTCCGGGTGCTCGGCGCCGATCCAGGCGGCGTAGTGGAGCCAGCCGGTGGCGCCGTGCGTCGCGAACCGCAGGTGGTCGAAGCCCCGGTGTGGTCCGGTGCCCCCACCGAACTGAGGCGCGTCGATCGTCTCGGTCCCGAGCGCGGCCAGCCGGTTCTCGTTGAACCGCCCGAAGGGATCCAGGAACGGCTCGAAGTGCGCCTTGCCGATCAGGGCGGTGCGGTAGCCGGCGTCGTGCAGGAGCGCTGCGACCGAGGGTGCGTCGACGGGTAGCGGCACGCCGTTCATCCAGACGCCGTGGGTGGACTGGTGCTGTCCGGTGAGCATGGTGGAACGGGACGGCATGCAGACGACCGACTGTGGCACGGCCCGCTCGTAGCGGATGCCATCGGCGGCGAGCCGGTCCACCACCGGGGTCCGGCCCAGCTCGCCACCGTTGCAGCCGAGCGTGTCGTAGCGCTGCTGGTCGGTGGTGATGAACAGGATGCGTCGTCCCACTAGTCGCTCCCGTCGTCGTGGAGTTTCCCGGTCCCGGTCCCGGCACCGGCGTCGGGGCCGGTGTCGGCTTCGAGGCGTCGCTTCACCTCTCGCAGTCCCGCACCCGCGGCCCCGCCGATGACGAGCGCCATGACGTCGGGTTCGGCGTCGGTCGAGTACGACACCAGGCAGGTGTCGTCGCCGAGGTCGAAGACGTCGATCGTGCCCAGGTGGTGCCGGAACAGGCCGCCGGTGACCGAGTACTGGAAGCGGCGTGCGATCGGGTCGTTGGTGATGATCCGTTCGGGCAGCGGGATGCCGGAGCCGAGCGTGATCGTCCGCTCGTCGCCGTCGACGACGGCGTCGACCACCCCCGGGAACCACTCCGGGAGTCGAACGGGGTCGCCGACGAGCTCCCAGACCCGGTCGGCTGACGCTGCGATGCGCTGGGAGCGACGGACCGAGGCCATGGCCTGATCCTGTCAGGCCGTGGACCGTGCGCGCTCCACTTCCGCGACCGGCGTGTGGCCCGACACGCCGATGGCGGACCCCGCTAGGTTCCGGCCATGGTCGAACGAGCGAGCTCGGGTCGCCGGGTGGCAACGGTGATCGGACGGATCCCGGGGATGGTCGTCGGGGTGCTGCTCGTGCTGGTCGCGGTCGCCGGGCCCTCGATCGGCGTCTCGGGCTGGGTTCGTCCCGCCTACTTGGTGTTCGGGTTTGTGTACGCAGGGGCTGCGGTCCACGACGCGTGGGCCACGTGGACCGGTCGAAGGTCCCCGCGGCCGGTCGTCTTCGGGAACTGGAAGCGCAGCGGACGGCTGGTCCGGGAAGCCGACTTCTTCTGGCCAGAGGCTCTCGCCAACCTGACCGGGCCGGTCTGTCTGGTGTTGGCCGTCCTGAGTGCGGCCTGGTCCCGGACAGGTGCTGGAACCCCGGGCGGCGAGACCGGCCGGACCGGTCCCTACCTGGTGGTCGCAGGTGTCGTCGCCGTGGCCGGGACGGTGCTGGTGGTCCTCAGTTGGATCAGGGCGACACGTCGTGGACGTCGGCCCGACCCGGATGGTCGGTCCGACGTCGGAGTGGTCGCGTCCCATCCTCCTGTTGTCGATCCTCCGAGCCTCCTGGCACCAGCCGTGCAGCACCCCGCCACGGTCGATCCGCTTCAGTCGCTCCGTCAGCCCGACCAGCACCCGTTCGAGGCCTTCTCCGCCATGACGGGAACGATCGCAGCGGCGTGGCGGGCGGAGCGGTCGGGTGGGTCGCCCGAGGCGGGAGTGACCTCGGCTCCCGTGGGGTCGCCGGCGGCAGGTTGGTACCAGGACCCGCAGGGTGCCGGTCTGCTTTGGTGGGACGGGCAGGCCTGGACCGAGCACCGGGCCTGAGACGTCGGCGCTGACCGGGCGCGTCCCAGGTCGGGACCCGTAGCCTCGATGGTCATGCAGGTCCACCTCGTCGACGGCACCTACGAGCTGTTCCGGTCCTTCTACTCGCCGCGTGGCGGTCACGTGAACGCCGCCGGCGAGGAGGTCGGCGCGACCCGGGGTGTCCTGCGGTCGGTGGCAGCGATGCTCCGTGACGGCGCGACCCACCTGGGGGTGGCGACCGACCACACCGTCGAGTCGTTCCGCAACGACCTGTGGGACGGCTACAAGACGGGTGACGGCATCGACCCGGAGCTCTTCGCCCAGTTCCCGTGGGTCGAGGATGCGCTGCGGGCGTTGGGTGTCACCGTCTGGCCGATGGTCGACGTGGAGGCCGACGACGCGCTCGCGGCGGCGTCGATGGTGGCCGCAGCCGATGAGCGGGTGCAGCGGGTGCTGGTCTGCACACCCGACAAGGACCTGGCCCAGTGTGTGGTGGGTGACCGTGTCGTGCAGCTGGACCGACGACGGGAGGAGCTGCGTGACGCGGACGGCGTGCTCGAGAAGTACGGCGTCCCGCCCGAGTCCATCCCGGACTGGTTGGCGCTCGTCGGTGATTCGGCGGATGGCTTCCCGGGCCTCCCGGGTTGGGGCGCCAAGTCGGCGGCGGCGGTATTGCGGGTGTACGGCCATCTGGAGTCGATTCCCGATGCCCCGGGTCAGTGGGACGTCCCGGGTCTGCGCGGTGCAGCCCGGCTGGCTGGGACGCTCGCCGCCAACCGCGAGGATGCCGAGTTGTTCCGCACGCTCGCGAGGCTGGTCACCGACGTCGACGTGGGGTCCGTCGACGAGTGGTGTTGGGCCGGGCCCGGTCCGGACCTGGAGGCGTGGTGCGAGCGGCTCGACGCGCCCGACGTGCTGCGGACGGTCGGTCGCCTGCAGTCCGATCGCAACTGACCGCGGCTCCTCCGTTCCCGGATTCCTGCCTGTCCGAACCGCCTCCCGCCCAGCGTCCTGTCGCAGCGACGTGGTAGCTTATCGGCGATTCATCCAGAGGATCCGAGGGGCCTGGCCCGACGACGATCCGCCAACCGACCGGTTCTCCTGACCCGGCACGGTGGCAACGCCAGGTGCGATGAGAGGAGTGACCATGTTCCTGGTGGAGCGTTGCGCGACGTGCGGGTGTTCGGAGGACAGCCACACCAACAAGCAACTCGGTGCCGACGGCTGCGACGAGGACTGCCCGGAGGACTGCAACGAGGACCACCCGTCCGAGGACGAGTTCGAGTGCTTCGGGTGCGGTAGATGCGACAACTACGAGTGGATGTCCGAGCCCTACGAAGAGCTCTGTCGCTGCGGGTGCGCCGTCAGCGACCACGAGGCCGTCGACCGGGTCGATGACGACGACGATGACGACGAGTTCGACGACGACGACACCGACGAGGGCGGGGAGACCGTCGCCGACCTGCTCGCGTTGACCTACGCGGTCGAGTGCCCGTGCGGCGAGTGCCGGATCCTCAGCCCGGCCGGACCGGCCTACGTGCTGGTGGCCGAGGCGGCCGAACGGCGCGCCGCGCAGTGCTGGTCGACTGATGTCGGCGACCTGCCGGAGCTCGGCGTGCCGATCGGCCGGGTGACGACCGACTTCATCGATGAGGAACTCGTCGTCGCCGCGTCGATCGTCGTGGTCGACGGCGTCGTGCAGCGGGTCGACGGGCCGGTGCCCCCCGGATCGGTCGTCGCGCTGTTCCTGGCCGAGACCAGCGACAGCGTGTCCCTGGCGCTGACCTGGGACGACGTCACCTGGTCCGGTCCGCCGCTCGACTAGCGAATCAGCACCCGGGGGTCGCCAGCTGATCAGCTCGCAGGAGCTGCTGCGACGGGGACCGGACGGTCGCGCCGCAGGCGGTGCCATCCGGCCCGGGCCAACCCGGTGAATCCGTCGGGGTAGACGACCGTCACGACGATGAGCAGTAGGCCCGAGATGGCGAACTGGTA
The DNA here is from genome assembly GCA_903925745.1 of uncultured Actinomycetes bacterium. GTDB lineage: Bacteria > Actinomycetota > Acidimicrobiia > Acidimicrobiales > Microtrichaceae > SXMI01. Next base: position 20,479 of record CAIYGQ010000268.1, on the reverse strand, counting down.
CGGCGACGGCTTGCCGACCTCCTGTCCGAGGGCGATGGCGAGCACGCCGACCGGTGCCAACAGTCCGGCGGTCAGGCCGCCCGAGACGACCGCGATACCGGCCAGGAACGTGATCGCGAGCAGGGACAGCGAGTTGAACACCTGGAACGAGTCCGCCGAGATCGTGACCCGCTGGTAGGCGAGCAGGCACCCGGCGGCGCCCGCCAGCGTGGCCGAGACGGCGAAGGAGGAGAGTTTCGCCCACCGGACGTCGACGCCGGCGGCGGCCGCCGCCTGTTCGTTGGCCCGCACGGCCAGCCAACGGAGGCCGGTGGCCCCACGTCGCAGGTTCGCCACGGCGAGAGCCGCGAGGAGCAGCACGATGATGCACAACACGCCGAACGCCGCCCGGGGGTAGGCGTCGCCGGATGCGCTGATGCCCAGGTCGATCGGTCCGACGACCGGTTCGGGCACCTCGGTCGAGGTGATGGAACCGACGAACCACTCCCACTTGAACAGGAGTTCCTGGATGGCGACCGCGGCACCCAGCGTCACGATCGCCAGGTTCAGCCCTCGGACCTTGACCGCCGGGATGCCGACCACCACGCCGAGGGCGCCGGTCAACAGCACGGCCAGGAGCGGCGCGACCGGGAATCCCAGACCGGCGTTGGTCAGCTTCACCATGGAGAACGCGGCCACGCCGGCGAACGCGTACGACGCGAGCGAGATCTGACCGACGAACCCGGTGACCACGATGACCGAGAGCGCGAAGGTCGCGAAGATGGCGGAGGTGGTCACGGCCGCCCGCCAGTCCGAGTCACCGACGGCCAGGATGACGAGTGCGACTGCGGCGAGGCCGACGGCGACAGCGGCGACACCCCTGGGTTCCGGTGCGAGCGGGAAGCGACCCTCCCTCAGGACGCCCCGGGTCGGGAGCGACTGTCCGCGTACCGCCATGACGGCGACGATGATGAGGAACGGGACGCCCTGTTGCAGGCCGATGTCGGGCAGCCAATCGACGTCCGCCTGGAGGCTCAGCAGCAACGACTGGAGCATGCCGATCCCCAGACCGGCGAGGGCCACGACCGGGTAGGACCGCAGTCCGCCGAGCAGTGCAGCTGCGACGGCGGGCACGATCAGCAGCGCGTTGTTCAGCGGGTCGAGTGACACGACCTGGGCGGCCAACACCATGGTGATGCCGGCCGACGCCGTGGCGATCATCCAGTTCCACGCGGCGAGCCGTCCGGGGTCGATGCCGAGCAGCAGCGCTCCCTTGCGGTTCTCGGCCGCTGCCGTCGTGGCGGCTCCGAACCGGGTGCGGGTGCTGACGAGCCAGAGCAGTCCGGTGGCCAGCAGGACCAACCCGGCCAGGATCAGCCGGTCGACGCCGATGAGCCGGTCCAGGACGACCACGTTGTCCCGGGGCAGCAGGGGGCGGATGTTCGGGGCGACCGGCCACTCGAGTCCGACGATGGACCACACGTACAGGAACAGCCCGATCGACGCCACGACCCGGGCCAGTGCCGGCGCCCGTTGGAGCCGACTGAACACCAGGACGTGGAGCAGTAGTCCGAGCAGCGCGCCGTAGATGACGATGACGACCACGGCCGTGATGACGGTCGGCCTCGGCAGCAGCGGGATGCGGTGGGGGATGGCGACCAGGGGGAGCACGAGCTCGCCGGTCTCCCGGAACTCGTAGAAGGCGAACGCCAGGAACGAGCCGATCGCCGCGTGCGCCAGGTTGACGACGTTGGCGCTGCGGTACGTGATGACGACCCCCAGCCCGAGCGCGGCGATCACGGCGCCGCCGCCGAGTCCGAGGATCAGGTAGGCGAGCGAGGAGGTGATGGTCGGCTCCAGCGGTCCGGCGTCGGGTGGATCGGGTCGGCTCAGGCGGGTGGCTGCTGCGCCACGCCGGCCCGAGCCAGGATCGCCGGGACGTCGATCCACCCGTCGGACGCCTCACGGAACTGGTCCGGTCCGGTCAGCTCGGCGATGACCTCCTGTGGGGCGCACATGGAGGGCAGCGCCGGGATCAGTCGCCCGTCGCAGGTGTACGGGTGGCCGTCGAAGCTCGGCGCATCGACGGCGGAGCGGAACGCCTCGAGCACCTGCGCGCTGGTGGCGTCGGGCCCCAGTCGGTCGAGCACCGCCCAGAGGTTCATGGCGCTGCGGAAGCCGACGGTCGCAGCGGAGCGTGGGCTGGTGTCCGGCGAGTACTTCTGCAGCGCGAGCGTGTAGATCTCGGTGTCGGCGAGGCCGTCGCCCTGGTCGATGCGTCCCTCCACGTTGAACCGGTACCCGACCACCCGCTCGACGCCGACCTTGGCGATCTGCTTCGGATCGGCGCAGGCGCCCACCATGTACACCTGTGCGGTCGAACCCAGGTCGGCGAGTGCCTGCATGATCGGCGCGCAGGCCAGGTCGGCGGCGCCGACGAAGATCGCATCGGGCTGGGACTCGGCGGCCTTCTGTGCCGCTGCGCTGTAGTCCTGGCTGACCATCGGGAACGGGACCTCGACCACCTCCGCACCCAGGTCGCGCGCCACGGCGGCCCCGTAGTTCAGGGCGGCGTCCTGGATGGCGGGGTACTCGGCGAACAGGACGGCGACGCGCTTCGCCCCCTTGGCCTGGACCGCGTCCTGGGCGAAGGCGGTGAAGGCCCCCGGACTGCCCCCGGAGAACTGGAACGAGACCGGGTTGGTCATCTCGGGTTGGTTGAGCGGGATCCCGCCGACGTACGGGACGCCGTTCTGTTCCAGGACGTCGATCAGCGGCCCGTTCGACAGGCCGATGCCACCCAGGACGGCGACGACGCCCGAGTCGATGAACTTCCGCCCGCAGGCCTGCGACTCGTCGGCCGACATCGGGTTCGACAGGATGCAGGGCACGAGTTCGACGGGGCGTCCCCCGACGCCGCCGAGCTCGGCGTTGATGAGGGCGACCGCCGCGTCGGCGGCGTCGTGCAGTTCCGGCAGCGCCCCGACGGGACCCGAGTCCACGTTCGTGAAGCCGATCAGGATCGGCGGTGCCGAGGAGTCCGCCGCCTCGGGGGCCGGGACCGCGCCGAGGAACCACGTCGCACCGGGGAAGCGGGACAGGACCGTCGTCCCGTCTCCGGCGGTGGGTTCCACCGAGTCGGTGGCGATCGGCAGACCGGTGGTGCTGGTCGCTGCGGTGGGCTCGGGTTCACTGCAGCCGGCTGCGAGCAGCGCACCGGCCAGCATCGCTGCGACGACGAGCAGCGACCGTGGGCGGTTCCGCCCCCCGGCCGGACCGGACGTCACGTCCCCGAGCATGCGTGCCTCCCCGTGACCCCCTCGACCGGTCGACCCTCGTCCGGTCGGTGAACGGTGGTCATCATGCCACCGTACGGCGGGGCGCGCCGGGCGTAGCACCCGGTGGCGTCACGCGTCGGCGGTGCCGAACACCTGGGTGAACTCGGGCGGCGGCGGTGCGGCCAGTTGGTCCATGGTGCAGCTCTCCGGTGTTCGGTCCGCCCGCCAGCGGACGAACCTGGCCGGGTGCCGCAGGTGTCCGGCAGTGACGTTCTCGCACGTCACCTCGACCACGATCGATCCGTCCAGAGGGACGAAGGGCTGCTCGCCCCGCTGTGCCCGACGACCGACCGGCCCGCCGTGCCGGGGCGTCGCGACGTCCCCGGATGACCACGGGTGGTCTGCGGCGTCGACCACGTGGGGTTCGAGTTCGGCGAGCATCGTCCGGCGCTTCGCGGCCGAGAACGCACTGCACGCACCGATGTGTCGGAGCGTCCCGGCGTCGTGCTCGTACAGGCCCAGCAGCAGGGAACCCACACCGCCCTCCCGGTGCGGACGGTACCCACCGACGACGCAGTCCACGGTGCGGTGGTGCTTGATCTTGAACTGGACGCGCTTGTCGGGGACGTAGGTGCCGTCGAGCGGCTTGGCCACGACGCCGTCGAAGCCGGCCCCGAGGAACCGATCGAACCAGAGGTGGGCGAGTTCGGACTCGGTCGTCGCCGGGGTCACGTGGATCGGAGCCCGCACACCACTGAGGTGCTCGACCAGCAGCGCCCGTCGGGTCGCCATGGGGGCCTCGCGCAGGTCGTCCGAGCCGAGAGCGACCAGGTCGAAGGCGACGAAGCTCGCCGGCGAGACGCCGGACAGCCGGGCGATCCGGTCGGCCGACGGCTGGATCCGCTCGGACAGCAGCTCGAAGTCCAGGCCCCCGGGTCCGACGACGACCAGCTCGCCGTCGACGACACAGCGGTCGGGGAGCTGTTCCAGGAGTGGATCGACCAGTTCCGGGAAGTAGCGGGTGAGCGGACGCTCGTTGCGGCTCTGGAGCAACACCTCGTCGCCGTCGCGGAACACGAGGCAGCGGAATCCGTCCCACTTCGGCTCGTACAACAGGTCGCCGTCCGGGATCTGGCGGACCGCCCGGGCGAGCACGGGCTTGAGCGGGCTCGGTACCGGAAGGTCCACGCTCCATCTCTACACCTCGCCGGCCCGGCCGGTGGGGCACCGGCCGCCTTTGGGGTGGCCGTGGGGCCACAGGTAGCGTCTGCGGGATGGAGCGACCGATCCGTGACCTCGTCACCGACCTGCAGGAGCGGCAGGCCCAGGCGCTGACGCCCGGCTCGCAGCGTTCGATCGACCGTCAGCACGAGCGGGGGAAGCTGCTGGCCCGTGAGCGGCTGGAGTACCTGCTCGACGAGGGATCGTTCCACGAGCTCGACATGCTGGCCCGCCACCGGGCCGGCGACTCGCTGCCCGAGCATCCCTACGGGGACGGTGTGATCACCGGGTGGGGGACGATCGACGGTCGCAAGGTGTTCGTCTTCAGCCAGGACTTCACCGTCTTCGGTGGGGCGCTCGGTGAGGTGTTCGCCGAGAAGATCCACAAGCTGATGGACCTGGCCCTGAAGGTCGGCGCGCCGGTGATCGGCCTGAACGACGGCGCCGGCGCCCGGATCCAGGAGGGCGTGGTGTCGCTCGCCAGCTACGGAGGCATCTTCTACCGCAACGTGCTGGCGTCGGGTGTGACGCCGCAGATCAGCGTGATCATGGGCCCGTGCGCGGGTGGCGCGGTGTACAGCCCGGTCATGACCGACTTCATCTTCATGGTCGACGAGACGTCGTACATGTTCATCACCGGACCCGACGTGGTGAAGCAGGTGACCGGCGAGGAGGTCTCGCAGCAGAATCTCGGCGGCGCGCGGATCCACACGGGGCGCTCCGGTGTGGCGCAGTTCATCTCGGCCGACGACAAGTCCTGTCTGGACGACGTGCGCTACCTGTTGTCGTTCCTCCCGTCGAACAACCTGGAGGAGCCACCCGAGGAGCTGACCGACGATCCTGCCGATCGGCGTTGCGAGGAGCTGTACGACGTCCTGCCGTCCTCTCCCAACCAGCCCTACGACATGCGTGACGTCGTGCGGTCAGTCGTCGATGACGGCGACTTCTTCGAGTACGCCTCGTCGTGGGCCGGATCGATCATCTGCGGGTACGCCCGACTGGGTGGCCGGGCCGTCGGAGTGGTGGGCAACCAGCCGGCCATGTACGCAGGTGTGCTGGACATCGAGTCGTCGTCGAAGGCGGCGCGTTTCGTGCGGACCTGCGACGCGTTCAACATCCCGCTCGTCACGTTCGTCGACGTGCCGGGGTTCCTCCCCGGTGTCGACCAGGAGCACAACGGCATCATCCGCCACGGCGCGAAGCTGCTGTACGCCTACTGCGAGGCGACCGTCCCCCGGGTCTCGGTGATCACCCGCAAGGCCTACGGCGGCGCCTACGTCGTGATGGACTCGAAGTCGATCGGATCCGACCTGGCCTTCGCGTGGCCGTCGGCGGAACTGGCGGTGATGGGCGCCGCTGGAGCGGTCGAGATCGTGAACCGGCGGGAACTCCAGGAGGCCGGGGACCCCGAGGCCCGGCGGGCCGAGTTGGTCGAGGCCTACGAGCAGACGTACCTGAACCCGTGGGAGGCCACCGACCGTGGCTACGTCGACGCCGTGATCGATCCGGCCGACACCCGCAGCGAGCTCATCGCCGCCCTAGAGGTCCTGCGCACCAAGCGCGAGAACCTCCCGAACCGCAAGCACGGGAACATCCCGCTGTGACCGGGATGGCGGTGACGCCGGAGCCCGACGAGGAGCAGGCGGCGGCGATCGCCGCTGCGCTGCAGGTCGTCCTGACGCCGGCCGGTGCTCCGGCCCGGGCCGCGGAACCGTCGCGTTGGCGGTGGTCGGGTCGGTGGTGGTCACGTCCGGTGCCGACGCGCCGGGACCGACCTGCGTGAACGGGTCGACCCGGCCGGTCGTCACCTCGGTGGCCGACGACGAGGTGGTGGTCTTCGACGGTGCGGTCCCCACCGTGTGGGACGGCCTGGCTCCCGACGCAGAGGTCGACCTGGGCTTCCGGAGCGTCCGCACGCTGCCACGACGTGGTGAGCGTCTGGCCACGGTCACGACGGTGAACGACATCCACCTGGGTGAGACGGTGTGCGGGCACATCGACGGGATGGACCTGCCCACGTTCTCGGTCGAGCCCGGCGCGACGCCCTACCCCGAGGTGATGAGCGCCGGTGCCGTCGCAGCGATGGCCGCTGTCTCGCCCGACGCCGTCGTGGCCAAGGGCGACCTGACCTCGAACGGCACGCAGGAGGAGTACGACCGCTTCCTGGAGCTCTACGGCGGGGCCTTCGGTGACCGGCTGCTCCACGTCCGCGGCAACCACGAGAGCTACCACGACCTGGACGCTGCAGCGTGGCCGACCCAGGAGCGGGTGCTCGACGGTGTCGTGCTCGCGGTGCTCGACACCTCACGGAGTCGGACGGTCAACGGCCGGCTGTCAGCGGACCAGCTGGAGTGGCTCGATGAGCTCGGCGCCCGGGCCGATCGCCCGGTGCTCGTCTTCGGCCACCACCCGGTCTGGGATCCCGAGCACGAGGCGCGATCGGACAGCGTGTTCGGTCTGGTGCCCGACGACACCGAGTCGCTCGTCGAGGTCTTCGCCCGACGGCCCGCGCTGGCGCTCTACGCGGCCGGCCACACGCACCGGAACCGCGTGGTGCGCTTCGAGCGGGCTCCCCACGTCCCGTTCGTGGAGGTGGCGTGCGTGAAGGACTTCCCGGGTGCCTGGGCGGAGTACCGCGTCCACGAGGACCTGATCCTGCAGGTGCACCGGCGGATCGACACTCCCGAGGCGCTGGCCTGGTCCGAGTCGACCCGCGGGATCTGGGGCGGCGAGTACCCCCGCTACGCCCTCGGCCGACTGGAGCACCGCTGCTTCGCGGTCGACCTTCGGGATCGCCGGTGAGCGGGTCGCCCGGGCCGCTGGCCGACCTGCGGGTGGTCGACTGCTCGACCGTCCTCGCCGGCCCCAACTGCGCCAGGTACCTGGCGGACTTCGGCGCCGACGTGATCAAGGTGGAACGGCCCGGTGGCGGGGACAGCCTCCGACGCATGGGGTGGGACGATCCGGGACACCCCGGCGGGGATGTCTCCATGTGGTGGCGGCTCGTGGGCCGGAACAAGCGCACGGTGGTGCTGGACCTGAAGGACCCGGCCGACCTGGCGACGATGCGGGCGCTGTGCGGCTCCGCCGACGTGCTCGTCGAGAACTTCCGTCCCGGGACCCTGGAGCGCCTGGGGTTGGCTCCGGCCGACCTGATCGCAGCCAACCCGCGCCTGGTCGTGACCCGGGTGACCGGATACGGGCAGACGGGTCCCTACCGGGACCGACCGGGGTTCGCGACCCAGGCCGAGGCGCTCGGCGGTTTCGCGGCGCTCAACGGAGAGGCCGAGGGCCAGCCGCTCCTGCCGCCGATCGCGCTGACCGACGAGGTGACGGCGCTCGCCGCGGCGTTCGCGACCATGGTGGCGGTGCACTCGGATGTGGGGCAGGAGGTCGACGTCAACCTGGTCGAGACGATGCTGCAACTCATGGGCCCGCTCGTCTCCCTCTACGGCGTCCACGGCCAGGTCCAGGAACGACTTGGCGGGGGGATCTTCTCGACGGTTCCCCGCAACACCTACCGCACGGCCGACGATCGGTGGATCGCCGTGTCGAGCAGCTCCGACTCGGTCGCGGCCCGGGTCATGGACCTCGTCGGATTGGGTGACGACGAGCGACTGGCGAGCTTCGCCGGCCGGCTCGAGCACCGTGAGGAGATCGACCGGCGGATGTCGGACTGGATGGCGGAGCGGACCGCCGTGCAGGCGCTCGACGAGTTCGAGCGGGCGGGTGCGGCCGCCGCCCCGGTCCACGACATGGCCGACATCTTCGCCGACGAGCACGTGCGTGCCCGCGGGTCGATCGTCGACGTCGACGGCCTCCCGATGCAGGGGCTGCTCGCCGTGTTGTCCGCAACCCCCGGTCGGCTCCGGTGGGCCGGTCCGCCGCTGCCGGACCGGGGCCAGGTGCCGGATGGTGACCCGGTCGACTGGTGGCGTGCCCCGTCGTCGGACGACGACGTCAGTCGCTGAGCGCGACCTCGATCCGGTCCTGCTTCCAGTCCTGTGCCGCGGTGAGCGCCGAGGAGGCCTGTCGGAACAGGTCGTCGCTCGAGAACGCGTGGGCGGGGTAGCAGGCGATGCCGGCCCAGACGGTGTGGCTGCCGTGGCGGCTCACCAGGTTGCGCCGGATCCGTTCGGCGGTCCACACCGCGCCGTTCTCCGGCGTGTCCTCCAGGATCACGGCGAACGTTCCGTCGTCCAGGCGACAGGCGATGTCGGCGTCACGGATCGTCTCACGGATCGCTTCGGCCAGGCGGCCCGGCGGCGGTGCGACCACGGTGTCGCCGGCCGGACCCTCGACGGATCGGAGCAGTGCGACCGACACCGGCCGCAGGTGCCGACGAGCCGCCGCGAGCCGTGACTCGAGCGCGACGTGGAAGTACGCCTCGGAGAACAGGTCGGTGGCCGGATCGGTCAGCGCGACCCGGTCGACGTCGACACCGGACGCCTCCGCGGCTCCACCCCCGGCACCGGCGCCGAGCGACTCCACCTCCTGCTCCAGGTCGGTGATGCGCACCCTGGCGGCCTCGAGGTCCCGTGTGGTGGTGGCGAGCTGCGAGGCCACCTCCCACCCCCGGTCGTCGTGGCGCCGCTGGTCGGCCGCAGCCAGGAGTGGCAGGCCGCCGGCGACGAGCGCAGCGATCCCGGCCAGCACGGCGAGTGCGGTTGAACCGACCGCGGCCGAGCCGATGCCGAGCGCCAGGCCGATCAGGCCGGTGGTGAGGGAGATGATCCGGATGTCCATGGTGTGTCGACTGCGCTGCGAACCCCTTGAACGATGCCGCCGGATGTCGCCGTTCGCAACCCCGGGGCCCTGATTCCGTCGGGTCGGAGCGGTCCGTCAGCCCCGGTGGGCCACGGCCAGTTCGGCGATCCGCTCCATGATCCGGGTGATCTCGAAGTCCTTGGGGGTGAACACGTCGGCCACACCCAGTTCGACCAGCGCGGGCCGGTCCTCCTCGGGGATGATCCCTCCGGCGACGACCGGAGCGTCCACCCCCTCGCCGCGCAGCAGCTCGACGACCTGCGGGATGAGCTCCATGTGTGACCCGGACAGGATCGACAGCCCGACCAGGTCGACGTCCTCGTCCCGGGCCGCCGCCGCGATCTGCTCGGGTGTCAGCCGGATGCCCTGGTAGATGACCTCCATGCCGGCGTCACGGGCGGCGACGGCGATCTGCTCGGCACCGTTGGAGTGGCCGTCCAGTCCTGGCTTCGCCACCAGGATCCGCGGCGGCCCTCCGGGCAGGGCGCGGAGCCGCTCGGAGATCGCCCGCAGGCCGTCGGAGGTGGTTCCGACCGTCGCAGCGCCGACGCCCGTGGGTGCCCGGTACTCACCGAACTCATCGCGCAGCACCTGCGCCCACTCGCCCGTCGTGCCGCCGACCCGGGCCAGTTCGATCGTCGCCGGCATGATGTTCTCGTCGGTGCGGGCCACGCGGGCCAGCTCCTCGAGCGCCCGTTCGACCGCCCCGCCGTCGCGGGCCGCACGCCAGGCGCGGACGTCGGCGACCATCTCGTCCTGCACCGCCGGGTCGACCACCAGGATGTTGTCGGTGCCGCCCAGTGGCGAGGGGGCGGTCTCGACGAAGGCGTTGACGCCGACCACGGTCTGGTCGCCTGACTCGATCCGACGGACCCGTTCGGTGTGTGAGGTCACGAGCCGACGCTTCAACTCGTCGATCGCCTCGAATGCGCCGCCCAGTTCGAGCACCTCGTCGAGTTCGGCCTGGGCCGCCTCGTCGAGCTCGTCGGTGAGTCGCTCGACGACCACGGACCCCTCGAACAGGTCCGGGTAGTCGAGCAGGTCGGTCTCCTCCGCGAGTACCTGTTGGATCCGGAGCGACCACTGCTGGTCCCACGGTCGCGGCAGTCCCAGCGCCTCGTTCCAGGCCGGCAGCTGGATCGACCGGGCACGCGCATCCCGGGAGAGCGTCACGCCGAGCGTCTCCAGGACGATCCGCGGCACGTTGTTCTCGGGCTGGGCCTCGGTCAGGCCGAGTGAGTTGACCTGGACGCCGTAGCGGAACCTCCGGGCCCGGGGATCGGTGACGCCGTAGCGCTCGGCGGTGATGCGGTCCCACATCCGCGTGAACGCCCGCATCTTGGCGGTCTCCTCGACGAACCGCATGCCGGCGTTGACGAAGAAGCTCACCGACGCGACCACCGATGCCATGTCCCCCTCGGCGACCTGTCCCGACTCGCGGACCGCGTCGAGCACGCCGATCGCGCACGCCAGTGCGTAGGCGACCTCCTGGACCGGCGTCGCGCCCGCCTCCTGCAGGTGGTAGGAGCACACGTTCATCGGGTTCCACTTGGGGATGTTCCGGTTGCAGTAGGCGAACATGTCCACGATCAGCCGCCGACTCGGTCCCGGCGGGAAGATGTAGGTGCCCCGGGACAGGTACTCCTTGACGATGTCGTTCTGTGTCGTGCCGCGTAGCTCGGTGGTCGCCACCCCCTGCTCGGTCGCGTTGGCCACGTACAGACCCAACAGCCACGCCGCGGTCGCGTTGATCGTCATGGACGTGTTCATGGTCCCGGGTGGGATCCCGTCGAGCAGCGTGCGCATGTGACCCAGGTGGGCGACCGGGACGCCCACCTTGCCGACCTCGCCGTGTGCCAGCGGATGGTCGGGGTCGTACCCCGTCTGCGTCGGCAGGTCGAACGCGATCGACAGACCCGTCTGTCCCTTGGCCAGGTTCGTCCGGTAGAGCTCGTTCGACGCCGCCGCGGTCGAGTGCCCGGAGTAGGTCCGCATCATCCACGGGCGGTCGCGCTGTTCCAGGCGGGCGTCGTCGAGCACGGGTCCGGGTCCGTCCGTCATGTCGCCATTCTCGGCGGTGCCGACGCGGCGTGTCACGTTCAGGACTCGACGGACCGAGCGGTGGGTTCAGGCCCGAAACGACGACGACCGAGCCGTTGGCTCGGTCGGAGGGGGTGAGGTGGTGGAGCACAGCCGCGGGGCGGATCGAGGGCCACGTTGCGCCGCCACCCGGAGGTGGCGGTTGGCGATGCGTTGGAGGGAGATGTGTGTCCCTCGATCCTGTGCCCCGGCTGTTGCGTCGGTGGGGGCGATGACCACCGACGGGATCAGTATCGGCACGTTCCGTGGTGACTTGAAGCCCGTTTTCCGCCAATCCTGAGAGTTTCCTCCGGTTTTGTCCCGGTTCTCTCTCTGTGTGGCAGATTCCGGGAGGTGGACCCACACTTCGTGGTGACGGCCGTTGGATCCCTCGGATCACGGGCCGCCGAGCCGGCCTCCGGTGACCCGTCGTTGTTCCTCGGCCAGGACTTCTTCCCCTGGATGGTCCTGGCGCTCGGAGCGGCCATGGTCGTCGGCAACGGACTGGCCCTGCTCCGTCCCCGCCCGGATCGCCCACCCGTGTCGTGGCCCCGGTCGCTCACGATGGTCGTCCTGGGTGGCGTCGCGGCCGTCTGGGGTCTGGCGAGCCTGTTGACCTGAGCGGCCGGACCGGCCCGGGGTGTGGGCTTCCTGGGCAGCGGCCCCGGCTCCCGGTCGTCGGTAGGGTGCCACCGTGGAGCGAACCACCGGCCCGACGGCGACTCCGGCGCTCGAGGTGCGCGGATTGGGCGTCACCTACGGCGGGATCTCGGCGGTGAGCGACGTGTCCCTCCGGGTGGCGCCCGGTGAGCTCGTCGGCCTCATCGGCCCGAACGGTGCCGGCAAGACGACGACGATCGATGCGATCACGGGGTTCGTCCCCCACCGCGGCACGGTGCAGGTCCTCGGCGCCGACGTGTCGTCGGCGCCCCCGCACCGGCGGGTTCGCGCCGGTCTGGCCCGGACCTGGCAGGCCGTCGAGCTCTTCGAGGACCTCACGGTGGCCGAGCACCTCCGGGTGGCCTCGCCCGGGTCGGGGGTTCGGGACCTGTTGGCCGACCTGGTCCGACCCGGGCGGGCGTCGCGTCCGGGGTCGGGTGACCACGATGCGGCCATCCTCGAACGCCTCGGACTCGCCGAACTGGCCGACACCGTCGTGACCGACCTGCCACACGGCACCCAGAAGCTCGTCGGGGTGGCGCGGGCCCTGGCCACGGATCCGGCGGTCCTGCTGCTCGATGAACCGGCCGCCGGGCTCGACGTCGATGAGAGCCGGGCGTTCGGTGGGCGACTCCGGGCCCTGGTCGACGACGGCCGCTCGGCGGTGCTCGTCGACCACGACGTGGAGCTGGTCATGGCCACCTGCGACCGGGTCGTGGTGCTGGACTTCGGTGCGGTGATCGCCGAGGGGACCCCGTCGGGGATCCAGTCGGACCTCCGCGTCCAGGAGGCCTACCTGGGCACCGCGGTCGATGACGGCGGTGCGGTCGGATGACCGCCGTGCTGGAACTCGACTCGCTCGACGCCGGGTACGGGCGGGCGGCCGTGGTTCGGGGGCTGGACCTCCGAGTCGAGTCGGGGCAGGTGGTGGCGCTGCTGGGTGCCAACGGTGCGGGCAAGACGACGACGCTGCTCACGATCTCTGGCCTGCTGCGCCCCATCTCGGGTGACGTCCGGTTCCGTGACCGCTCGATCGTCGGGGTGTCACCGGACCGGCTGGCCCGCGACGGGCTCTGTCACGTCCCCGACGACCGCGGGTTGTTCCCCGGCCTCACGGTGTCCGACCACCTGGACCTGGTGCGGGCATCGTCCTCCGACCGGGCCCTGGTCGACGACTGGTTCCCAGCGCTGGCTCCGTTGTCGGGCCGACGGAGTGGCCTGCTCTCGGGTGGCGAGCAGCAGATGCTCGCGCTCGCGCTCGCCATGGTCCGCCGCCCGGCCGTGATGCTGGTCGATGAGCTGAGCCTGGGCCTGGCACCCATGGTCGCGGCGTCACTGATGCCCACGATCCGCCGACTGGCAGACGAACACGGCTGTGGTGTCCTGGTGGTGGAGCAGCACGCCGACCTGGTGCTCTCGGTCGCCGACCGGGCCGCGCTCCTGGTGCACGGGGAGCTGACGCTCGAGGGCCCGGCCCAGGTCGTGCGCCGCGAGCACGCTGCAATGGTTGCGGGCTACCTGGGATCCGTCACCGACGCGCCGACGGCGGCGGATCCGGGACCCGCCTGACCGCAGGTCAGTTCCTGGGGCGGGCGGCGGCGCAGGCGAGCGTCTGCGCCGTGGCGAGCTTCGTGAGCTCCTCCGTGTCGTTCTCCAGCACGATCCGCTCGAACTCGTCCTCGCCGACGTCGGCGACGATCCCGTCGACGATGCACGAGGCCAGCACCCGGGGCAGTCCACCCTTGACCAGCTCGTCCACGACCGTCTGGCTCAGACCCTCGAATGGGTCGACCGAGGCCTCGGCCGGGCACCGCGTTCCGGCGGCCGGCACCTCCAGGTCGACCAGGTAGGCCGCGACGGCGTCCTGGATGCAGGGGCCCGCCGTCAGGAAGGCCGTGTGCCCGTCGCCCTCGTAGGTGAGCAGGGTGGCGGACCCCAGCGCCTCGACCATCCGCTCGGACCACTCATAGGGCGTGGCCGGGTCGCCGACCGTGCCCACGACGAGCACGGTCGGGGCGCCGCTCGCGTCGATCGTCGGCACGGGGTTCGCGGGGAGTGGCCACGGGGTGCAGTCGTCCAGACCCGTCCCGAGCAGTCGTCCGAAGATGGGGGCTGCGGCCACGATGCGGGCCTCGGCGTCGGTGGCGGCCTGCGGGTCCAACCGTTCGTTCTGGTCCGAGCAGTTGACCATCACCTGGGCGTCCGAGGAGTTGTCGTAGGTGCCGTCCGGCTGGCGTCCGGTCTGCCGGTCCACCAGCGCGAGCAGCTTCTGGGCGCCGCCGTCCTGCAGCTCGGCCACGGCCTTGGCGGTCGACTGCCACAGCGAGGTGTCGTAGAGCGCCGTGGCCAGACCGAAGTCGAACTGGTCGGGGCCGAGTGTCCGGGTCCCCCGTTCGTCGGCGACCTGCACCGGTTGGATCTCGAGGGCGGCGCGGGTCGCATCGATCCGACCGGCGGCGTCGGGAGCCAGCGGGCACCGCGGCGAGGAGTTGCACGCGGCCACGAAGCGGGTCAACGCCCGCTCGAAGCCGGTGGCCTGCACCGCAGCCTGCTCCTCCACGCTCGAACCGGGATCGGTCGAACCGTCGAGCACCAGGGCGCGCACCCGGTCCGGGAACCTCGTGGCGTAGACGGCACCGATCGAGGTGCCGTAGGAGAACCCCATGTACGTGAGCTGTTCATCGCCGACCGCCTCCCGGATCGCGTCCAGGTCGGCGGCCACGTCGGCGGTGCTCATGTGCTCGGCGAGCTCGGGGTTGTTGCGTTCGCATGCCGTCCGCAGTTCCTCGGCGCGTCGATCCAGTTCGGCCTGCTCCTCGGGCGTGTCCGGCGTGAGATCGCCCGAGATGTCCTCGTCCTTGGCGGCGTCGTCCAGGCAACGCACCGGGTCCGACTCGCCGACACCACGCGGATCGAAACTCACCAGGTCGAACCGGTCGGTCAGCTCGCTCGGGAACGCCGCGGCGGCGTTGGACAGGAACTCGAGGCCCGACCCACCCGGGCCCCCGGGGTTCAGGATCAGCGATCCGATCCGCTCCTCGGCGGTCCCGGTGGACGGGGAGCGTGCCAACGCGATGGAGGTGGTCGGACCTTCCGGGTCGGCGGGGTCGACGGGGACGTCGAGCGTCGCGCACTCGAGGCCCGTCAGGTCGCCCGCCTGGTTGGTGCACTCCGACCAGCGCAGGGCCCCTGTCGGAGCCGCCGACTCGGGCCTGGGGGCTTGACCGGGGATCGTCGTGGACGTCCCGGAGTCAGTCGCCGAGGGGTCGTCGAACGACGCCGTGCAACCCGACGCGGCGACCGCCACGGCCATGACGGCGACGACCAGGCGGATCACGGTGGGACGGCGCACGACGGCACGGTACTCACCATCGGAGCCCCGGGAGCACCGCGCCCCAGGCGAGCCGAGTGGCCTCTCAGTCGGACCGACCGCAGGGGTCGTCCGTCCGGGGCCGGCGTTCAGAGTTCGATCCGGCAGCTCACACCGGCGTCGAAGATCTGCGTCATTCGACCGAGGCCCAGCCAGCTGGCACAGCAGACACCCAGCTCGAAAAGCTCGGCGTCGGACAGCTGGGCCCGGGCCCGCTGCCAGAAGTCGCCATCCATGCCCAGGTGGTCGGTCGCGAAACGCTCGGCGAACTCGATGGCGATCCGTTCCCGGTCAGAGAACGTCCCGACGGTGCGCCAGTCTGCGATCCCCAGGTACTCGGCCTCGGTCAGCCCCTCGGGGTCCGAGGTCGTCCGCGTGTCCAGGCACACCGGGCACTGGTTGACCTCGGCGATCCGGATGCGGGCCGCTTCCCGGACCCGGGTCTCGAGCATCGAGTCGCCGTAGACCGCAGCGGTGAAGTTCCCGGCGGCGGCACCCATGGCGGGGGACAGCGAGTAGAGGCGCAGGAGCTCGTCGCCGTCGCCGTCGGGGAGCTGCACTCGTGCCATCGGTCCTCCCGGCCCTCGCCGCTCGGTGCGGGCGGGCGCCCGCACCGAGTTCAGGCTAGGTCGCCCTACGCTCGGCGGCCATGTCGAGTGGATCGAGCGGCGACGTCACCGAGCCGGCCTCCGACGCGTCGCCCGTGACCGGCCCGCCCGGCTTCCCCCCGGCCCGGCACGTCTACCGGGACCTGGGCCTCACCACCGTGCTGTCCGACTGCGCAGGCACGGCCGCGCTGGCGGCGGGACCGTGGACGCACGGTCCGGGTGGCCTGGCCCCCGGCCCGTTGCTCACTGCGCTCGACGTGCTGGCCGGCGCAGTGGTGGGTCGGACGGTGGCCCCGGACTGGCTCGCGACCTCGTCGCTCGAACTGCACCTGCTCGACACCGCCTTCGCGGACGCGCCGATCGGCCGCGACGCAGCGGCCGCGATCGACCTCGGGGTGACCGTGGTGCGCACCGGACGGACCACCGTCGTGACCGACCTCGTCGCCTCCCGCTCGGGCATCGAACTCGCCATCGGCACGGCGACCTTCGCCCGCCTGCCGAGGCGTTCCGGCAACCTGGCGGCCACGGCGATCCGGTCGGTGGGCGACGGACCCGTCGTCCTGGACGGTGGCGATCAGCGGTGGGCGTCGACCTTCGACAGCGTGATCGAGCCGGTGGACCGTGGGGGCCGTCCCGCGCTCGAGGCCCACGACCACCTGCGCAACAGCGTCGGATCGGTGAACGGCGGTGTGCTGGCGGCCTTCGCCGAACTGGTGGGCCGGCGGTCGGTCGGAGCCGGAGGCGACGGGATCGTCACGACCGACGTGGAGGTGCACTTCCTGCGGGCCGCCCGGCAGGGGCCGTTCGCCGCCGAGGTGCGGACGCTGCCCCGCCGTGATGGGACGCTCTCCCTGGTGGAGCTGTTCGATGAGACGGACGCTCCACCCGGACCCGGATCAACGGGTCCGACTCCACCCGGACCCGGATCAACGGGTCCGACTCCACCCGGACCCGGATCAACGGGTCCGGTCCTCCGGTCGACGTTCCGACTGGTCGGCCGGCGCGGCTGAGTGCGTCGTCCCGCGGTCCCGATCGACCAGGTTGAACGGGAGTCGATCGGCCGACGGTGCAGTGGCGCGCCGCCGCCCCTGGTGCGCCTTCCGGCCGGGCCGGATCGACCGTCCACCCGGTAGAGTCGCCCCGGCCCGGACGCACCGGGTCGGCCCGATGGGCCGAGTACCACCAGGAGATCCCCCATGCCAGACCTGATCGCGATCGGCTACGACGACACGACCACCGCCCTGCAGGCCATGGACGAGGTCGGCCGCCTCTCCCAGGACCTCGTGATCCAGCCCGACGCCGTCGCCGCCATCGTGCGCAGTGATGACGGGAAGTTCCGCACGATCACCAACCAGCACGAGGTCGGCGCCGGCGCCACCTGGGGCATGTTCTGGGGGCTGCTGTTCGGGATCCTCTTCTTCATGCCGATCCTCGGCATGGCTGCGGGAGCCGCGTTCGGCGCACTCGGCGGGAAGCTCGCCAAGGACTCGATCAGCAAGGACTTCCAGGATCAGATCCGCGAACACATGCAGCCCGGCTCCTCGGCGCTGTTCATGATCGTGGAGCAGATGACCACCGACAAGGCGGTCGACGGATTGTCCAAGTACGGTGGCACCGTCATCAAGACGTCGCTGTCCGATGAGGCCGAGGCCGAGATCCAGGCCCACCTCCACGGCGAGGGCTGATCGCGACCCGGGTCGGTGCGTCCTGCTCGGGCGCGCCGACCCGGGACCGGTCAGGGCGCGAGGTCGACCGACTCGGCCGTCGTGCGCCCCGGCACCTCGAACATCGTGGTCGCCGTGAAGCCGCGTGCCGCAGGGCCGCCGCTCAGGGCGCCGCACGCCCCGAGCAGCCAGGCGTGGGAGTCCCATTCGCCGCCGGGTGTCTCGGACGGTCTGAGGCCGATGACCACCACGCCCGCTCGCCGCTGGATTCGGAGCTGGTGGACACCGTCGAGCTCGACGTCGACCGGGGCGCTGTTGACCACGCAGGCCCGGTCCGTGGTGAAGCCGTAGCTAACGGCCAGATCGAGTGGGTCGCGGTCCACGCCGTAGCGCGCGAAGCACTGCTGATCCCCGAGCGGTCGCCGGCACGACACGGCGATGCCGGGTGGACCCGAGAGGAACTCCGCACCCTCGGGGTCGTGGTTCATCACGTCGATCAGCGGCATCAGCACTGATCCGTGGTCGCCCTCGGTCACGGCCCTTCTGCTGAGCACGCGTGAGTCGAGGAATGCGGTCCGGGTGTCGGCCGTGATCACCGTCGCGTCGGCGAGCCGGGTTCCGGCGAGGGCCTCCGCCAGTGCCTCGTCACGTGCGGCGGCCACCCTCGGGCTCGTGGCTGCGAATTCACGGACCTTCCCGCACGTCCGGTAGAGCTCGAGCATCAGCTCGAGGGCTGCCGCGGCAGGCGGGGGCAGGTGGTCGGGTGGACCGGCGAGCGTGAGGTCCTCGCCGACCCAGTCGAGTTCGCCCACCGGCACCAGCAGCTCCGGTGGCACCCGGACGACCGGCCGCTCCGGCGTGTCCTCGGCACGGAGCTCGAGGAGCAGCTCGTGGTCCCGTTCGACGATCACGGCGTCGGGGTCGAGACGCCCGCCGAGGGCGAGCACCAGTTCGACCAGTTCGGTCAGGATCGCGCCGACCTGCGGGTCGTCGGCATCGACGTGGTCGGAGGGCCTCACCGGGTCTCGCCCACCGTCGCTCGGTCCTGTGGGCCGAGCGACGCGTCAGGAACTGCCCGGCTACCGTCACCCGGGCCGCTCCGGCGGCCGGCGGCTAGGTCCTCGAGCTGGCCGAACAGGGAGAGCGCTGCCCGGGTCAGGACGGCGGTCACCAGGACGTAGACGACCACCGGGTGCGCCGATCCCGTCGACCGGCGGGCGGCCTCCCAGGCGAGCACGCCGGCGGGTGCGCTCCACAGGTACAACGTGAGCGTGCGGGGGGTGATGCGGTCCAGCAGGTCCGACACCCGCTCGCCGAGTCGCTGGATCCGCGACTGCAGACCCAGCACGAGCACGAGCCATCCCGCCGCCACGCAGGTGTGGCCGACCAGGTCGTGGTTCAGGTCGCGTGTGCCCCGCATGTACGCCGTCCACCCGCCGACCACGGCGACGGCCACCACGATCGCCACCGTCGTGGGCCGGAGCCAGGGCCGGCGGGGTCCGACGGTCCGCCCCGGGCGCGCGACGAGCGAACCGTCGGCGTAGCCGAACCCGGCGCACAGGAAGATCCCGAACATCGGCACGTACAGGATCTCGATCGTGACCGGGGTCCAGAGTCGGTCGCCGGCGTTGAGCACCACGAAGACCACAGTGCACAGGAGCGCCGGCAGGAGCGGTCGCCGCCGGTGGAGGTCGACCAGCGCCGGTGCCAGCAGGAGCAGCACCAGAAAGGTGGACACGAACCACAGGTGCGAGCCCAGGTCGGTGAGTCCCGGCGCCAACCTCGGCTGGACCACCGGCAGCACCGAGTCGACCAGCCGCTGGGGTCGGAGTGTCCACCGGTCGCCGCCCCAGACGGCGCCCCCGACGGTCAGCGCCACCAGCCCCGTGGCGAGCAGCGCCCAGTACGGGACCAGCAACCGGCGGAACCGGTCCCGGTGGAACCGGACCCGGCCGTGACGCAGCACCGACGGAGCGGCGAGGGCACCGGCGGTGAAGAACACCAGCGGCATCCCCGGCAGGATCCACGACGGCAGCGGCCACCAGAGCGTGCCGGTCGTGGCGGTGCCGTGGACCACGAGCACCCGGAGGATCGCCGCGACGCGCACCAGGTCGAGGAAGCGGTCCCGGTCGCCGACCGGGACCGGCTGAGCGGTCGCCCTCCCCGACCGGCCCAGGACGGTCTGCCCCGGCGACGCGTCCGTCGGCGTCGTGGGCTCGGCGGGGCTCGGGCCGGACATCGGGCCGACGCTAGTCAGTCGGGCGTTGCGGTCCGAGCGCCGATTGGCCGATGTGGTGCGGAGCCGACCCGGGTCGGCAGCGGTGCCGTCGGGCGACCGGCCCGTCGCTAGGCTGCCGACGTGCGTCGCGTGCTGGTCGTCCTGGATGTCCTCGTCGTGGTCCTGATCCTGGTCCAGGCCGCCCTCGCCGGTCAGCACCTCTACCAGGGTGGCTCGATCCTGACGCACGGTTACGTGGGTAACGGGACGTTCGCCGTCGCCGTCGCTGCGGCCTTCGTGGCCCTGGTCGCCAAGGCTCCCGGCTGGGTCCTGTCGTTGAACGCAGTGCTCGCCCTGTTGTTGTTCTTCCAGACCGGGGTCGGCTACATCGGACGTGACAGCGCATTCGCGGCGTCCTGGCACATCCCACTCGGCGTCACGAGCTTCGGGCTGTCGGTGGCGGCACTGGTCGGTGGCGTGCTCGTGGTGACGGGTCTCGTGGGTTCACGGGCTCCGTCCGACAGGTCACGGCCTGCGTCAGACCCCGTCTGAGGGATCTGCCGGCCGGACCGAGCGCACCGCCTCGGCCAGGAACGGTCGGGGAGGGTTGAGTGCCCGCCCAGCGATCGTGAGCG
>CAIYGQ010000267.1 GCA_903925745.1 uncultured Actinomycetes bacterium | reverse complement strand
GTCGAAGGTGACCTCGATCTGCGGCACACCCCGGGGGGCCGGCGGCAGGTCGACCAGCTGGAACTTGCCCAGCGTCTTGTTGAAGTCGGCCATCTCCCGCTCGCCCTGGAGCACGTGGATCTCGACCGACGGCTGGTTGTCGTCCGCCGTCGTGAACGTCTCGGACTTCCGGGTCGGGATCGTGGTGTTGCGCTCGATCAGACGGGTCATCACCCCGCCCTTGGTCTCGATGCCCAACGAGAGCGGGGTGACGTCCAACAGGAGCACGTCCTTGACGTCGCCCTTCAGCACGCCGGCCTGGATTGCCGCACCCATGGCCACGACCTCGTCGGGGTTCACACCCTTGTGCGGCTCCCGACCGGTGAGACCCTGCACCAGGTCCTGCACGGCAGGCATGCGGGTCGAGCCACCGACCATGATCACCTGGTCGACCTCGTCCTTCGACAGTCCGGCGTCCTTGATCGCCTGCTCGAAGGGGATCTTGCAGCGCTCGATCAGGTCCTCGGTCATCTCCTGGAACTTCGCCTGCGAGAGCGTGTAGTCGAGGTGGAGCGGACCGGCATCGGTCGCCGTGATGAACGGCAGGTTGATCTGCGTCGAGGCCACCTGCGACAGCTCGATCTTCGCCTTCTCGGCGGCCTCCTTGAGACGCTGCATGGCCATGTTGTCCTTGCTCAGGTCGACGCCGTGGTCACCCTTGAAGGAGTCGACGAGCCAGCTGATGATCCGCTCGTCCCAGTCGTCGCCACCCAGGCTGGTGTCACCCGAGGTCGACTTGACCTCGAAGACTCCGTCGCCGATCTCGAGCACCGACACGTCGAACGTGCCACCACCCAGGTCGAAGACCAGCACCGTCTGGTCCTGGGCGTCCTTGTCCAACCCGTAGGCCAGGGCGGCTGCGGTCGGCTCGTTGATGATCCGGAGCACCTCGAGTCCGGCGATCTGGCCGGCTTCCTGGGTTGCCGTCCGCTGCGCGTCGTCGAAGTACGCCGGGACGGTGATCACCGCCTCGGTGACCGAGTCACCCAGGTAGGACTCGGCGTCGCGCTTCAGCTTCATCAGGATGCGGGCCGAGATCTCCTGGGCCGTGTAGTCCTTGCCGTCCACCGGCATGGTCCAGTCGGTGCCCATGTGGCGCTTGACGGAGCGGATGGTGCGGTCCGCGTTGGTGACCGCCTGGCGCTTGGCGACCTCTCCGACGAGCACCTCACCATCCTTGGCGAACGCCACGACCGACGGGGTGGTGCGCGACCCCTCGGCGTTGGGGATCACGACGGGGTCGCCGGCCTCCAGCGTGGAGACCACCGAGTTGGTGGTGCCGAGGTCGATTCCGACTGCCTTGGGCATGGGTGTGTCCTTCTCTCTGCTCTGGAGTGCTCTCGCCTGCTCACTACTTGATGAAGTCGGGGGGGTACCGATGTGTTGGTAGGGCAACCACGTCTGAAAGTCAATCGTAGTGCACCTGATGAGTGTAGTAAAATTGAGTGTGAAGCACGCATGTTGGATCCTACTCGCCCGTGACGGCCCTGAGCGAGCATTCAGGCCGAGGATTGACGGGCCGGACTCCGCAGCCCGGCGAATCCGGCCGCGGCCCGGCGGGTCCAGCCGGGCCGGCGGTTCAGGAGGCGGCGCGCCGGACGGAGCCTGCGGCTCCGCGCACCCGTCCGTACAGGCTCGGTCCCGCGACCTGCAGCAGGCGGATCGCCGCGCCCTGCCGCCAGTACTCGGAGCCCGATCGAATGGCCGGGTGGTGCCTGAGCGCCGAACGCCGGTACGCGAGCGCCTGCGTCGCGTCGTGGTCGTCCTGCAGGGCGTGCCAGGCGAGCGCCATCTCGGCCCGGGCCGTCATGGCGCCGCGGAGCGCGACCCGGTGGGGCGGCTGGTCCTCGAAGACCGTCTCGATCAGGTGCCGGTAGGCGGCCTCCAGGGTGTCGGTCGCCCCGGTCCCCGTGGAGTTCGAGGCGTGGCGGCGCACCCGGAGCACGACCTGCGGAACGACCGCGAACCGGTGGTGGTCCGCCACCCGGAGCCACAGCTCCCAGTCCTCCACGTCGACGGCGAAGCGGTCCCGGTTGACGGTGAACCCACCGAGTTCCCGCAGGATGCGGGCGGGAACGATCGCCGCTCCCAGGGACACGACGTTGCGGGTGATGAGGCGCTCCCACACGTCGCCCTCCCAGTCCGAGGTGCGTCGCCGGCTGACCTCGACCCCCCGCTCGTCGACCACGGCCGCCCAGCCGTACACCAGGCCGACGTCGGGCTCACGGTCGTAGCGGGCGACGAGCGACTCGAGCGCGTCGGGCAGGAGCAGGTCGTCGGAGTCGAGGAACAGGACCAGGGCGCCCCGGGCCTCGTCCAGTCCCCGGTTGCGGGCCGCCGACACCCCGGCGTTGTCCTGTCGGACCAGGCGGACCCGGCCGTCGCCAACTCCTGCGACGAACCCGGCCAGGTCGTCGCTCCCGCCGTCGTCGACGAGCACCACCTCCAGGTCCCGGTCGGTCTGGTCGAGCACGGACTGCAGCGTCGAGGGGAGCCAACGCAACGAGTCGTGACAGGGAATCACGACGCTCGTGCGCGGCGTGCCCGCCGGTGGTCGGCTCGACATGGTGCCGAGTGTAGGGACGCGTTGGCGCAGCGGGGCCCGCTCGGGCAGCATCGGAGTGGCGAGCCCCGACCGGGCGGGCACGCGACCATCCCGACATCCGGCGTCGAACGCCGGCCGACGACCGGAGGCCCCATGTCACGACTCGTGCTGCTCCGACACGGCGAGAGTGAGTGGAACGAGCTCAACCTGTTCACCGGCTGGTACGACTGCGACCTGACGGAGCGGGGTCGCAACGAGGCGCGAGCCGCCGGCCGGATGATGCTCGACCATGGAGTCGAGCCCGACGTGCTCCACACCTCGCTGCAGCTCCGGGCGATCCGCACCGCCGTCGAGGCCCTGGACCAGATGGGTCGACTCTGGTTGCCCGTGCGGCGCAGCTGGCGGCTGAACGAGCGCCACTACGGCGACCTCACCGGCAAGAACAAGAAGCAGACGACCGAACAATTCGGCGAGGAGCAGGTGCTCGTGTGGAGGCGGTCCTACGACGTCCCCCCGCCACCGATCTCAGCGGACAACGAGTTCAACCCCAACGACGACCCCCGGTACGCCGACCTCCCTCCCGAACTGGTGCCGGCCACCGAGTGCCTGGCCGACGTCGTCGCCCGGATGCTGCCGTACTGGTACGACTCGATCGTGGTGGACCTGGTGGCCGGCCACGACGTCCTCGTCGTGGCACACGGCAACTCGCTGCGAGCCCTGGTCAAGCACCTGCAGGTCATCTCGGACGACGAGATCCCGCAACTGAACATCCCCACCGGTGTCCCGCTCCTCTACGAACTCGGCGACGACCTGGCACCGGTCGACGAACGGTCGGTCGATGACCGCTACCTGGCCGACCCCGACGAGGTCCGCGCCCGGGCCGAGGCGGTCGCGCGTCAGGCCAGCGGCGGCTGACCCGCCGGGGGTCGCCACGTCACGGACGGTCCCGGAACCACCCGGCGAACGGATCCGCCGGTCCGGTGTCGGTCCCCCCGGTGTCGGTCCCGGCGGTGTCGGTCCCGGACTCCG
>CAIYGQ010000266.1 GCA_903925745.1 uncultured Actinomycetes bacterium | reverse complement strand
TGGTTGGCGTCGTCGTAGAACACCGGACGGTCGGTGTCGGCCAGCACCCCGCTCAGGTTGCGCACCTCGTCGGGGAGCGCGGCGGCGGCCCCGGCGAACGCGGCGGCCCGCGCCGGGTCGACGCCGGCGTCGGCCCCACCGTCGTAGCGGCTCGGTTGCCAGTAGTAGCGGACGGGCACCCCTGCGTCCTGGGTGGTCCAGCGGCTCGTGGCCCGGGATCGTTCGTACCGTTCGGCTGCGAGCACGCCGGGTGCCCGCTCGCGGTCGTCCACCGTCGGCCAGCCGTCGAGCGAGACACCCTCGGGGGCAGGTGGCGGCTCGTCGGGGACGTTCGCCACCTCGTCGTACAGGTCGGTGATGAACGACTCCAAGGGAGCGACCGTGTTGCCGAGGCCCCGCTCCCGGAGCTCGAGCTCGGAGGCGACCTCCTCGGCGCCCTCGTAGAACACGACCAGGTCCGGGGGCGGCGACTGGGTCAGGTCCCATGCCAGCCGTGTCGAGTTCCGCCAGTGCATCTGGCCGGGGACGCCCCGGTTCTGCACGTCGAGCGTGACGCCCTCGGCCGCTGCGGCCCTGGCCAGCTCCGAGGCGATGGTGTGCTCGTCCCGTTGGCCCACGCCGAACGCGCCGCTGCCGCCGTAGAGCCACACCGTCACCCGACGACCGTCGCCGGGCGGCGCCGTCCAGGACGCCCGCACCCGGTCTCGGACGTTGACGGTCGGGGTGGTGACGTCGAGCACACGTTGGACGTTCATCGGACGCCACGCCACCCGCTCGTCCATCACCCAGGCCATGTCCCGCCGGAACGACGGGAACCAGTCGTCGCCCTGGTAGGCGTCGGGGATCGGGCCGGTCGGGGGGAGCACACCCACACCGGCGGCGGAGCGCAGCTCGATGCCACCGGCGTCGGTCGGTACGTCGGTGGCGCCGCCGGTCGCCTGCGCCGGAGCCGCGGTTCCGGCGTCGACGCCACGGTCGTCCCGGAGGGCCCTGACCCCGAACCACCCGAGCAGTCCGACGACGGCCACGGCGGCCACCGGCACCGTCCAACGCCGGAGTCGGCGCTCCGGCCGGTCGGCCGAGCGGAGCGACCGGCTGTGGACCTGCGCAGCGGGCGGTTCCGCCCACCCGGCCGAGGTGTCCCGACGAGCGACCAGCGACCCGAGCGACCCGACCAGCCAGGAGACCGCACCGACCGGGACGGCCAGGGCGGCGGTCAGGACCCGGTCCAGTCCGTGGCCGACGGCCTCGACGCGCCGGGCGGCCGTCGTCGGCAGGGCCCACGACCACACCAGCGCCACGATGCCGCCGAGGGCGAGGGCGGCGAGCGGTTGCCAGTTGGCGCCCAGCTGCGATCCGGTGCGAACGGCGACGAACGACGCCGCGACGACGGGCACGGCGCTCCCGGGTGCCGCCGCAGGGACGAGCGGGACCGGCCGGCGACCGGCCGTCGTCCACACCGCCAGCACGACCGCGGCGGCCACCCACAGCAGCAGCGTCCGTCCGGCACCGGCCGCCACCACGGTGCCGACACCGGTCACGCCGGCCAGGCAGGCCCGGACGAACCAGCTCGGCCGGGGCGTCACCAGCACGGCGAGCAGGCCGGCAGCGGCGATCAGGACGAACACCGGAGTCGAGCCGAGGGGGTTGAGCGCGGCGACCTGCGCGGGTGCCACCACCGCCACGTACGTCGCGGCGAGCGTCGCGAGGACGGGGAGCCTGTGCCGTTCGTCGGTCGTCGGGCCGACGCCCAGGTCGTCGCCCGCCGCGTCGACTCCCGGTTCGCCGTGCAGGACGCTCACGACCCGGTGGCCTCTCCGTCGGACCGCCCCAGGTCGAGGACGTGGTCGCCGACGACCAGCAGGTCCAGTCCCGCCTGTCGGGCCGAGGCCAGCGCGTCGTCGGGGGTGCACACGATCGGCTCGCCGGCCCGGTTGAACGAGGTGTTCAACAGGACGGGACAGCCCGTGCGGGACTCGAACGCCGAGATGAGTCGGTGGAACTCCGGGGCCGTCTCGCGGTGGACCGTCTGCACGCGTGCGGAGCCGTCCACGTGGGTGCAGGCCGGGATGTCGGAGCGGGGCACGTTGACCCGTTCGACCAGGTCCTCGGGTTCCTCCTCGACGTCCCGTCGGTGCGCCGGGGCGACCTGGAAGGTGAAGAGCATGTACGGCGACGGCCGGTCCATCTCGAACCACTCGGTGGCGTGCTCCCAGAGGACCGCCGGAGCGAACGGCCGGAACGACTCCCGACCCTTGACGCGCATGTTGATGTCGCGCTGGACGGTGGGGGACCGGGGGTCCGCCAGGATCGACCGGTGGCCGAGCGCCCGGGGGCCGAACTCCATCCGCCCCTCGAACCAGCCGACCACGGCGCCGTCGGCCAGTCGGTCGGCCACGGCGCCGGCGAGCTCGTCACGGTCCTCGTGGGTGGTCACGGGCACGTCGAGTCCGGCGATCCACGCGGTCAGCTCGTCGTGGTCGAACGATGGTCCGAGCGCCGCTCCCTGCATGGTGTCCGACGCCGGCGTCGGGGGCCCGGACCGCTTGCGGCGGTGGCCGGTCTCCTGGTGCCAGTACCACAGCGCCGCGCCCAGGGCGCTGCCGGCGTCGCCGGGCGACGGCTGGACCCACACCTCCTCGAAGGCGCCCTCCCGGAGGAGTCGGCCGTTGGCCACGCAGTTCAGCGCCACGCCGCCGCCCAGGCACACCGCCGACTCCCCGGTCAGGTCCCGGGCGCGTCGTGCGATGCGCAGGACGGCCCGCTCGACCAGGTCCTGGACCGACCTCGCCAGGTCGGCGTCACGACGGGTCACCGGCTCGTCCGCCCGTCGGGGCGGTCCGTCGAACAGCTCGACGAGCCGGCGCATCCGTGACGGCTGCCCCGCCCACCACCGCACGGCGGCGGTGTCGATCCGGAACGACCCGTCCTCGTCGAGCTCGACCACCCGGTCGAGTGCGTCGGCGTACGACGGCTCGCCGAAGGGCGCCAGCCCCATGAGCTTGTACTCGCCGTCGTTGGGTTGGAACCCGCACCACGCGGTCACGAGCGAGTAGAGCAGGCCGAGCGAGTGCGGGAACCGCTGTTCGCCGAGGACGTCGATGCGGTTCTGCACGCCGTGGGCGACGGTGGAGGTCGCCCACTCACCGACGCCGTCGATCGTGACGATCGCAGCGTCCTCGAACGGCGACGGGAGGAAGGCGGCCGACGCGTGGCTCAGGTGGTGTTCGCCGTAGAAGACCGACGGTGCCCGGGTGGCGCCCAGCGAGCGGAGGGCCCGTTCGATCCGGTAGCCGACGAAGAGGTTGGTGCTGAGCAGCACCGGGATGTCCCGGACGAACCCGGGCACGCCTCGGAGCCCCTGTCGCTGTCGCGAGGTGAGCACCCGGCTGGCCACGGCGAACGGCTTCTCGTGGAACACCACGGCGTCCAGGTCGTCGGGCTCGAGGCCGCCCACGGCGAGGCACGACGCGATGGCGCCGACCGGCAGGGACGAGTCGTGCTTGAGGCGCGAGAAACGTTCCTCCTCGCCGGCGGCGACGACCTCGCCGTCCACGACCAGCGCCGCGGCCGCGTCGTGGTAGTCACAGCTCACCCCCAGTACCCGCACCTCGTCATGGTAGGCCCACACCGTCCCGGGTGGCTCGGCGGACCGGGCCGAGCCTGAGGCCGATCCGGGTCGGCCCGACCACCCGGACCTCGCCCGGAGAGCCCTCAGACGAAGGGGTAGATCACCAGCGGGGCGGCGGCCTTCGCTGCCAGACCCACGGCCACGAGCACCAGACCCAGCACCAGGGTGACGAGGAGCGCCACCCGGCGGGTCGTGAGGGCGTACGAGAGGCTGTCCCCGGCGAGCCTCACCAGGTGGCGTGCGAGCACCATCGGGCAATTGTGCCCGACCGGGCCGGATCGCGCACCCCTGGTGGTCCGGACGCTTGTCAGCTCAGGACCGGCGGGCCATCCTGTGGCATGGGCGACCAAGCGGTCACGGACGCCGGCTCGCGTACCGGCGGCCGACCCCCGGGTGCGGACGCCGACGATCACGGGTCCGACGCTGGGATCGGGGACGGATCGCTCGACCCGGACCCGGCGGGCGCCGACCTCACGCCTGCCGACGACCCGGGCGGTGACCCGTACGCCGACGACCCGGGCACCGGCGTGCTGCGACGGGCGATGCTCCTGGTGCTCCGCCACCCGCTCGTGACCGTCGCCGTCCTCGTCGGTCTGGTCGCCCTGGCCAACGCCGTGTGGATCTGGTCGTACCGGCACCTGGGCGGATTCGACCCGGACGAGTCGTCGTACCTGTCGACGGCCCTGCGGATCGAACGGAACATCGACCCGCGGAACCCGGTCGCCCTGGTGCGAGCCATCCTGAGCAGTGGTCACGGGATCGCCGTGCCGACCGCCAGCCTGCCGTTCCTGCTGCTCGGCCCCCGCGATCCTCGCACCGCCATGATGCTGCAGCCGGCGCTGCTGGTCCTGATCGGCGTGTCCGTCGCCGGCATCACCCGGCGTCTGGCGCGGCCCTCGGTGGCGATCGTCGCCGGCGTGTGGGTCGCCCTGCTGCCGACGGTGACGACCGCCGTGCAGTCCTACTGGTACGGGCTCGGTGCGGCGGCCGCGCTCGCCGCCGGCCTGTGGGCGTTGCTCTGCTCCGACGGCGGCCGGAACCGTCTCGTGTGGCTCTTCGGCGTGGCGGTCGGCGTCATGCTCCTGTCGCGGACCATGACGCTCGGGTACCTCCCGGCCTGCGGGCTCGCCGTGCTCGTCGTCTGCTGGGGCGACCGACGGGGGCTGCTGCGCGGGATCGGTGCGCTCGGGCTCGGGTTGGTGATCGCGTCCCCGTGGTACCTGCTCAACCGCGACTCGATCTTCGGCTACCTGCTGAGCTTCGGCTACGGGGAACGGGCGGAGTTGTTCGGCCAGGCTGGACTCGGCGACCGCATCTCGCTTCGGTGGGAGCGGTACGTGAACGGCTTCGTGCCGAGCCGGTTCCCGGAGGGCCTCGTCATCCCCATCGCAGCGGCTGCGCTCGCCCTGTGTGCAGTGGTCGTCTACCAGTGCCTCCGCCGTCGACCGCCTGCCGGCGTGGAGCCGCGTGCCTACCTCGCGGTGGTCGCAGTGGTGTTGGCGGGCACGGTGGCGCTCGTCAGCACCGCCAACAACGGCGTGTGGTTCGAGCTGCCGCTGATCGTGCTCAGCGTGCCGATGGTCGCCGCCGCCTTGTCCAGGTTGCCCCGTCCGTTCTGGTTGGTGACCGCCACGTTGGCCCTGGTGGTCGTCGGGTGGAATTTCGTCGGTGCCCTCCGGCTCACGCCGTGGGATCCCGACGCCCCGGTCAGCCACTTCGAGTGGGGATTCTCCCAGTACGACGAGCGCTTCCTCCCGACCCGACGGGGCGAGCACGAGTCCGCAGCTGCGGACTGGTGGGCACTGTCGCAGGACCTCGAGCAGGCCATGAAGCGCATCAGCCCCGACGGACGAAGCGCTGCCTTCGTCGTCACCGGCAACACCCACCTCGTCAACGCCGGGACGGTCCGGATGGCGGCCGAGCTCGACCCGTGGGACCCGACCATCATCATCCCGGACACCACCTCGGCCGCTACCCGGGAGCGGGAGCTGTCGCCGACGGTGACCACGGACCGGCCGGCGGAGCGGGTGCTGGTGGTCGGTCTCCACGACCAGATCCTCTGGCCGCTCGACGCCGACGTGCTCACCTACCTCGACGAGGCCGAGGCGCAGGGGTACCGGGTCGTCGACCGTCACCCGATGCCCCGAGGGGGCGAGTTCGTGATCCTCCGCCGGCCGGACGCCGGGGGCTGAACGTGCGTCTGCGCCGCCGGGTCCCCCCGGCGACCGAGGTCGCCGGGCAGGCGGGACCGCCGACGCCGAGCTCGTCGTGCTTCGCCCCGAGCTCGATGATGTACCTGGCCCCCGACGGCAACGTCCGGTCGTGCTGCCGGACATTCGCCCCGATCGGCAACGTGGTGGACCGCCCGCTCGGGGAGATCTGGAACGGCCACGTGCGGCACCGCATGGTCGACGCCCTGGCGGTCGGTGAGTTCCCGCAGGGGTGCGAGCCGTGCGGCGTCGAGCGTCAGGTCGAGGGCCCCGACCGGGCCTACACCGCACGGTTCGATCGGTTCGCCCCGCTGGTGGGCCGGGACGGCGACCCCCGGGGGGCGTGGCCGCTCCGCATCGAGTTCAATCTCTCCAACGCCTGCAACCTCATGTGCGTCCAGTGCGACGGCTTCCTCTCGTCGTCCATCCGGGCCCACCGTGAGCACCTCCCGGCCCTGCCGCGGGTCTACGGTGACGTGTTCTTCGCCGAGTTGGAGCAGTTCATCCCGCACCTGGTCGAGGCGCAGTTCGCCGGTGGTGAGCCGTTCCTCGGGCGGGAGAACTACCGGGTCTGGGAGATGGTCGAGCGGCTCAATCCGGAGCTGCCCTGCACGGTGGTGACGAACGCGACCCAGTGGAGCGACCGGATCGAACGCATCGGCACGACGCTCCGGATGGGTTACACGTTCTCCCTCGACGCCGTGACCAAGCAGACCTACGAGCTGATCCGCGTCAACGCCGACCACGACGTCGTGGTGGCCAACGTGCCCCGCTACGCGGCCATGGCCGAGGCGCAGGGCACGACGGTCGAGGTCAACTTCTGCCTCATGCGTCAGAACCACCACGAGTTCGGCGACCTGCTCCTGTGGGCCGAGGAGCGCGACTTCCGGGTCAACGTGTGCGTGGTCCGGCACCCGGAGCACTGCAGCCTCGCCTCGCTCGGGTCCGAGGACCTGCGTGAGGTCGTCGACGGGCTCGGTGCGGCCGAGGACCGGGTGCTCCCGCACCTGGAGCTCAACCGGGCGACGTGGGTCGAGGAGGTCGAGCGACTCCGTCGGTGGGTCGAGTCGCCACCCGGCACCCTGGAGCAGCTCTGGTGGTCCGAAGCGTGGTCCGAGCAGGTGACGCCGGTCGCCTTGGCCGGCCTCCCGCGCGTGTCGTCGCTCGATCTCGGGGTGCTCGGCGTCGTGGCGGGGAACATCCCGGCCACGGAGCGGGACCTCGCTGCGTGGTCGGTCGACGGACGGGTTCACCGCCTCGCCGTCGACTACGTGCCCGACCGGGACGACGACCACCTGGTCGTCTCGGTCTCGGACTCCCTCGGGGCGCTCCTCGGCTGCGAGCCCGGCGCGCTGGTCGGTCGTCCCGTCCAGGGGCTCCAGGTCGAGCTCGAGCGGCGCCTCGGTCCGGTCCAGTCGGTCGAGTCGACCGGTCACGACGGTGGTCAACGGGAGTTGGCGCTCCGGCTCCGTGACGCCTCGGTGCGGGTCGCGCTGGTCGGCGAGGGCAACGAACGGGGACGTCTGGTGGGGGTCACCGTGCTGGTGGCCGTCCGTCCCGACGACGCGCCCGACGACGCGCCCGACGACGCGCCCGGCTGAGCACCGGGCGACCACGGGTAGGGTGGGATCGTGTTCCGTCGACGACCGCCGGACCCAGAGCCCGAGTTGCGGCCGGTCCGTGGCCTGGCGCCGCTGGAGCCCCGTCACGCGTGCCTGGCGCCGTCGGTGCAGCTCTACCTGGCCACCGACGGCGACGTCCGGGCGTGCTGCCGGAACTGGGAGGCGCTCGGCAACGTCACCACCGACTCGCTGCTCGACATCTGGCGGGGACGGGCGCACCGTGACCTGGTCCGGCGTCTGGCTGTCGACGACTTCTCGGCGGGTTGCGAGCAGTGCCACGCGGAGACTCTCGTCGAGGGTCGCTCCACGGCCTACCCGTCGCTCTTCGACGGTTACACCGAGGCCGTCGAGAATCTCGGCGACGACGCCGGCCTGCCCTGGCCGAGCCGCATCGAGTTCAACCTGTCGAACAGGTGCAACCTCATGTGCATCCAGTGCGACGGGCTGCTCTCCTCGGCCATCCGGGCGCACCGCG
>CAIYGQ010000265.1 GCA_903925745.1 uncultured Actinomycetes bacterium | reverse complement strand
GCTCGGCTTCATGTTCGTCGCGCTCGGCGTCGGCGCTTACGGCGTGGCGGTCTTCCACGTCTACACGCACGCGTTCTTCAAGGCGTGCCTGTTCCTCGGTGCGGGCAGCGTGATCCACGCCGCCACCATGGTCGTCGCCGGCATCTTCATGGTCGCCCGCCTGTACCCGGTGTTCTTCGAGGGCCTGTCGATCGCCGGCTCCTCGGTGAACCTGCTGGCCGTCGTCGGTGCCGTCACGGCGCTGTTCGGCGCGTTGTTGGCCTTCGTCCAGAAGGACATCAAGAAGGTGCTCGCCTACTCGACGGTGTCCCAGCTCGGCTTCATGGTGACCTCGCTCGGCGTGGGTGCCTGGACGGCGGCCATGTTCCACCTGTTCACGCACGCGTTCTTCAAGGCGTGCCTGTTCCTGGGGGCCGGCTCGCTCAGCCACGCCTGCCACCACAGCTTCAACATGGTCGACGACATGGGCGGGCTGCGGACGGTCATGCCCCGGACCTTCGCCACCTACCTGGTCGGCACCCTGGCGCTCGCCGGCATCTTCCCCCTGTCCGGTTTCTGGTCGAAGGACGAGATCCTGGCGGGAACCGGATCGTTCCCCGGCACCGACGGCGCCAACGGCACCTACCACGTGATGCTCGTCATGTTGCTCCTGGCGGCGTTCTGCACCGCCGCCTACATGACCCGGACGATCTGGTACGCGTTCTTCGGTGAGTACCGCGGCCACGGCCACCCGCACGAGTCCGGCCCCCGGATCACCATCCCCCTGATCATCCTGGCGACGCTCGGCGCCATCGTCGGCGTGCTCAACCTGCCGGCGGCGTTCGACTTCCTGCCCGCCGGGACCCTCACCCGGTTCGAGAAGTTCGTCGAGCCGGTCGGCCTGTACTTCCCGACCATCACGCACGCGAAGTTCAACCCGCTGCTGGCCGTCCTGTCGGTCGGCGTCGGACTGAGCGGCATCGCCGTCGCCTACCTCTACTACTGGAAGGGCGCCTTCAAGGGTCTGCACGGCCTGTCGGAGCGCAACGCCCTGGCCGCATGGGGCAAGAACGTGCTGGTCAACAAGTACTACTTCGACTGGCTGTACACGACCGTCATCGTCGGGTTCGTCAAGGGCCCGCTCGCCCGGGCGTCCAACTGGTTCAACCAGACCGTGCTCGACGGGATCGTCAACGGGGTCGGCCGCGGTGCGGTCGGTGTCGGACGCGTCGTCTACGAGGACATCGACCAGCGGGTCGTGGACGGTGCCGTCAACGGCGCCGGCGCCACGGCGTCCGGCTCGGGTGGAGTGCTGCGCCACCTGCAGACCGGTCGGATCCAGCAGTACACCGCACTGTTCTTCGCCGCAGCGGCCATCCTGGCCGGCGCCTTCGTTCTGTTCGTCGGCTGATCGAGTAGGGAGATCGACGTTCCCATGACACAGTTCCTGAACGACTGGGGTCTGATCCTCATCACGTTCGTGCCCCTGGTGGGTGCGCTCGTGATGCTGTTCATCCCCAAGGAGTCCGAGGACACCCACAAGCTCGTCGCGCTGGTGACGTCGCTCGTGACCCTCGTCCTCGGCGTCCTGCTGCTGATCGACTTCGACTACGGGGCCGCCGAGCAGCTCCAGTACTTCGTCGACTACGAGTGGATCTCGGTCATCAACTCGGGCTTCATCATGGGGCTCGACGGGATGTCGCTGCCGCTGTTGATCCTGACCGTCGGGATCATGCCGCTGGTGTTCGTGTACTCGTGGAACCACGTGCCCGAGCCCGGCAACCCCAAGGCGTTCTTCATCCTCATGCTCGTCCTGGAGACCGGCATGATCGGCTCGTTCCTGGCCCAGGACCTCATCCTGTTCTTCGTGTTCTTCGAGGTCGTCCTCCTGCCGATGTTCTTCATGATCGGCGTCTGGGGCGGACCCGAGCGCAAGTACGCGTCCATCAAGTTCTTCCTCTACACGCTGTTCGGCTCGGCGCTGATGATCGTGGCGTTCATCGCCGTCAGCTACCTGGCGGTCGAGCAGACGTTCTCCATCCCCGAGCTCCGCGAGTTCGGTGGTGCCGGCCTGTCGAAGACCGCCCAGATCCTGATCTTCGGCGGCATGTTCCTGGGCTTCGGGATCAAGGTCCCCATGTTCCCGTTCCACACG
>CAIYGQ010000264.1 GCA_903925745.1 uncultured Actinomycetes bacterium | reverse complement strand
GCTGCACGGCGAGCCGTCCGCCGACTGGACGTCGCTCTACGGCGGCTCCTTCTCGCCGCTCCTGAGCCCGCCGCCGCTGGAGCGACCCGCCTCACCGGCCCCCGCCCGTGACGCCTCGGCCTACATCGGCACCTACGCCAACGCCTACTACGGGGACATCGTCGTCCGTTCGGGGGCCGAGGGTCTGGAGATGGTGATGGGTCCCGGAGGCGCAACCGTGTTCCGGCTCGAGCCGTACGACGGTGACCAGTTCTCCTTCGTCGACCTGCCCGAGATCCAGGGGTCGCCGGGCCTGATGTCGTTCACCGTCCCGGACGGTGCGTCGGTGGCGTCCGGCCTGGTGCTGGGGGAGTCGCTGCTCTTCGGCCCCGTCGGCCCCGAGGCGACCTGGAGGGTCATCCCCCGCCGCACCTGACCCGCCCACTGGGAACTCCCCGACCGATCGGGGCCTCGGATCCCGCGGCCGGAGGCGGCGTCGATCCGACCGGTCGACAGGTGGGACGGGCTGGTGTCGGCTGACCGCGCCTAGATGTACTCGGCCGGGACGTTGGTGACAGGTGGTTGGTGGGTCGCGTCCACCACTTGTGGGTCGTCGCCTGTTTTGGTCGGGGGATGGCAGAACGTGTGAAGGTGCGTCGCCGGAACGACGCGGGAGGTCGGGAGCTGCAACGGATCGTGCGGCGGGGCGGCAAGTCGGACCGGTCGATCGTGAAGTGGCGACGGGCGATGGTCGTGTTGGCCTCGGCGGGCGGCAACGACGTGGCGACGATCGCCCGGCTGGTGCAGACCTCACCCGACCGGGTGCGCGAGATGATCCACCGGTTCAACGATTTGGGGATGCGATCGTTGGACCCTCAGTGGGCGGGTGGCCGTCCCCGCCTGATCACGACGAGTGACCGCAAGGTGATCGTCGAGACCGCCAAGACTCGCCCAACGAAGCTGGGTCAGCCGTTCACGCACTGGTCGATTCGCAAGCTGGCCGACTATCTCGGGTCGAAGAAGGGCCCGAAGGTGCGCATCGGCCGGGAACGACTGCGTCAGATCCTCGCTGCGGAAGGCATCACGTTCCAGCGGACCAAGACCTGGAAGGAGTCACCGGACCCGCTCAAGGAGGAGAAGTTGAACTGGATCGAGTGGTGCCTCGAGCACGCCCCGGAGCGCACGTTCGCGTTCGACGAGTTCGGCCCGTTGACGATCACACCGGTCGGCGGCTCGACCTGGTCACCGAGGAGTCGACCAGAGCGGCTGCGGGCGAACTACCACAAGCCCCACGGGTCCCGGCAGCTGTTCGCCTGCTACTCGATCGGCGATGACCATCTTTGGGGTCGCAACGAGCCGGCCAAGGGATGGGCTCCCACGTCACGGGCACTCAAGTCGATCCGCGCCCGTCTCGATGACAGTGAGCCGATCTACGTGGTCCTCGACAACTTGAACCACCACAAGAACGCCACCGTGCGCGAGTGGTGTGCGGACAACGCCGTCGAACTGGTGTTCACGCCGACGTATGCGTCATGGGCGAACCCGATCGAGACGCACTTCGGGCCGCTGCGCCAGTTCGTCCTCGCGAACAGCGACCACGCCGATCACCCCGCGCTCGCCAAGGCGATCCGCGCCTACATCCGATGGCGCAAAGCCCACACCCGCGACCCCGAGATCCTCGAAGCCGAACGCCGCCACCGGGCCCGCATCTGCAGCGAACAACAACGCCGCTGGGGTCAGCCACGCCGAGCCGCATAACGCGCAAACGTTCGTGGTCAGAGCACCAGCTGTCGGCGAGGTGCACGAGACGGTGTTCGAAGACCCGTGCTTGCGGCAGTCCCGCTTCAACTACACCTGGCGACGACAGGGTGTGGTCGCTGCGTTCGACCGGGCGACCCGGGCCGAGACCCAGCGCCGGATCCGGGCGTAACTGTCCGAGCCGGTCCCGGTGGGTTCGGGGAACCAGACGCTCGGCGACGTGGCCCTCCTGACGCACGTGGTCACCGACGAAGGCGCCGTCGTCGGCTGACTGCTGCTGGTCGACCCCGGCTCGCTCGGCGCGACCGAGATGGCCAGCGTGGGCGCCGTCAGGCCCGACGTCGCGCCAGGGGGCACTGACCACGCTGGCGTCGCCGTCGAGCGGATCCGGAGCCCGGCAGGGGACGTCCATCTTTGGACCCACGACGGCCACGTCGGGGCAGGGTGATGTGCGTACCGGTCGAACCTATCGTCGTCAGGTTCGGTGGGGAGCGCTCTCGGCTGCGCTGCTCCCTCGGCGTCGGAGGCGGGCCAGGATCTCGCGACGCGCTGCGGGCAGGGAGAACGAGCGGCGGTTGCCGTCCACCAGCGTCACCCCGTCGCAGTCCCAGACGGTGTGGACGCCATGCGGACAGGGGCCGTTGCGGTCCGGGACGACGCGGGCGACCTCGGTCTGGGCGAACCCGTCAGGATCGAGGCGGTCCACCCGCATGATCGCCACGGCGGCGCCGTACCTTGGCGTGCACCGTTGAGCAGGCCGGTACAGCGTGCCGTCGCGCACAAACGGGGCTCCTGCGGGTCGGGCTGCGGTGACGTCCACCAGCAGCGGGTCGACCCGGTGGGGGGTCCACGGGCCGAGCAGGTCATCGGACCACCACGCCCTGAGCACCTCGTTCGCTCCACGACTCCGGTCCGTGCCGAACAACCACCAGCGACCGTCCCATCGGAACACCGTCGGGTCGAGCAGGTCGGAACCCTCGAGCAGCGGGAACGAGTCGCCGAGACTGGCGGTGGTCGGGTCGAACCGGTGGGCCCGCACCTCTCCGGCGCTGGCCGTCTCGGGGATGCACCACCACGTGTCGTCGTCGCGGACCAGTGCGGGGTACGACGAGTGCACGTCGAACCGGGCCATCGGGACGGGCCCCCGCACCGAGTCAGCCGTGTCCGGGGAGTCAAGCCGGAAGCTGGAGAGCGTGCCGTGGGAGTCTCGGTGGTCGAACTCCTCGACCAGCACGACCACGCCGTCGCCGTCCCGGCAGCCCGACGGGTCCGCCACGTAGCGATGCGGCGAGGATGGCACCGGGAACCAGCTGACCTCGGCCAGGTCAGGACGTTCTAGGAGCGAGCTCGCCGGCCGGTCGAGCACCCCCACGTTCCAGTGGTCCGCCCTGAGGATGCCGTCGAGTTGACGCTGGACTCCGGCGATGGCGAAGCGACCGCTGGCCTTGGCGAGTCGCCGCCACGACGGCGGCCTGGAGAGGGGAGCGTTGGTTCCGCTCGGGTCCCCCTCCACCGTTGCAGGGCCGTCAACGAGCACGCGACGAGCCACCTGTGCCGGCAGGCAGGCCGCGCCAAGGTATGCCTGGTCACGGTTCCGGCGGTAGCTGTGGGGCACCGTGGCGAACGCAGCGCGGGCCAGCGGGACGCCGCCGTCGAGGCGGTCCGTGAGTCGCTGCAGCAGCACGCCGGTCACTGGATCTCCGGTCGCCATCTCCCAAAAACATGGCGGGCCGCCGCGTATGACCCGTTCGTCGTCGTGGTGGAACGACCACACGCCGAGCGGTGCGACGTCGAGCACTCCGCCGCGGAGGAGCCCGAACCCCAGTCGCAGGAACACGTCCGGGCCGTGATCCCGCAGTTCCTCGAGCGCTGTCTCCGGGAACTCCTGCCACACTCCCGAGACGTCCGGCCGCACCGTCATCGTCGGCAGATTGGCGAACCGCTCGGAACAGTCGATCGGAGTCAGCGCTGTCGACCGTCGGGCGGACACCCGGTTGAACGCGGTCCAAGCGAGCAGGTGTCCACTCCAGAGCTCGCCTATCGAAGGTCGTCCGGGACGGTCGCCGCCGTCGACCACCAACAGGGCGGGTTCCACTCCCTCCACGGCGTCGAGCGCGTCGAGCACCTCGACCTGCCAGCGGGGCAGCGTTGTTCCGGGAACCATCACGCCGTAGCGCAGCATTCGTTCACGGTATCGGGTCCTTGGCGAACGGCGGCCGCCCGCTCGACCCAGTCCGCCTCCTGCAGAACGCCGAGGGTGTCGCCACCCGGTTGTCCGACTGATCCTCTCCTCCGATTCGGGCCCTCTCGGCATCCGGGAGCCCACACTGAATGATTCAAACGGGACTGCTGCGCGGTGAGGTGACAGTGGGTTGTCAGGCGGCGGTTGCCGTCTGAGGGGTCATGATGATCTCGTAGTCGATGGGGGTCAACCGGCCGAGGGCCGCTTGGCGTCGGCGCTGGTGGTAGGTGCGTTCGATCCAGGTGACGATCTCGATGCGCAGTTCGTCGCGGGTGGCCCAGCGGTGACGACGGTCCAAGACGTTCTTCTGCAGGAGAGCGAAGAACGACTCCATCGCGGCGTTGTCTCCCGCGGAGCCGACCTGGCCCATGGAGCCGACGAGGCCATGGCGGGCCAGCACACGGTGCACCTTCCGAGCGCGGAACTGACCGGGCTGCCCATGTCGCTGTGAACGATGCAGTCGGCGACGTCGCCGTCGCGTCGGGCGGCGGCCATCTCGATCGCAGCGACGACCAGGCGGGCCTTCATGCGGCTGTCGATGGACCATCCGACAATCCGGTTCGAGAACAGGTCCTTGATGGCACAGCGGTAGAGCTTTCCCTCGCGTGCTTGGATTCCAGCTGTCGTCGCAACGGTGGGTTCAGGTGCGGGCCAGTAGAGCAGAGATCCGTTCGGCTGGAGTGTCCCAGTCGAGGGCCTTGCGTGGCCGGCTGTTGAGCTCTGCGGCGACGCGTTTGAGTGCGTCACGGTCGTGTAGCGAGAGGTCGGTTCTCTTGGGGACGTATTGGCGGAGAAGCCCGTTGGTGTTCTCGTTGCTGCCGCGCTGCCATGGCAACGCGGGGTCGCAGAAGTAGACGTCCATATCGGCGGCGATGCTGAACGCCCTGTGCTCGGCCATCTCCGCGCCCTGGTCCCAGGTGAGGGTGTTGCGCAGCGATCCCGGTAGCCCGGAGACGGTCTCGAGGGGCGGTTCATGGCATGATCAACTACAACCATCGTCAACCAAACCTGCAGCAGACCCCTCCTCGCACTGTCCACATAGGCGCGGCAGCCAGGGGTCCAGAGCGGAGGCTGGTTTGGGGGACCGTTAGGGGGAACGGGGGAGCCGCTCAGACGCGGCGAAAGCCCAAATCCCTTGTGGGGACTGGGCTCTCGGCTGGAGCGGGTGACGGGAATCGAACCCGCACTGTCAGCTTGGGAAGCTGAAGTTCTACCATTGAACTACACCCGCCTGACCCCGTCGCCGGGGTCGGCGCCCCGGTCACGAACGGTCACCGATTCACCCGGAGGCCGGTCACCGCACACGTGGGACGTGCAGGACGCTAGCCGCTCCGAGAGCTTCCGAGGGATCCGAGGTTCGGTCTCGGTTAGGTTCGAAGTGGCCGCATGATCGGCAGCGGCCATGGGCGGGAAGGACCCGGATGGTTCGCGAACACGGTTGGCGTCGGGTCTGTGCCATCGCAGTGGCGGTGGCCGCGCTCGGCTCCCTGCTCGGGGTCGGGTCGGCCGTGGTGGACGGCGTGTTGACCACGGCCAGCCCGGCCGCGGCGGACACCGTGGACGGCGGACTCGGATACACCCCACTGGCCAGTCCGTGCCGTGCCGTCGACACTCGGGCGCCGTCGGTCCCGTCGGGCGATCTGGCTGCCGGTGAGATCCGCGACGTGCGGATCCGGGGTGCCGGCGACCTCACGTCCCAGGGTGGGAGCGCGACGGGCTGCGGTGTACCTGATGGGGCAACCGCCGTCGAGTTGTCGATCACCGCGGTCGCTCCGGTGGGCGCCGGCTTCATCCGGGTGTTCGCAG
Source organism: uncultured Actinomycetes bacterium (assembly GCA_903925745.1). Taxonomy (GTDB): domain Bacteria; phylum Actinomycetota; class Acidimicrobiia; order Acidimicrobiales; family Microtrichaceae; genus SXMI01. The sequence goes on along the minus strand of CAIYGQ010000264.1, from coordinate 3,915 downwards.
CCGCGAGTCCGGTCCCGAACGCCACGTTCATCAACTACACGAACGGTCGCGGAATCACGAACACCGGGACCGTTCCGCTCAACACTTCGGTCCTCAACGACCTGGGTGTGGCGAACTTCGGTGGCACAACCCACCTGGTCGTCGACGTCCAGGGGTACTTCTCGGCACCCGGCGGTGCGTCCTACGACTCCCTCGCCGCACCGTGCCGCGTGGTCGATACCCGCGTCGCCGGCGGCACGCTCGCATCCGGGGGGTCCCGTGCGTTCCAGATCGACGGCACGGGTCTCGGTTTCGCCGCTCAGGGCGGGGCACCAGGAGGGTGTGGCATTCCAGATGGTGCCGTCGCCTACGAGGTGTCGGTGACCGTCGTGTCACCCTCTGGATCGGGATTCCTGCGCATCGCGCCCAACGACGGATCGAATCCGTCCTCGGCATTCGTCAACTACACCGACGGAACCGGCATCACCAACACGGGCGCCGTCCGGCCGGCTGCGACGACGACACCCGGTACGCCGGACATCGTCGTGAGGAACTTCGGTGGGCAGGTCCACGTGCTGATCGACGTGCAGGGTGTGTACGGCTCGGGTTCATCGTCGGGGAGTCGCTACCAGGTGCTGACGCCGTGCCGCACGGTCGACACCCGCAACGCCGGTGGACGCCTGGCTGCCGGCGGAAGCCGCAGCTTCCAGACCACTGGAGCTCGGTCGGGCTTCATCGCCCAGGGGACCCCGAACGTCGGCGGCTGTGGAATCCCGCAGCGCGCGGCCGCGGTCGAGGCGTCGATCACAGCGGTAGCGCCGTTGGGCAGCGGCTTCACCCGCCCGGGACCAACCGGTGCGACCCCCAGCGGGACGTTCCTCAACTTCACGGCCGTCGGTGGCATCACCAACACCGGCACGCTGCCGCTTCCGGCAGGTGGCCTCGAGGACCTGGCGATCGTCAACTTCGGGGGTGCCACCGACTACACCGTCGACGTCCTCGGGTACTTCGAGCCGCTCGGCCGCAACCCACGATCCACCGAGGTGGTCGCCGCAGGAGAGAACCACAGCTGTTCACTCGCTGGTGACGGGCAGGTGCGCTGCTGGGGGCGCAACGACTCGGGTCAGCTCGGTGACGGCACCACGATCGCGCGGACGACGCCCGTGGTGGTGACGGGGTTGCGCGATGTCGCCCAGGTGTCGGTGTTCGGCGCCAGCTCGTGTGCCGTCCTCGTCGATGGCACCGCCAGATGCTGGGGCGACAACTTCCATGGCCAGTTGGGTGATGGAACATCAGTCGACCGCTCGAACCCGGTGGTCGTCCGTGATGGCATCCCGCTCACCGGTGTGGTGCAGATCAGTGTGGGGAACACGCACGCTTGTGCCCTGCTCGACGTCGGCACCGTCCGCTGCTGGGGCGACAACAGGGGAGGGCAGCTGGGCGCCGGCGACCTGGTGCCGTCCCTGACGATCCCCTCCGTGTCGGGGTTGAGCGGAGTGGTCCGCATCGACGCCGGGCACAGCCACACCTGCGCTCAGCTCGCCAACGGAACCGCGAGGTGCTGGGGGACGAACACATCCGGTCAGCTCGGTGACGGCAGCGTGACCACGCGCTCCACGCCGATCACGGTCACCGGCCTGACCGGAGTGGTTCGGCTCAGCGCCGGGGCCGACCACACCTGTGCGGTCCTGGCCTCCGGTGGAGTCCGTTGCTGGGGAGCCAACTCGGTCGGGCAGATCGGCGACGGCACGACCACGGCCCGAGCGACGCCCGTGGCCACGAGCGGACTCGGCGACGTCGTCCAGGTCAGCGCAGGGGTCAACTTCACGTGTGCCGTTCAGATCGCGGGCGCTGTGCGCTGCTGGGGCCGCAACGCCGGCGGCCTGCTCGCCACCGGCACGACCACCAATCGCCTCACCCCGGCCGCTGTGGTCGGCCTGGGCGACGTCACATCGCTCTCGGCCGGGGCCGGTCACATCTGTGTTGTCTCCCGGCAGGGGGATCCGTCCTGCTGGGGCAGCAACGCGAATGCGCAACTCGGAGACGGAACCGCCTCCGATCGGATCACTCCGGCGCTGGTGAGCGGTTTCGCCGGGACCGTCCAGGTGTCGACGGGGTTCTCCCACTCGTGCGCGCTGGAAGCCATCGGCGTGGTGCGCTGCTGGGGTCGGAACCTGTTCGGACAGCTCGGCAACGGCGGTTCCGGCGACGCCACGGCGCCCGTCGATGTGGCCGATCTCTCCGGTGTCGTCGAGATCGCCGTCGGCGGTGACCACAGTTGCGCGCTCCTCTTCACGGGGACGGTTCGATGCTGGGGTGCCAACGCGGCCGGACAGCTCGGGGACGGGACGTTCACCCCCCGTTCGTCGCCGACACCGGTGACCGGCCTGACGGGTGTCGCCTCCATCAGCGCCGGCGCCGGCCACACGTGCGCGTTGTTGGTGGCAGGTACGGTCAAGTGCTGGGGAGCGAACGGCACTGGCGCGGTGGGCGACGGCAGCACCACGAACCGGACCTCGCCCGTACCGGTCACGGGGTTGGGGATCGTGGTGCGTGTGACGCAGGTCAGCGCCGGCGGCGAGCACACCTGCGCCGTGCTGGCCGACACGTCGTTGGAGTGCTGGGGATCCAACGGGAACGGGCAGCTCGGGGACGGAGGCACGACGAGTCGCTCGACGTCCGGCTCGGTGATCGAGTCCACGCTGCTCCCGCTGGGGGTGACCGGTGTTCGAGAGGTCGTCGCCGGCGGCTTCCATACCTGTGCAGCCACGACGGCGGGAACGGTCCGGTGCTGGGGTCGCAACGACTTCGGTCAGGTCGGCGACGGCTCGACCACCCAGAGGCCGGTGCAGGTCCCCGTGTCGTCGGTGACGGGTGTGGTGGCACTCGCTGCGGGAGGCGCCCATTCGTGCGCCCTGCCGAACCTGGGCGTTCCGAAGTGCTGGGGGTACAACGCGAACGGCCAGCTCGGTGATCTGTCGACCAGCAACAAGTCCGCGCCGGCGGGCGTCCTGGACACCAGATTCGGCCTGCCGCAGCCGTTGTCCGGTGTGGTCCAGATCGACGCCGGCGACACCCACACCTGCTCGACCATGTCCGATGGGGGTGCGCTCTGTTGGGGGAGGAACGATTTCGGCCAGCTCGGTGACGGCACCACCGCCCAGCGCACGACCCCGGTCAACCCGATCGGCCTCGGTTCGTGACCCCGGTCCCGGTCCGCCGTCCCGCGACGACGGTCGACGGTCGAGGCCGACCTTCCTGAGCCCCCACGCGTCGCCGCGGTGGATCGGTGTCCGGGGGCTGGTGGAATGGGGCGGTGAAGGTGGGTCGTCGTCCGATGGTGTCGGCACTGTTCGCAGTGGCGCTGTTCGCAGCGATGCTCGCAGCCGTCGACAGCGTCGGACCCGGGACCGAGCCCGCGGCGGCGGCCGGAGCCGGTCAGGTGTTCGTGCCGGTGACGCCGTGTCGGGTGGTCGACACGCGGGCCGGTTCGCCGGTGGCGGCGGGTGCGACGCGGACGTTCCAGGTGGCGGGTTCCGGGTTGTCGGCCCAGGGTGGCGCGGCGGGCGGTTGCGATGTTCCCGATGCCGCTGTCGCGGTTGAGGTGTCGGTGACGACGCCGGCTCCGTCAGGTTCGGGGTTCCTGCGGGCGTGGCCTGCGGACGTGGCGCCACCCAACGCGGCGTTCATCAACTTCAGCACCGGACGTGGGACGACCAACACCGGCGCGATCGGCCTGTCCGCTGCCGGAGGAACCGCCGACCTGTCGGTCGCCGCGGTGGGCGCCGCGACACACGTGATCGTGGACGTGCAGGGGTACTTCGTTCCGTCCTCCCCGTCGGGTTCGGTGTTCGTGCCGGTGACTCCGTGTCGGGTGGTCGACACGCGGGCCGGTTCGCCGGTGGCGGCGGGTGCGACGAGGACGTTCCAGGTGGC
>CAIYGQ010000263.1 GCA_903925745.1 uncultured Actinomycetes bacterium | reverse complement strand
GATCGCGTGGGTGCCCGAGGCGGCGGGCTGGCCGTACGAGCTGCGCATCTCGACCGACGCGGCCGTACCCGACCTGAGCGACGACCGCTGCGACCGCGACGGTCTCGCGGCGACCCTCGTCGACGCCCTGGCCCGCCTGGACCAACGCTTCGAGCGGCCGATGCCCTACATGCTCTGGATCCACCAACGCCCGACCGACGGTGGCCACTGGCCCGAGGCCCGGGTGGTCGTCACGATCACCCCGACGCTCCGTGCTCCCGGGACCCCCAGGTTCGTCGCGGCCGCCGAACTCGGCGGCGGCATCCTCTTCAACCCCGTCGACCCCGCCGAGGCGGCCGCCGCGCTCAGGGGCCTGCCGGGGGCACCGACGTGACCGAACGGACCCACGGAGGCTCGGACGAGTCGGTCCGGGCCGTCGCGCCGGGCCGCGTCGTGCTGATCGGGGACCACACCGACTACGTCGGCGGTCTGGTCCTGCCGATGGCGATCGACCTGGTGACCGAGGTGGAGGGTCGGCGGACCGGCCGGAACGTGTCGCTGCGCTCCGAGCAGTTCGACGAGCCGGTGCGGATCGACCTGCCGGTCGTCGAGCCGCAGGCGGTGCGCCCGGAGTGGGGCCGGTACGTGGCCGGAGTGGCCGCCGAGTTCCGGCCCCTCGTCGGGCTGGTCGGGACGGTGCGCTCCGAGGTGCCGCCCGGTGGCGGGCTCTCGTCCTCGGCCGCCCTCGAACTGGCCGTGGCGCTCGCCCTGGGCGGCGGGGGGGATCCGCTCGAGCTGGCCCGCCGCTGCCAGCGCGCCGAACAGGTCGCCACCGGCGTCCCGTGCGGGATCATGGACCAGCTCTGCTCGGCCGCCGGGGTCGAGGGGCACGCACTCGTGATCGACTGCGCCACCGAGGAGGCCACTCCCATCCCCCTCCCCGACGACCTGGCCGTCTGGGTCGTCGACTCCGGGGAGCCGCGCCGACTCACCGAGTCCGCCTACGCCGCGCGACGGACCGAGGCCGAGGCGGCTGCGGACCTGCTCGGCCCACTGCGCGACGCACCCCTCGATCGGATCGAGGAACTGGACGACGACGTGCTCCGTCGCCGGGCCCGCCACGTCCGCAGCGAGTGCGAACGGGTTCGACGGTTCGCCGCGGCGATGATCGACGGCGATCTGTCCACGGCCGGCGAGCTGGTGACGGCATCGCACCGCTCGCTCCGCGACGACGCCGAGGTGTCCACCGCCACCCTCGACGCGCTCGTCGACGAGCTGGTCGCACGGCCCGGCGTCCTGGGGGCCCGCCTGACGGGCGCCGGCTTCGGAGGCACCGTGGTGGCGATCGCCCGACCCGGGGCGGACCTCAGTGACGCCGGCACCGGCGGACGTCGGGTCCGGGCCTCGGCCGGTGCGCACCTGCGCTGAGCGACGCCGGGTTGCGGTTCAGGGTTCCGGGGGTCAGACCGGCGCCGGCCCGGGCGGTGCCTGGCCGGGCGGTGCCTGGCCGGGTGGGGCCGCACCTCCGGAGGAGCCCAGGAGGGCTGCCTTCTGCTGGGCGAACTCGACATCCGTCAGGTGCCCGGCCTCGTGGAGGGCGGCCAGCTTCGTCAGCTCGTCGGCCACCGAGGGCGCCGGGCCCGATTCGTGGACGGCGTCAGCCGCCGAGACACCCATGCGCTGGAAGTTGCGGGTCTGGTTGTCCTCCATCGCCTGGTACAGCATGTTCTGGACGGCCATCGGGTCGCGCACGTCCTTGAACTTCTGGATGCCCAGCTCGCCCGCCGACTCGATGTGCAGGGTGCCTGCACCGAAGACACGCTCGAAGAGCCGCTGGTGGAAGAAGATCGTGTTGATCCGGTCCAGCGGGATCTCGATGCCTCGCTTGGAGACGATGCCCTCCCGGTAGATGCATCGCTCCGAGGTGATCACGAAGTTGGTCGAGTACCACTTCACGAACCGCTGGGCCAGGTGGAGCAGCGCCGCCAGGATCATCAGTGCCGCCAGCAGCTGGGCGACCGTGCCGAGCACGCCGTCCCCGGTCAACTGCAGGAGCAGCACGCCGATGACGGTGGCCCCCAGCACGTAGATCACCGAGCGCACCATCATGATCCACGACGGGTGGGTGTCGAGCACGATGTACTCGTCGCCGTAGAGGAGTTTCGGGTCGTAGCCCATGCGCGAACCCTACCGGGCCACCGGTCCGCACTGTCGGGACCCACTGGTACGGTCCGCCCGTGGACCGTCACCAGGCTGAGATGCTCCCGGAGCCCGACCCAGGATTCGAGCAGGAGCTCGAGCAGGGGTTCGACCCGGGGGCGTCGAGGTTGCTCGCCGGGTTGAACGAACACCAGGTCCGGGCGGTGACGCATCCGGCCTCACACCTGCGGGTGCTGGCCGGCGCCGGCACCGGCAAGACCCGGGTCCTGACCCACCGCATCGCCCACCGGAGCGCCGCCCTCACGCTCTCCACCGAGCGGACACTGGCGGTGACCTTCACCCGCAAGGCCGCCGGCGAGCTCCGGGACCGCCTGCAACGACTGCTCCCGGGTTCGTTCGTCCACGCCGGCACCTTCCACGCCATTGCGTACGCGCAGCTGCGGCAACGCTGGGAGGAGCGCGGTGTCCGTGCGCCGGATCTGCTGGACCGCAAGCTCGGATTCCTGGCCCGCATCGTGCCCCGACGGGCCGGCGACTCGACCCTGGTGCTGGACGTGCTCGCCGAGATCGAGTGGGCCTCCGCCCGAGCACTCGAGCCCGCCGACTACGCGGCGGCCGCCGCCCGGGCGCACCGCAGACCCCCGCTCGACCCCGAACGGATCGCCGGGATCTGGCAGGACTTCACCGACCGCAAGCGTCAACGCCGGTTGGTCGACTTCGACGACCTGCTCCGCCTGGCCGCCCGGGACCTGGCCGCCGATCCCGAGTACGCCGCCGCCCGACACTGGCGGTTCCGCCACCTGTTCGTCGACGAGTTCCAGGACGTCAATCCACTGCAGTTCCAGCTCCTGCGCCGGTGGCTCGGCAACGGTTCCGACCTGTGCGTCGTCGGTGACCCGAACCAGGCGATCTACGCGTGGAACGGCGCGGACGCGGGTTACCTGGACCGCTTCGACGAGCACTTCCCCGGAGCGGAGTCGGTGACGCTGGCCGACAACTACCGCTCCACACCCCAGGTCCTGGCGGCGGCCAACGCCGTGCTCGCCCAGGGTGCCCGGCCCGTCGTGCAACTGGTCGCGCACCGACCGCCCGGGCCACTCCCGACGATCCGGGACCACGACGACGAACGCGCGGAGGCCGCAGCCATCGCTCGGGCCCTGCGTGACGGCCACCGCCCGGGGGTGCCGTGGTCCCAACAGGCCGTGATCGTCCGGACGAACGCACAGACAGCCGCGATCACGGAGGCGTGCGGCGCCGCCGGCGTCCCCCACCGCGTCCGCGGGGCCGGCAACCTGCTCGAGTTCCCGGAGGTCCGCGACGCGCTGGACGCGGTCCGTCGGAGTCCGTCACTCGACGTGGCCCTGGCCGACCTGGCCGCCGACGTCCGGCGTCGCACCCGGCGTCCCCTCGGCGACGACCCGGATGCCGTTGGTGAACCCGCGGTGCCCCCCGGCGGCGCGGACGAACCGGCGACTGTGGACGACACGCCGATCGCCATCGACGACCGGGCGGCGAACGTGGCCGAGGTCGTCCGGCTGGGCCACGAGTACCGGGCGCTCGATCCGACCGGGGACACCGGCGGGTTCCTGGCGTGGCTCACCTCGACGCTCCGCAACGAGGACACGGCCGGGGGCGACGCCGTCGAGATCGTCACGTTCCACGCCGCCAAGGGGCTCGAGTGGTCGGTGGTGCACGTCGCCGGCCTGGAGGAGGGTCTCGTTCCCATCCACCACGCGAAGGACGACCCGGCGGCAGTGGACGAGGAGCGACGCCTGCTGTACGTGGCACTCACCCGGGCCCGTGAGGTGCTCCACTGCCACTGGGCCCGACGGCGGACATTCGGGACCCGCGCCTCCCGGCGGAACCCGTCGCCCTGGCTCGATCCGATCGCTGCGACGCTCGGTTCGGGGGGTCGCGAGCTCGACCGCGGTCAGTCGGCGGCCCGCGCCGCGACCGCCCGGTCGGCGGGCCGTCGACGACGCGGCGCGACCGCGACGAACGGGTTGGAGGCACCCGAGCGCGAGCTGTTCGAACACCTGCGCACCTGGCGGCGCGAACAGGCCCGTGCCGCTGACGTCCCGGCGTTCGTGATCTTCAACGACGCCGTGCTGGAGGAGGTCGCCCGGCGACGACCCGGAAACCGGGGGGACCTGCTCGATGTCCCCGGCATCGGCCCCGTCAAGGTCGAGCGATTCGGCGACGACCTGCTCCGGATCGTCGCCTCGCACCGCTGAGTCCGCCGACCACGCCCGCCAGGACGTGCGGGTTCACGAACCGCCGACCTCGCCGTCCCGGGCATCGAGCAACTCCCGGAAGCGTCCCGGATCGAAGGCGATGAACAACGCGGCCGACTCGGCCAGCACGGGCTGTTCCCCCTCGGCATCGAGTCGGAGCTCACCCCTCGCCCAGATCTTGCGGCCCTCGTGGGACTCGAGCCAGCCCTCGAGGCGCAGCGGCTGGTGCAGCGGCGTCGGGCGCCGGTAGTCGATGCCGAGGTGGGCGGTCATCCCCTGGGTCCCCGACATCGACTGGGTCGCACCGAGCAGCTCGTCGAAGACCGCCGCCACGTACCCGCCATGGACGCAGCCCGGGGGGCCCTCGTAGGCGGAGCCGAACGTGACCCGGCCCACCACCCGGTCGGCGGACTGTTCGAAGACCACCGGTGGTGACAGCGGGTTGGCCAGTCCGATGAACGGACTGTGGTCGAACATGGCGAAGATCTCGAACGGGTCCTCCTCCATGGACTCGGCACCGTCGTCGGCCTCACCTTCCCGCCCCGCCAGTCGCTGCAGGTGCTCGCGCATCCCCTGGCCGGCGTTCGCGGCCTCGGCGAAGCCCGAGTAGGTCGAGCCCCGCGGGAGCGCGGCGAACCGGCCGGCGACCTGGTCGAGCAGGTCCGCCGCCTCGGACAACTCGTCGGTCGTCGCCGTGGTCGACACCAGGTGCTCGATGAGGCGACGGGTCGCGGCGGCGAGTCGTCGCATCTCCTGGCGCCGGGGAGTGGGGCGCAGCTCGCTGAACCCACTGATCCGGATGCTGACCGGCCGATCGTCCGCGTCACCGGAGCCGACTGCGCCGGGCGTCGGATCGCTCACGCGACTGCGTCCGTCCCGATGTCGAACCACGTCATGACCGGAGCGTGGTCCGAGGGCTTGGTGCCCTTCCTGGCATTGCGGTCGACGACGTCGGCCGTCGAGGTCGCAGCGAGCGGGGCGGTCGACAGCAGGTAGTCGATCCGCATCCCGCGACGCTTGTGGAAGTCACCGTTGCGGTAGTCCCAGAACGAGTAGATCCCACCATCGGGGTAGCGCCGCCTCAGGGTGTCCACCAACCCGAAGTCGACGACGTCGGCGAGCGCAGCCCGCTCAGCGGGCGTGACGTGGGTCATCCCCTCGAAGGCGGCGGGGCTCCACACGTCCAGGTCCGTCGGGGCGACGTTCCAGTCCCCCATGGCCACCAGCAGCTCATCGGGGCGGTGGTGTGCGTCCAGGTGCGCCCGGAGCCGACCGAGCCAGTCGAGCTTGTAGCGGTAGTGGTCGTGGTCGACCTCACGCCCGTTCGGGATGTAGAGGGATGCGACGCGCACGCCACCACAGGTCGCCCAGACCGCCCGGGCGTCCGGGTCGGGATCACGACCGTCCTCGAACCCCGCGACCACGTCGTCCAGTCCGACCCGGGAGAGGATCGCCACCCCGTTCCAACGACCCTGGCCGTGGTGGGCGCTCGCGTAGCCCAGCCGTTCGAAGTCGAGCGCCGGGAACTGGGCGTCGCTCATCTTCGTCTCCTGCAGGCACAGGACGTCGGGGCGCACCTCCTGGATCCACTCCTCCACCCTCGGCATCCGGGCGTTCAGCGAGTTGACGGTCCAGGTGGCGACCAGCACGGAGCTGAATCTAGGGGAGGATCATCCTGGTGCGGACCGGTGGCGCTGCCCCGGCCGAGCGGGCTCCACCGGTAGGATCCGGCCGTGAGCGAGCAGCAGCGACCGGAGACCGAGGCCGACGACGCGACGTTGGTCGAACAGGTGGGCACCAACGCGTGGCTGGTCGATGAGATGCACGAGGCGTTCCTCCGCGATCCGGGGTCGGTGAGCGACCGGTGGCGGACCTACTTCGAGGGTGGCAACGGCAGCTCCGCACCGATCCAGGGCTCGAACCCGGCACCGGCACCGGCACCGGCACCGGCACCGGCCCCCACGCCAGCTCCGGTGGCAGCTCCGGCTTCGGTTCCGGCGGCAGCACCGACGAACGGCACCTCCGCCGCGCCCCCAGCGGACGGCGCACCGGCCGAGGACGCCGACACCCCTGAGCCGATCCGCGGCGTGGGCAAGCGCAACGTCGAGAACATGGAGGCGAGCCTGTCCGTCCCGACGGCGACGTCGTTCCGGGAGGT
>CAIYGQ010000262.1 GCA_903925745.1 uncultured Actinomycetes bacterium | reverse complement strand
TCCCCCAGGTCGCCGGTCGGTCCGCCGCGTCCGCCACCCCGTCCGCCGCCCAGCGCCCCGCCGAGCAGGTCGCCGAGGCCGCCGCCCCGGCCGCCGCCCCGTCCACCGCCGGAACCACGGCGGTCGTCGACCTGACCGGGATCGAGCGGCGCGTTCTCGTCGAACTCCACGGGGCGAAGTTAGCCGTCGTCGACGGCGGGCACGGTGCGCTGCGCTCAGATCCGCCGGTACTTCGCCACCGCGAGCGTTCCGAAGACCGCGGTGAGTCCGACGATCCAGGCGACGACCGGGGCGACGGTGCCGGCGAGCGGGCGGCCGATCAGCGTGAACTCCCTGAGCAGGTTGGCGAGCAGCGTGACCGGGTTGTTCCGGGCGACGACCTGGAGCCACCCGGGCATCGACGCGACCGGCACGAACACCGAGCTGATGAACGTCAGCGGGAAGAGCCACACGAACCCTGCGGTGTTGGCGGTCTCGGCGTCGCGGACCGACAGGCCGATGAGGGCCATGATCCAGCTCATGGCGAAGCCGAAGGCGACCGCGGCCAGGACCATGCACAGCCCCCAGCCGAGCCCGGCCTCGAAGCGGAAGCCGACCACGTAGCCCACGATGACGAGCACCACGGCGATCATGAGCAGACGCACGGTGTCCGCGCAGATGCGGCCGACCAGCACCGCGCTCCGGGCGATCGGCAGTGACCGGAACCGGTCGACCAGCCCCTTCTGCAGGTCGTCGGCCAGGCCGACGCTCGTGGCCGAGGTGCTGAACACGATGGTCTGCACCATGATCCCCGGGATCAGGAACTGCGCGTAGCTCAGGCCCGGTGGGAGCGACTGTCCGATCGAGCCACCGAAGACGTAGGTGAACAGCACCACGAACATCACCGGCTGCACCAGCGTGAACAACAACAGCTCGGGTGTCCGGGGCAGCTGCACCAGGTTGCGCCAGGTGATGATCGCGCCGTCGTGGACGACGGCGCGCAGGCCACGGGGGCGGTGGTGGGTCGCGACGCTCACGCCCGTCGCCCCGATCCGCCGGCCGTGCCGGGCCCGTCGGACGGGAGCAGCTCGTCGGCCCCACCCGGGAGCGGCCCGCGGAACCGACGGCCGACGGGAGCCGGCCCGCCCTCGTCGGTCTCGGCTGCCGTGTGGCCGGTCAGGGCCAGGAAGACGTCGTCCAGGCTCGGCCGGGCCAGTCGGAAGTCGGTGACCTCCACGCCGTCCTCGCCGAGCGCGGCGATGACCGCGGCGGCGAACGCCGTGTCGTCGTCCACGGTCACGGACAGCCGGCCGGTCGCCGCGTCGGTCCGCACGCCCGTGCCCGGACGCAGCCCGGTCACGACGCCCTCCGCCCGGCCCAGCTGGTCCACCCGGTCGAGTTCGACCTCCAGCGTGCGGGCCCCGGTCCGATCCTTCAGTTCGTCGGCCGTCCCCTCGGCGATCACCCGCCCCGCGTCGATTACGACGATGCGGTCGGCGAGCTCGTCGGCCTCCTCCAGGTACTGGGTCGTCAGCAGCACCGTCGTGCCGTCCTGGACGAGCTCCCGGGTCACGTCCCACATCTCGATCCGGCTGACCGGATCCAGTCCGGTGGTCGGCTCGTCCAGGAAGAGCACCCGTGGCCGTCCGACCAGGCTCACCGCCAGGTCGACCCGACGCCGCATGCCGCCCGAGTAGGTCCGCACCTCCCGTCCGCCGGCATCGGCCAGCCGGAACCGCTCGAGCAGCTCATCGGCCCGGGCGTCGGCGGTCCGCCGGTCCATGCCGAGGAGGCGGCCGACCATCCAGAGGTTCTCGTGGCCGGTGAGCTTCTCGTCCACCGCCGCGTACTGACCGGTCAG
>CAIYGQ010000261.1 GCA_903925745.1 uncultured Actinomycetes bacterium | reverse complement strand
TCTTCTCGTGCACCAAGGCGTGGATCGCGGCCACCGTGTGGCAGCTGATCGGAGAGGGGCTCCTCGGTCCCGACACCCGGGTCGTGGAGTTGCTGCCGTCGTTCGGCGCGGCAGGCAGCTCGGCGGATGCCGTCGGGCGGCTCACGCTGGAGCACGTGCTGACGCACACAGGGGGGTTCCCGTATGCGCCGCTCGGCCCCCCGACCTGGTCGAACCGGGACGACCGCCTTCGGGCGATGGAGCGCTGGCGGCTCAGCTGGGAACCCGGCGAGCGGTTCGAGTACCACGCGACCTCGGCGCACTGGGTGGCCGCGGAGATGGTCGAGGCGGTGACCGGTCGCGACTACCGCGAGGTGGTCCGGGACCGGATCACCGAGCCGCTCGGACTGCCCGCGTTCCTGCTCGGGTTGGGCGCCGAGGACGCCGGGGACGTCGCCGAGCTGGTCCCCGTCGGCGAGCTGCCGAGCGAGGCCGAGCTGGTGGAGCTGTTCGGGACCGCCGACCTGCCGCTCGGCGAGATCACCCCCGACATCCTGTTGGCGTTCAACGATCCGACCCACCGGACGGTCGGGATCCCCGGTGGGGGTGGGTTGGGCACGGCGGCCGACCTGGCGCTGTTGTACCAGGCGTTCCTGCACGACCCTGAGGGGATGTGGGACCCGGCGGTCCTGCTGGACGGCACCCGGCACGTCCGGTGCACGCACCCCGTGCCGTTGACGGGGATCCCCGCCAACCGGACGCTGGGACTCGTGGTCGCCGGCGACGACGGGATGTCGTCGCTGCGGGGGATGGGCCACGGGGTGTCGGCGTCGGCGTTCGGCCACAACGGGGCCGCCGGCCAGATCGCGTGGGCGGACCCGGCCACGGGCCTGTCGTTCGGGTTCACGATCTCGGCAGTGGACCGGGACTTCCTGCGCGAGGCGCGGCGGACCGCCGGCATCGCCTCCCGAGCCGCCACCACAGCGACATAGGGGTCGCGCGCGGCATACGTCCCGCGCGCTGGAGCCACAGAACGGGACGAGGAGTCAGTCGAGGTGGGCCGTGTCGTTGAACCGGCGGACGCGCCACTGGCCCGCACCGACGACCACCACCTCGCTGATCGAGCAGTTGTCGGCCGCCGAGAACTCGAAGACGCCGGCACCCGTCGCCGTCGACAGGATCTGACCGATCACACCCCCGTGGACGACGGCGACGACCCGGCCACCCGGATGGGCGTCCACGATCCGCTCGACCCCCGTCCGCACGCGGGACTCGAAGTCCGCTGCGGGCTCGGCCCCGGGGATGACGTCCCAGCGTTGGGCCTCGAGCGCCCGGGTGAAGAGCGGGTCACCGGCGGCCACGCGCGCCCGGAAGCGGCCCTCCCACTCCCCCAGGTGGACCTCCCGCAGCTCGGCGACCTCGAGGGTGGACAGCCCCGTCGCCCGCACGAGCGGCTCGGCCGTCTGGTGGGTCCGACGCAACGAGGTCACGACCAGCGCGTCGATGGTGGCGCCTGCGTCGTGCTCGCCGGCGAGTCGGCGGGCGACCGCCTGCGCCTGGATGACCCCCTCGGGAGCCAGGTCCGGGTCCCCGTGTCCGTCCCGTCGCGGATGGGGGCGGTCGGGATGCTCGGGTGCCGTCGCACCGTGACGGACGAGGAGGATGGTGGTCGCGCCCTGTGGCGGGGTCCACGGGCGCTGCGGGATGCCGGACTCATCCGAGCCGGCTGGTCCGTCGCCGGAACCCGGAGGTGCTCCCGGCGTCACTCGACCGGGGTGAGGCCGCACTCGTCGACGAGGTACGCGGTCACCCGCTGCCCGGCGGCCACCACGGCGTTGTCGCGTTCGGTCAGCTTCCCGACCTGCGTCGGATCGTTCGTGTCGACCGCCGCCAGCCGGTTCCAGTACTCGCTCATCGTGGCTAGGTCACCGGCCAGCTCGGGGGGCGAGGCCGCCGAGAGTCCGGCCACCTGCTCGGCGATGACGTCGAAGGACTCGACCGAGCCGGCGTCCACGGTGCCGAGGGTCCGGTTGAAGGTCTCGGCCCGGGAGCAGAACGCGTCCGTCGGCGCACCCGCGGGGACGGTGGTCGATGCACCCGCCGGGCCCGTCGTCGTCGAAACCGCCGGGCCCGTCGTCGTCGTCGAACCCGCCGACTCGTCACCTCCGCAAGCGGCGAGCAGCACGGTCGCGGCGACGAGCGCGGTGACCGTGCACCCGGCGACCAGGGACCGGGACCACGGCTGCCGCTGTTCGGGGGACGGGACGGCCACGACGGCGACCATAGACCAGCCGGGATCCGACTCCACCCGGCACGGCGCGACCCCTTCCCGGCCGGCGAGGCGAGGGGCGGTGCCGCGCCCGCCGGGCCCGTCCGCCGGGCGCTGGCGGCCGGACGTCAGGTAGAGTGGAACACGTTCTAGTTTCGCCGGTTCACGTTGCGGGGGCGGTCCCCGGACCATCGGCGCCACCCGATCCGGAGGTCCCCATGCCCACGACCGACGACGCCGGCCGAATCGTCCGATCCCCGTTCCCGATCCCCTTCGGCTGGTTCCAGGTCTGCTGGGCGGCCGACCTGAAGCCCGGCGACATCGCACCGCTCGACTACTTCGACCGCAAACTGGTCGTCTGGCGGGACGAGGCGGGTGACGCCCACGTCAACGATGCGTTCTGTCCCCACCTGGGGGCGCACTTCGCGTACGGCGGGTCGGTCCAGGGAACCGACCTGGCGTGTCCCTTCCACGGGTGGCGCTTCGACGGTGACGGCCGGAACACGCTCATCCCCTACTCGGAGCGGACCAACCGCAAGGCCTGCATCACCTCGTACCCGGTGGCGGAGCGCAACGGCCTGGTCATGGCCTGGTACCACCCCCACGGCGACCCGCCCGCCTGGGAGATCCCCGAGGTCCCCGAGTTCAACGACCCCGAGAACTACGCACCGGTCGAGACACGTGACTACGTGATCGAGGCGCCGTGGCAGGAGCTGGCCGAGAACGGTGTCGACTCCGCGCACTTCCGCTACGTCCACCACACCGAGATGGTGCCCGAACTGGAGAGCTACGAGACCGACGGCCCCCGCACGCGGATGCGTTCGATCCAGAAGTTCCCGACCCCGCGCGGTGTCGTCGACGGCCGCATCGACGCCGACTCGTTCGGGCCGGGGTTCAGCGTCATCAGGTTCTCGGGCATCGTCGACACCGTGCTGATGGGGTGCAACACGCCGCTCACCCGCAACCGCTGCCACATGCGGTTCACCTTCACGGTGAAGAAGCTCGGCGACGACACGCTCAGCTCGACCGTCGGCCAGGCCTTCGTCGCCGAGATCGACAAGCAGGTCCAGGAGGACACGCCGATCTGGCAGAACAAGGCCTACCTGGCCCGCCCGGCGCTGGCCGACACCGACGGCCCGTTCACCCGGTTCCGCAAGTGGGCCGGCCAGTTCTACGCCGAGCCGGTGGACGACTCTCAGCTCGTCTACGTGCCCGCCGAGACGCACGAGTACGAACCGGTCGAGACGGCGTCCCGGCGGTTCGGCAGCGATCCGTTCGCCGACTGACCGCTCGTCCCGGTCGACTCGACTCGGCCCACGCGACGGGAGCTGCGTCAGGTCGTCGGGGGCCAGCCACCACCCGGCGGCGGTCCGGGCGCGACCACCTGTCGCCGGGAGCGCACCAGTCCCACGACGAGCAGGACGACCCCCAGCAGGAAGAGGATCCCGGCGATCACGACGGCGGCGAGGAACACGAGTGCCGGCCCCAGCAGGCCGAAGGTGTCCTCGATGCCGATGACCCGCCCCACCCTGACGCTGCCGCCGCGACCGGCGCCGGGTTCACCGACGATCGTGCAGTCCAGGGTGAACGTCCCCGGCTCGAGCACGGCCTGACCGATCATCCGGACGTCATCAGCGGGAGGACGGATGAACTGGGTGCCCTCGATCGGCTCGGAGAGCGGCACGGACGTGCCGTCCTCGGCGCGCAGCTCGCAGTCCGGATCGCCCGCCGTGGTCGGCGACAGGGCCACGCCGACGGTCATCGTGGGGTCACGGTCACGGTCCAGCGGCTCGGTGATGCGGAAGTCGAGCGACCCCGGCAGCAGCGCCGAGTCCGGCCCCACGGCGACGACGTCGCGTTCGAACTGCTGGGGGTCGACCCGGTCGAAGGCGAACAGGGCTCCGGCGACTCCGACCACCACGGCGAGCGTGAGCAGGATCGCTCCAGCGATGACGAACCCGCGACCGGGAGTCGCGGTCGATCCGGTCGGCCCCGCCGAGGGCGGCGACCAGGGGTTCGACGCCGCACCCCCGGGAGGTCCGGTCGGAGGCCCGGGCGGCAGCGAGCTCAGGGCTTCTCGCTCCCCACGACCCACATGGCGTAGAACTGCGCGGCGCCGCCGTAGGCGTGGCCGACCGCCACCCGGGCGCCGTCGATCTGGTGGTCACCCGCCTGGCCGCGGACCTGGAGCGCCGCCTCGCCGAAGCGGATCATCCCCGAGGCGCCGATCGGGTTCGTCGACAGGACGCCGCCCGAGCAGTTGACGGGCAGGTCCCCGGTCATCTGCGTCGAGCCGTCCTCGGTGAGCCGCCATCCCTCTCCCTCGGGGGCGAAGCCCAGGTTCTCGAGCCACATCGGCTCGTACCACGAGAACGGCACGTACATCTCGACCACGTCGACCTGACGACGGGGGTCGGTGATCCCCGCCTGGGCGTACACGTCGGCGGCGCACTCCTGGCCCGCGTCGGGGTTGACCTGGTCGCGGCCCGAGGCCGTCGCGGGTTCCGACCGCATCGCGGTGCCGTGGACCCACGCCGGTGGCACGCCCGACGAGGCGGCCGAGGCCTCGGCGGCGTCCTCGGAGGCGAGCACCAGGGCGATCGCCCCGTCGGATCCCGGGCAGGTCTCGGAGTAGCGGATCGGCTCCCACAACATGAACGACTCCTGGATGGACTCGAACGTGATGTCGGGTTCGTGCAGGTGCGCGTACGGGTTCTTCAGCGCGTTCAGTCGATCCTTGAGCGCCACCAGGATGCCGATCTCGTCGGGCGCGTTCGAACGGCGGATGTACTCGCGGATGAACGGAGCGAAGTAGCCGCCGGCTCCGGCCACGAGCTGCTGCTGGAACGGGATGGGGAACGACAGTGCCCACATCGCCTCGGAGACGGACTGCTGCTGCCAGGCGATGGTCAGGACCCGGTCGTGCACGCCCGACTGGACGTGTGTCGCAGCGACGAGCGCCGTCGAGCCTCCGACGGACCCGGCGGTGTGGACCCGGAACAACGGCTTGCCCACCGCGCCGAGCGCCTCGGCCAGGTACGACTCGGGCATCATCATGCCCTCGAAGAAGTCGGGGGCCTTGCCCACGACGATCGCATCGATGTCGTCCATGGTCATGTGCGCGTCGTCGAGGGCCCGGAACACCGCCTCGCGGAGCAGGCCGGGGAGCGACACGTCGTCCCGGACCGCTGCGTACTTGGTCTGGCCGACGCCGACCACTGCCACACGGTTGCCTGCCATCACTCTCCTCCTTCGAGGACGCACACCAGGTTCTGCTGAAGCAGGTGGCCCGCCGTGGCGTGGGCGACGCCGCGACCGGCGGAGCCGTCCATGATCCGGTTCGCCACCTCGCCGAGCCGGATCAGGCCGGCCGCCATCATGGGGTTGGCCGCCAGCGCGCCCCCGGACGGGTTGACGTCGACGCCGTCGGCGAGGCCCAGTCCGTCGAGCACCAGCTGCTCCTGGTGGGTGAACGGCGCGTGCACCTCGGCGACGTCGAAGGCGCCGTCCACGCCGGCGTGCTGTGCTGCGAGCGCCACCGATGGTGCGCTGGTCAGGTCCCGGGCGCCGATCTGGTGGCTGTCGATCCGGTGGTCGATGCCACGGATCCAGGCGGGTCGCTCGACGAGATCCCGCGCCCGGTCACCGGCCGCCAGGACGACCGCCACCCCGCCGTCGGAGATCGGCGGACAGTCGTGGAGCCGCAACGGGTCCGACAGCATCGGAGCGGCGAGCAGTTCGTCGACCGACGGGGATCCGACCACCTGGGCGTTCGGGTTCGATCGGGCGGACTCGCGGTTGCGGTACGCGACCTCGGCCATGCGCCGTTCGGAGGTGATGCCGGCGTCGAGCATGGCCCGGGCCTGCAGGCCGGCGTACGCGATCGAGTCCGGCCACAGCGGCCCGACGTAGTACGGGTCGAGCATCCGGCTCATCACCCGGGGCAGGTCGCCGGGAGACGCCTTCGAGTAGCTGTAGACGAACGCGGTGTCGGCCGCTCCGGTCTGGATCTTCAGCCAGGCCTCGTAGAGCGCCCACGCGCCGTCCATCTCGACGTGGCTCTCGACGATCGGCGGCCAGGCGCCGACGGCGTCGAGCGTCATGACGAAGCTGAAGGCCTGCCCGGCCAGGTAGTCGGAGCTTCCCGAGCACGTGAAGTCGATGTCGGCGATGGTGACCCCGACCCCGTCGAGCGCCTCCCGGAGGATGGGCTCGACCATCTCGACCTCGTTGAGCTCACCGGCCGCCCGACGGTGCTCGCCCTGGGCGACGCTGACGATGGCGACGTCTCGCATCACATGTGTCCCTTCAACTGCTCGGCGGGCACGTCGGGCTCGTCGATCGGCCGCCAGTAGCGGATGTTCTCCATGCTGGTGGTGAGCTGGTCGTCGTCGACCCAGACGGGTTCGACGCGCATCCCGATGCGCACCTGGTCGTGGGGCACCTCGCCCATCGTCCCGTAGAGGGACACCGCCGCGCCGTCCGGCAGGAACAGCGCCGAGACGAACGGGGTCGGCGGTGCGTTCACCCCGAAGCCGATGTGGACCACGCAGAACGAGGTGATCGTCGCCTTCGGCCCGACCTCGACCTGTTCGGTGGTGCGCAGGCCCGACACCGGCGAGACGCCTCGGGGCGGGATGTACACGTCGCCGGTCTGCGGGCAGCGCTCGCCCAGGAAGCGCTTCTCGGCGAGTCCGCGGAGGAAGCGGGTCGTCGCCAGGCCGGGCGTGTAGTCGTAGCGCATCGACGCCGGCACCACCTGTCGTCGGACCGGGTCGTCGCCCAGGTCGACCGGCACGCTCGGAGTCGGTTGGGTCCAGAGGCCGTCAGGCATCGTCGAGATGCTGCGGTCCGGTTCGCTGCTCACGACGCACCTCCGTCGAGTTCGAAACACGCGATGTCGGTGATGGCTCCGGTCGGCTCGTCGGCCCATCGGATGCGGACCCGGGCGCCGGTGGACACGGCCTCGGGACCCGGAGCGTCGACGACGTGGAGCATGGCGGTGTCGGCTCCGTCGAGGCGGATCAGCGCCAGCGCGTGGGGCGACTGCACCGGCTGGCCCTCGCGGATCCGGTCGACCCAGCTCCACGACGTGATGGTGCCGGTGTCGGACACCTCGACGAGTTCGTGCAGCGGGGCACCGGTCTGCGGGTCGTACTCGACGGGCGGGCAGACGACGCGGCCGTCGGCGGCGCGGATCCCCAGGACCGTGCGGTTCCTGAGTGCCGTGACGAAGGCGCCCACCACCGGTCCGGTCGTCCGGTTGAACGGGTACTCGATGACCAGTGGTGCGCGGAGGAGATCCCCGTCCCCACCGCCGGACGCCCCGCCCGCGGTGTCTGGTCCGTCATCGTCTGCAGCCACGCTCACCCCCTGATCCGACCTGTCGGATCCGCAGACTAGAACAGGTTCCTGTTTCGGGGGAATCGGCGCCCGGAGTCCGGGGAATCGGGTCCCGGTGCGAGGGCCTCCGGAACGCCGCCACGCATCAGTCGGGGACCCGCCGCAGGATGTTGCGGTCCGTGTGGTGGAACAGGTCCTCGAACTCGGTCATCCGCAGGACGGTGTCCTCGTCGTAGGAGAACTCGTCGTCGCCGATGCGGACCGAGCACTCGTACGACACCGTCGAGGCGCGCTGCGCCAGGTACTGGTTCTCGACGATCCCGTGCACCGGGTCACCCGCCTGGGCCCTGAAGGTGAACTCCTTGGTGTCGGCCGTCGCCGGGGCGGCGGCGAGCACCACGGTGCCGCGGGGCACCATGAACGCCCGCAGCACCATGCCCGCGTCCGCGTCCCAGAGCCAGTAGCCGATCTCGGTGTGGAACGGGTCGGCCTCGTCTCCACGCCAGGCGGCCATCCGGTAGTCGAGCCCGTAGAGGTGCTGGTCACCGTTGTCCACGGGGCCGAACGGGTTGAAGGTGATGCGCTCCCGGTAGGGGGTCTCGCCGGTCTCCTCCTCGGCGTGGTGGTACGAGAAGTCCACCCCTCCCTCGCCCTCCCAGGTGCCCACCAGCGACCGGAGCGGTCCCAGCTTGTCGAACTCCTCGAACGGCACGTCAGACCTCCTGCTCGGCACCGCGACCTGCGGCGATGATCCCCACCCTAGGCAGCCGCCGGGCGACGTGCTCCGGAGTCACGTCGCCGACGGTCGACCGGGGCCTAGTGTCTCGCCATCGAGGTGACGAGCGATCCGAACGAGGTACCGACGTGAGCGACCTTCCACCCATCCCCGGCGGCGACGAACCGACCGTCCCCGCCACACCTCCACCGCCCGGCGCACCCCCACCCGGCCCACCGACCGCTCCACCGCCCGGCCCACCGACCGCACCCCCACCCGGCCCACCGACCGCTCCCCCGCCCGGCCCCCCGACCGCACCCCCACCCGGCCCACCGACCGCACCCCCACCCGGCGGGTTCGCCCCGCCCCCCGGATCCATGCCTCCGCCGCCTCCTGCGGGGTACACCCCGACGCCCGGCGGATTCGCGCCGCCCCCGGGGGGCTTCACCCCCGGAGTCTCCGGCGCCTCCGGAGCCAACGGCCTGGCGATCGGAGCCCTGGCCTCGGGCGTGATCGGGATGCTCACGTTCTGGATCTGCGGCCTGGGCGGCTTGCTCGGCCTGCTCGCCGTCGTCCTCGGGGTCCTCGGACTGAACGCCTCAAAGCGACGCATGAACGCCAGCGGTCGGGGGCTCGCGATCGGCGGCATCGTCACCGGCGCGATCGCGATCGTGCTGTCGATCGGACTCATCCTCTTCGCCTTCGTCCTCAACGACAGGTCCGAGGACCTGAACCCGCTCGACATCAACACGGACCCGCCCAACGGCGTCTGCGACGAGAGCCGATTCCTGCAGGATCCCGACTGCGAGACGAACACCGACCCGCCCGACGGCGTCTGCGACGAGACCAGGTTCTTCCAGGACCCCGACTGCTGACCGGTTCCGTCGCCGGCCACTCGACCGGTTCAGTCGCCGGTCACTCGACCGGTTCCGTCGCCGGTCACTTGACCGGTGCTGCCGGCGGCGGAGCCGTGGACTCCCAGAGCGTGGCGCCGAACGGCGAGGTGACGGTGAGCCGACCGTCGTTGCGCACGGTGAGACGGTCCGCCCCCTTGAACCC
>CAIYGQ010000260.1 GCA_903925745.1 uncultured Actinomycetes bacterium | reverse complement strand
CTCGCCGAACGGAACCTGGAGCGGATCGTCCGCGACGACGTCGACGTCGTCTTCTGAGCCGACCGACGCGCCGCGGCGACGTTCCCCCCGGCGTCGACGCCGGTGCACCTCCGTCCTCCGCCGGTTCGTCGCGACACGAGTCCGCGAAAACCTGTCACGCCCCGCCGAGCGGTGGGTCTGGACCGCTGAGCGTGCGGCGACCGGCCGCCGACGACAGCGAGGAGACCACCGTGAAGACCAACCGCAACTCCAACAGCAACCGCACCGACCGGCCGGCGCCCCGCTCGGCCAACCGTGCGACCCGACGGGCCCGCATCGCCGGGCGTGTCGCCGCCGTGACCCTGGTCGCCGGCGCCGCCTTCGGCGTGGCGTCCACCGGTCCGTTCGCCTCCGAGGCCTCGGCCTGGTGCGGGAGCGGCGGCCCGTCGCTGCCGCAGTTCTGCCTGCCCGACCTGGGCAACATCCCGATGCCCGACGGGCCGACCATCATCGACGGCGACCCGATCCCGGACCCGACCTTCCCCGAGAAGGTCGACATCCCCGAGGGCAGCGGCAAGAACCTGTACCCGTTCCCGCTCGACGACGAGCCCGAGGAGCAGGACCCGGGTCCCGAGGTCCCGCCGGAGATCATCAAGCCCGACGGCCCGGTCGGCGACCAGCCGGTCTTCGACCCGTCGGACCCGATCACCGATCCGCTCGGCGACCCGGACGTGCCCGGCCCCGGTGAGATCGCCCCCGAGAACCCCGGCCAGGCCGGCGGTGAGGACGGCGACTGCGGGATCGACGGCACCTGCCCCGAGGTGACGGTCCCGCCGACCACCACCGTGGAGGAACCGCCCGCCGAGGTCCGGGGCGAGACGGCGGTGCCCGTCGGCGAACTGGCCTTCACCGGCTCCGGCGACACGCTGGTCCGTCTGGGTGCAGTCCTGGCCATCGGTGGCGTCGCCGCCGTCGCCTCGGCCGCCGCCGCCCGGAAGCACCGGGAGGACTGACCGGCTGCCGCCGAACGGCGTGGGGTCGCCACGAGCGCACCCCGCGTGGTCTCCTAGAGGGTCCTCATCGACTCCGGGCCAACCGGGCCCGGAGTCGATGCCGTTCCCCCCGCCGTGCTGTCGAACCCCCGCCCCCGAACCGACCGGAGCCGACCGTGGGGTTGATCGTCAGGGACCTGACGGTCCGCATCAGCGAGACGACGATCGTCGAGGGCGTGTCCTTCGACGTGCGTGCCGGCGACAAGGTCGGCCTGGTCGGCCGCAACGGCGCCGGCAAGACCACCCTGTTCCGGGTGCTCGGCGGGGCCGACGACCCGGCGGGCGGCACCGTCCGACGACCCGACGCCACCGGCTACCTGTCCCAGGACCCACGCTCCGACGCCGTGTCCGACGACACCAGCTGTCTGTCGCACGTCCTGTCGGGCCGGGGGCTGTCCGCCGCCGCCGAACGGCTCGACGAACTGGGTACGCAGATGGCCGCCGACCCGACCGACCGGGTCATCGCCGCGTACTCCGCCGCACAGGAACGATTCGAGGCGCTCGGCGGGTACGCCGCCGAGGCCGACGCCCGCCGGCTCGTCGCCGGACTCGGACTGGCCGACGACCGACTCGACCTGCACCTGGGTGCGCTCTCCGGCGGCGAACGGCGGCGACTCGAACTGGCCCGCATCCTCTTCGCCGGCAGCGAACTGCTGCTGCTCGACGAGCCGACCAACCACCTGGACGCCGACGCCCGCGACTGGCTGCTGGACTTCCTGCGGTCCTACCGGGGGGCGCTCGTCGTGATCAGCCACGACCTGGGGCTGCTGGACGACGCCATCACCCGGGTCGTCCACCTGGACCGCGCCCAGTGATCGTGATCCCACGCTCACGCTCCTCCGGAGCCTTGTCGATGTTCTCGAACTCCGTGAAACTGTTCCCCGGCACCCGATCCGCCAACGTCTTCGTGATCG
>CAIYGQ010000259.1 GCA_903925745.1 uncultured Actinomycetes bacterium | reverse complement strand
CGAGCGACATGGATATCCATGTCGCTCGCACCACAGAGCGGGGAAGGAAGGGAGGGAGGGAGGGGCGATCAGGTCAGGTCGTAGCCGAGGCGGTCGGCCAGGTCCCGCAGCAGGTCGGCCGCCGCCGTGTGGATGACCGTCCCCGGGGGGAAGATCGCCGCAGCGCCCGCCGCCCGGAGCTCGTCGTAGTCCTGGGGCGGGATCACGCCGCCGACCACGACGACGATGTCCGGCCGCCCCAGATCGGCCAGCGCCTGACGCAGGGCCGGCACCAGCGTGAGGTGGCCGGCCGCGAGCGACGACGCCCCGACCACGTGCACGTCGGCCTCGACGGCCTGGCGGGCCGCCTCCTCCGGGGTCTGGAACAGCGGTCCGATGTCGACGTCCCAGCCCAGGTCGGCGAACGCCGAGGCGATCACCTTCTGGCCGCGGTCGTGGCCGTCCTGGCCCATCTTCGCCAGCAGGATCCTGGGGCGCCGGCCGTCGGCCCGCTCGAAGGCCTCGACCAGCGAACGCACCTCGTCCACGGCTCCCCCCTGGTCGCCCAGCTCACTGCGGTACACACCGGAGATGGACCGGATGTCGGCCCGGTGCCGACCGTAGACGGCCTCGAGTGCATCGCTGATCTCACCGACCGACGCCTTCGCCCGGGCGGCGTCGACCGCCAGCTCCAACAGGTTGCCCTCACCGGACGCCGCGCAGCGGGTGAGCGCATCGAGCGCCGAGCGGACGGTGTCGTCGTCCCGCTCGGCCCGGAGCCGTTCGAGCTTGGCGACCTGTCCGGCGCGGACCGCCGTGTTGTCGACCTTGAGCACCTCGACGTCCTCGGGTTCGTCGAGCCGGTAGCTGTTGACGCCGATCACCGGCTGGCGGCCCGAGTCGATGCGGGCCTGCGTGCGGGCGGCCGCCTCCTCGATGCGCAGCTTGGGGATCCCGGCCGAGATCGCCGCCGCCATGCCGCCCAGCTCGTCGACCTCCCGGATGTGGGCCAGGGCCCGCGCCGCCAGCTCGGCGGTCAGGCGCTCCACGTAGAAGCTCCCACCCCACGGGTCGATGACCCGGGTGGTCCCCGACTCCTGCTGCAGGAACAACTGGGTGTTGCGGGCGATGCGCGCCGAGAAGTCGGTGGGGAGTGCGAGCGCCTCGTCGAGTGAGTTCGTGTGCAGGCTCTGGGTGTGGCCCTGGGTGGCCGCCATCGCCTCGACGCAGGTCCGGACGACGTTGTTGAACACGTCCTGGGCCGTGAGCGACCACCCCGAGGTCTGCGAGTGCGTCCGCAGCGACGTCGACTTGGGGTTCGACGGCGCGAAGCGCTCCTGGACGAGCGTGGCCCACAGCAGTCGGGCGGCGCGCAACTTGGCGACCTCCATGAAGAAGTTCATGCCGATCGCCCAGAAGAAGCTGAGGCGCGGCGCGAACGCGTCGACGTCGAGCCCGGCGTCGATCCCCGCCTGCACGTACTCCAGCCCGTCGGCCAGCGTGTAGGCCAGCTCCAGGTCGGCCGTCGCCCCCGCCTCCTGCATGTGGTAACCGGAGATCGAGATCGAGTTGAAGCGCGGCATCCGCTGCGAGGTGTAGGCGAAGATGTCGGAGATGATCCGCATCGACGGGTCCGGCGGGTAGATGTAGGTGTTGCGGACCATGAACTCCTTGAGGATGTCGTTCTGGATGGTCCCCGCCAGCTGCTCGGGTGCAACGCCCTGCTCCTCGCCGGCGACGATGAACAGCGCCATGATCGGCAGCACCGCTCCGTTCATGGTCATGGACACGCTCATCCGGTCCAACGGGATGCCGTCGAAGAGCACGCGCATGTCGTAGATCGAGTCGATCGCCACGCCGGCCATGCCGACGTCGCCCACGACCCTCGGGTTGTCCGAGTCGTAGCCGCGGTGGGTGGGCAGGTCGAAGGCGACCGACAGCCCCTTCTGTCCGGCGGCCAGGTTGCGGCGGTAGAAGGCGTTGGAGTCCTCGGCGGTGGAGAACCCGGCGTACTGGCGGATCGTCCACGGCTGCGAGACGTACATCGTCGGGTAGGGGCCGCGCAGGAACGGCGGCAGCCCCGGGTAGGTGTCCAGGAAGTCGAGCCCGGCCACGTCGGCTGCCGTGTAGAGCGGCGCGACGTCGATCCCCTCGGGGGTCTCCCAGGACCGTTCCGACACCGGGGTTCCCGTCCGGGAGCGCACCTGCTCCGCCCAGGAGTCGCGGGCGCCCTCGGGTGCCGCCTCTCGGGGCGGCAGCTCGACGCCGGTGAAGTCGGGGACCTCGAAACCACTCACCGTGCACCTCCCGTGTCGACGCCGCACTCGTGCTGGGCCCGGCGCAGGACGTCGAGCGCGTCGACGCCGACGTGGATGAACTCGTCGACGCCGGACGCCGTCAACCGCTCCCTCGCCTCGCCCGGTGCTCCCGCCAGGTAGACGCGTCGCACGCCGTCGATGGCCGACAGTGCAGCCGCCACCGCTTCGGCCTGCTCCGCGTAGACCTCGTCCGAGGAGCAGATGCACACCAGCGCCGCGCCCGAGTCGACGACGTCGGTGACGAGGCGCTCGACGTCGTCGTACCCGGTCGTGCCGCCGGACTCGCCCGTGACGGCGCGAACGCCACCGGCGGCGAACAGGTTGCGGGTGAACGTCGCCCGCGCGGTGTGCACCGCGACCGGACCGAGGTTCGCCAGGAAGACCTCCACCGTCCGGCCGGCGGCCCGGGCGGCGTCCGCCGCAGCGCGCAGGTCCTCGAAGCCCTCCGACCACCGGATCGGCACCAGCAGCGGGGTTGCGGTCGGGGGGCTCGACAACTCGGGGCTCGGCTCGTCCGCGTCGGGGAACTCACTGACCCCGGTGATGGGGCGTCGACGCGTGGCGACCCGGGCCAGCTGGGCGTCACGCTCGTCGGTGATGCGGGCGGCGAGCGTGCCGTCGACGAGTGTCGTCCCCACACCGCCGGAGGCCTCGAGCTCCTGGAAACGGGCCCACGCCGCGGTGGCGATGCGGTCGGTCAGCGACTCGAGGAACGCGGATCCGCCCGCCGGGTCCACGACTCGACCCAGGTTGGACTCCTCGATGAGCAGGAGCTGGGTGTTTCGGGCCATCCGGCGTCCGAGTTCGCCGTGCTCGGCCAACAACACGTCGTAGGCGTCGGTGGTGACGCTGTCGGCACCGCCGACTCCGGCCGCGAACGCGGCGGCGGTCACCCGCAGCAGGTTCACCCACGGGTCACAGCCCGTCATCATCCGCCGTGGGGTCCGCACCGAGAGGCGGAGCGATCCACCGGGGTCGGTGGCGCCGCAGGCCGCGGTCAACGCCGCCCAGACCCGACGGACGGCCCGCACCTTGGCGAGCGTGGTGAACACGTCGGTGTCGGCAGCGAGCTCGACCTCGATCTGCGCGGTGGCGGCATCGGCCTCGAGGCCGACCGAGGCCAACTCCCGCAGGTACGCCGCCCCGGTGGAGAGCACCACGGCGAGCTCCAGCACCTCGGCGGCGCCGGCCTCGACGGCCGGCAACGAGGACACCGTCAGCGCCCGGACCTGTGGGAAGGTGCGAGCCGTGCGCTCGGCGAGCGTCGCCGCCTCGGTGAGCGCTTCGCCGACCGGGCGGGGACCCTGGCCGAGCGCGGCCAGACTGGCGAACGGATCGGCACCGAAACCCCCGAGCGCGGTGTCCGGCTCCACCCCCCGTTCGGCCCAGAGCCGTTCCAGCGCCCCGGCGGCCGACGTCCAGTCCCATCCGGGTCGGAGCACGACCGGGGCCAGGTCCAACAGCACGCCGTCGAGTCGCTCGCCCAGGTCCTCGGGGGTGGCGGGCGGGAACGGCACCTCGAGGCTCGTGACGCCACGCTCCAGGTCCCGCAGCGCGGCCCGGTTCGCCGTCGCCGCATCGGTCCCGTCGAGCGGTCGCCGCACGTCCCAGCGGCCGTCGGCGCGGGGCACCGCGACCGCACCGCGAGTCGTCGGGGCGGCACCCGGGAGCCCGGACTCGTCGTGGTCGAAGCCGGCCTCGGAGGGGACGTAGAGCGGTTGCAGCTCGACGCCGCCGTCGGTGGACGAGGCCAGCGAGGCGAACGGCCGACCCTTCAGCGTGGCCTCGACCGCCGCCTCCCACTCCTGCCGGCTCACCGGCGGGAACACCGCCGCCAGCGGGGGCAGCAGCGGTCCGGGCGGTGCGCCCTCAGCTCCTGACACGTGGACCTCCTGTGCTCCCGACCCGACCGCAGTGGTCGGCCCCGGGACGCCGGGAGGCTACCGGAGCGTGCGGGTGGGCTCCGAAGTGGGCGGCGGTGGCGGCCCCCGGTAGGGAGGGGGCTGCAGGACGGCGGGCGCCGGGGCCCCGGTCGTCCCGGACGACCCGACGGCCCGGCGTCGACCGGGACGACCCCGGGCCGAGTCCGGCAGCGGCGTCCGACGGGCGCGGTCGCCACGGGTCAGGACCCGGTAGATCGTCAGGAACAACACGGCTGCGGCCAATCCGAGCGTGACCCAACGGAACCACGGGTTCGAGGCGTCGGTCCCTGCGGTCATGGCGTGGACGCCGACCAGAACCCCCACCGGGAACGACAGCAGGTGCAGCGCGTGCCACCGGCGCCGGGACAGTTGGCGCTGGAGGAGCGACGAGACCTGCACCACGGCCAGCAGCCAGGTGGCGAACACCCCCCAGGCGACCGGGGTCGACTTCCAGTCCGAGGCGAACGGCACGAACAACTCGACCGGGGTGAACTCCTCGTAGCTGTCGGCCCAGAGGGCCACCAGGTGGACCACGACGAACACCACGGACAGCCCGGCCAGGCCGCGGTGCAGGTCGGTGAGCCAGGCGGGCAGCCCCTTGCGCACGACGATGCGGGTGCTCAACAACAGCCCCCACACCAGCGTGAGGCCGATCAGCACCGCGGCGACCATGCCGCTGGCGCGGGCCACGAACCACCAGAACTGCCCGCTCACCGGCGCGATCCTCGGGCAACTGCGGCTCCGGTCACCGCCGCGGTGCCGTCATCGTCCACGGTCGCTCCATCGGCATCCGGGCCGACCACCATGAACTCGTCGGCGCGGGCGCCCAGGACGGACTGCGTCCCGTCCGTGGTGGTCACCAGCGCCCCGCAGCCGTCCATCATCCCGAGGAGC
The DNA here is from genome assembly GCA_903925745.1 of uncultured Actinomycetes bacterium. GTDB lineage: Bacteria > Actinomycetota > Acidimicrobiia > Acidimicrobiales > Microtrichaceae > SXMI01. The sequence continues at coordinate 12,959 of CAIYGQ010000259.1, read as the reverse complement.
TCGTCCGAGGGTCCGTCGTCCGACCAGTCCACGAGCGTGGCGGTGGCGAGGGCCTCGGCCCACCAGGCGGACTCGGCGAGCACCGTGACGGACGCCGCAGGTCCAGCCGTCGGCTGACGGGTCCGAGGGTCGACGACGTGGTGGACGGGCCGGCCGTCGCTCGTCCGCCACCTCCGCCGGAGCCGGGAGGAGGTGGCCAGCGCGCCGCTGGTGAGTCCGACCCGAACGAGCGGGCCGACCAGGTGGTCGACCTCCACCTCCCAGCCGTTCGGGGGCGGGTCCCCGCCGACGCGCAGATCGCCCCCGACGTTGAGGAGCATCCCGACACCGGGTGCTGCGCCGGCGAGCGACTCGGCGGTGACGATGTCGGCCGCCAGCCCCTTGCCGATCCCGCCGGGGTCGAAGCGGGCACCCGCAGGAAGTTGGACGAGACCGGAGCGTTCATCGACCTGCAGCTGTTCGACCGGGTACCCGTGGCGGGAGGTCGCTCCACCACGGGGATCGGACCAGGGGAAGGATCGGTCGTAGCCCAGGTCCACCAGCGCGTCGCCGAGCAGCGGGTCGAAACGCCCACCGGTGAGCCGCCAGGCCAGCACGGCGTGGGCCAGGAGCGTCGCGGTGTCCGGGGACACCACTGCGGGAGCGCCGGCGAGGCGGTTGAGCCGGGACACCTCGCTGTCGATGCGGAAGCGCGACCAGCGCTGCTCCAGGTCGGCGAGGCGCTCCAGGACCTGCGATGGGTCGGGGGCGCTCGAGGTCGCCCCGGTGGTGCACACCTGGACGTCGACGTCGGTGCCCATCAACCGGGCGGCTGCGCTCCGTTCCGCGGTCACGGCCGAACTCAGCTGGCCGACGACCTGGCGGCCGGCGCCGGACGGGGGGCCAGTGCCTGGCGGGGGGCGCTCACGGAGCCCGACGAACCCGATGAGCTCGACGAGGCGGACCCCGACGACGAACCCGACGACGAACCGGAGGACGAGCGGGACGACCCGGACGAACCCGACGATCCCGAACCCGACGAGCGCCCCACCGAGGAGCCACCTGACCCCGACGAACCCCCGCTCCGGGACGACCCGGCGCTGGAGGACCCGGACGACGAATCCGACGACGAGCCGGTGTCCATCTCACCCGTCCACGGCGCCGGGACGTGGTGCCGACGGATGACCACCACCGGGGGCGGTGTCGTGGTCGGCGCAGGGGGTGCCGTGGTCGGGGTCGGCGCGGTCGTCGTCGCCTGGGCATCGATGCGTTGACCGCTCAGACCCATGACGGCGACCAGGGCGAACATGGCGGCGGACGCGAGGCCCGCGGCCAGCGTCCGGGCCACGGCGGCGGGGTGGCGGCGGGGTCGCCTCGAGCGACGGCCCCTGCCTCCGGGCCGCCGATCGGACGGGGTGCCACCCGACCGGGGGCCGGTGGTCGGCGTCATGACCGTCGGATCAGTCGTCGTCGGCACGGCCGTCGTCCTCGTCGTGGTCCTCGTCGTGATCCTCGCCGTGGTCCTCGCTCCGATGCTCGTCGTCATCCATCGAGGACCGGCCGGGACTGGTCGGCGTCGGCTCGGTGACCGGGTCGGACACCGGCTCGGCGAACGCCTGGAAGCCGCCGGACGATGCGGCCGAGCGGTCGTCCGAGGCCGACGACGACCGGCCGCCGGAGGACGCCGAGCCCCCGCCCGAGTCGCCGACGAACCCACCCGGGTCGACCGGGGCGGTGGGCTCGGCCACCGCTGGGACCGGGGGCACGGCCGGCAGGTCCGGGACCGTGACGTCGACGACGATCGTCGACGGGACCGCCGGGACACCCGTGGTGGTCGTCGACTCCACCGCGACCAGTTGGCCGGCCGGCGTCGGGCTCGGATCCGAGCCGGTCGAGACGTTCACGGCGACCGCGGCGCCGGCTGCTCCGGCGGTCATGAAGGTGGCGATGAAGGTGGCGGCGAGCTGCTTGGTGATCACGTCGTGCACGGTACGGGGTCCGCTCCCAGCCCCGACCCAGCGGACGGTGAGGATTCGGTAAAGCGTGCGGATCGGATCCGACCGGGCCGGACGGCCTGTGGAACGCTGTCCGGGTGCGAGTGCTGGTGGTCGAGGACGATCCGTCGATCGCTGATGCCATCGTCAGCGGGCTCGGGCGGAACGGATTCGAGCCGACCCTCGTCACCACGGGTGTCGACGCCATCGCCGCGGCAGCCGGAGCGGACCTGGTCGTGTTGGACCTGGGCCTGCCCGACCTGGACGGGACCGAGGTGTGCCGACGGATCCGGGAGACGTCGGCCGTGCCGATCATCGTCGCGAGCGCCCGCTCCGACGAGGTCGACCGCGTCGTGCTGCTCGAGTCCGGTGCCGACGACTACGTCGTGAAGCCCTTCGGCCTGCGGGAGCTCGTGGCCCGGATCCGAGCGGTCGCCCGTCGGACCTCGGGGGGTGCCGATGCGGAGCCGGCGGTCGTGCGCGTCGGGCCGCTCACGGTCGATGATCGTCGACGGTCCGTCACCGTCGACGGCACCGAGGTCCCGTTGACGGCACGCGAGTTCGACCTGCTCGCCTACCTGGCGCGGGACCCGGGTGGCGTCGCTCGACGCAGCGACATCCTCCACGACGTGTGGGACCCCAACTGGTTCGGATCCGCGAAGACCCTGGACGTCCACGTGGCCTCGCTCCGCAGGAAGCTGGGCCACCCCGAGTGGATCGAGGCGGTGCGAGGCGTCGGATTCCGGCTGGTCGAGGAGCCGAACTCCGGAGCGACCCCCGACGACGGGCCCGCGGACCCGACGGACCCGACGTGAGGGCCCGGATCCTGGCCGCCTTCGTCCTGATGGCGGCCTTCGTCCTGGCGCTCGTCGAGCTGCCGTTCGGATTCACCTACGCCGCCCGGCAACAGGACCGGCTCCTGGCCGACATCGAGCGCGACGCCCGGGTGCTCGCGAGCCTGGTGGAGGAGCGCGTGGAGCGGGGCGACGTCGCGTCGGTGACCACCACGCTCCGGGAGTACGAGGGGCGCACCGGGGGGAGGGTCGTCGTGACCGACTCGACCGGTCGCAGCGTGGTCGACAGCGAACCCGACGTGCCCCTCGGTCGGGACTACTCGACCCGCCCCGAGATCGCCGCCGCACTCTCCGGCACCCAGCTCTCGGGCATCCGCTCGTCGGACACCCTCGGCGGTGACCTGGCCTACGTCGCGGTGCCGATCGCCAGCGGCGGCGACCTGGGCGGAACGATCCGAGTGACGTTCCCGACCGAACGCCTGGAGCAGCAGGTGCGGGCCAACTGGTTCCGACTGGGGTTGTTGACGGTCTTCGTGCTGGCTGCGGCCGCCGCGCTCGGCTGGCTCGTCGCATCGTGGGTGCTCCGACCGATCCGCCAGCTCCAGGCCGCCACCGACGAACTGGCCCGCGGTGACCTGGACGCCCGCCTGGACCTGCACGGCGGGCCGCCCGAACTGGTCGAGCTCGCCACCCGATTCGACACGATGGCCGAGCGCCTGGCCGCGCTCATCACGTCACGGGACGCCTTCGTGGCGGACGCGTCCCACCAGCTGCGAACCCCACTCACCGCGCTGCGACTCCGGCTCGACGTCCTCGAGGACGTGGTGGGCGACGACGGTGAGGCGACCCGCGAGCTCGACGCCCTGACCGGAGAGGTCGATCGGTTGTCCTCGCTCGTCGAGGCCCTGCTCGAACTGGCCCGCTCCACGGGTGGAGACGACCAGCTGGTACCCGTCGACCTGGAGATCGCCGTCGACGCCCTGGCCGAGCGGTGGGCGGCACTCGCCGCCGAGCGGGGGATCCTCGTCGAGGTGCACGCCGGCGGAACACCGGGCCCGGGCGGCGGGACGCTGGTGGTCGGCGCCGTCGACGGGGCGGTCGACCAGGTGCTCGACAACCTGGTCGACAACGCGCTGGACGTGGCGCCGACGGGCTCGACGATCTCGGTGTCGGCACGCTCCCCATCGGCGAAGACCGCCGTCCTGGAGGTGAGGGACCACGGCCCGGGCCTGGACGAGGCCTCACGCGCCCGGGCGCTCGACCGGTTCTGGCGGGCACCGGACGCCCCGTCGGGCGGGTCGGGACTCGGACTCTCGATCGTGGCCGAACTGGTCCGTCGTTCGCACGGCTCGATCATCCTGCTCGACCCCGACGACGGTGACGGCCTGCTGGTCCGCGTGTCGCTCCCCCGGTGGTCGACGGTCGGCTCGGCGTCCTGACCTACGCTCCCGGCGTGAACATCTCCGCCACCGAGTTCGACACCGTCATGCTCGTCGCCCGGATCGTCGTCGGCGTGACAATCTTCGTCCACGGCTACAACAAGGCCTTCCGTGGCGGCCGGATCCCGGGAACGGCCAACTGGTTCGCGGGCCTGGGCATGCGACCCAACGGCACCATCCACGCCTACGCGGCGGCCACGACCGAGCTGGGCACGGGTGTGCTGTTGTGCCTGGGGCTGCTCACCCCCCTGGCCGCTGCCGGCGTGATCGGGATCTGCACGGTCGCCGCATGGGTCGACCACCGTGGGGCCTTCCTGATGTTCAAGAACGGCGTCGAGTACGTGCTCGTCCTGGCGACGCTGTGCGCCGTGATCGGGGCCTTCGGACCCGGGTCGTGGTCGCTCGACTCGGCACTCGGACTGGACGAGGTGCTGACCGAGGGGTGGCGGGGGCTGGCGATCGCCGTCCTGCTCGGTGTCGGAACCGGTCTGGTGACGCTGGTCGGCTTCTGGCGACCGATCCCCGCCGAGGAGCCCGCGAACGACGGCGACGGCGGCGCCTGAGTCGAACCGTCCGGAGCGCAACAAGCTCCAGTCGACAGCCCATCGGGCCGATGACGACCGGGATGGACGACGGCGGGACCATCATCGGCGCGCAGATCGCCGACATCGGAGCGTGGATCGGCGCGTCCGTGGACATCCCGATCGACGAGCTGCTCGGTGAAGGGCTCGCGATCGTGGCCCGGACGACGGGAGCGGACCGCGTGGTGCTCCTGGCCGTGGACGGCCACACCGCCGCACCCATCGCCGTCCATCCGGTCGACCTGCGGTCGGTGACCGATCTCGTCGCCTGTCCCGTGGACTGGATCCCGTGGGGACTGGGGGGCGTTCGGGCGGAACAGTTCATCTTCGCCCCCGCCGCCGGTGCGCTCCCGGCATCGCCCGACGGCACCACCCGCCTGTCGGACCTGGGGGTGTGCTCGGCCGCCCACCTGCCGGTCACCGAGCACGGTGTGCTGATCGGATCACTCGCGCTGTGGTGGAGCGCCGCCGTCGCCGGGTGGGACGATGCAGCCGGGCCGGTGCTGAGAAACCTGGCCCGCCTGTTGCTCAGCCGGGCCGCAGCGGCCCGACCCCTGTCCGGGTCCGACTGAGGACCCGGACGGCTCGCGACCTCAGCGGGCGGCGCCCGGGTCACCGGCACCACCGGTGCCGGCGTCGGTGTCGTCGGATGGGCCGGACGAACGACGGCGGGCCACCTCTCGGACCGCGTCCTGGTAGGCGACGTCGCCCTGTTGCTTGCGGATCGTCTCGAGCTCCAGCAGGTGGGAGTCGATCACCTCGTGGCGCTGCAGGATCGTCGAGACGAACGCCTGGATCACCCCGGCCGCCGGCAACGCCATGATGGCCCCCATCGGCCCGATGAGCGTGCCGCCAGCGATGGCCGCTCCGAAGGCAACGGCGGGGTGCAGGTCCATGGTCTGCGAGGTGATCTTGGGCGAGAGCAGGTAGTTCTCGAGCTGCTGGTAGACGATGATGAACCCGACGACCCACAGCGCGGTGATCGGGTTGTTCACCAGCGCCACCACCAACGGCAACGCGCCCGCCAGGTAGGTGCCGATCGCCGGGATGAACTGGCTGATGAGCCCCAGCCAGAGTGCGAGCGCGAGCGGCGACGGCAGCCCCATGATGGAGAACGCCACCCACGCCACGGACGAGGCGAGCACGGCGAGCAGCAGTCGTGAGTACAGCCACCCGCCGGTCTTCTGGATCGCGAGTTCCCACAACAACAGGACGGTGCGCTGGTTGCGTTCCGGCAGGACCGAGCAGACGGTCCGGCGGAGCTTCGGGCCCTGCGAGGTCGTGTAGTAGCTGAACAGCAGCACGGTGAACGCCTGGAACACCAGGCTGAGCACCCGGCCGGTCACGGACAGGACCCGCCCGCCGACGTTCTGGGCCAGGCCGGTCAGGTCGGACTGGTAGCCCTCGATCTGTTCGACGATCGTGTCGGTGGTCAGCTCGGTGGAGAAGGTGTCGTTGATCCAGCCGGTGCCGTTCTCCAGGTAGTCGGGGGCCCGGTTGACGAGCTCGGTGACCTGGTCGACGACGAGTCCGCCCATCACGAACAGGAACACCGACGTCCCGACCAGGACGATGAAGAAGCACAGCAGCGTCGCGACGCTGCGCTTCCACCCGCGGTCCTGCAGCCGGTCCACCGCCGGCTCCACGGCGAAGGACAGGAACAACGAGACGACCAGCAGGAGCAGGAGTCCGCTGAGCTGGGCGAAGATGTACCGGCCGAACTGGAAGAGCGCGACCGCAGCCATGGTCGCGACGGCCACCCGCCAGAACCACGGGGGGACGCGTCGATCACCCAGGTCGAGTCGCAGGGCCGTGCCAGAGTCGGTCGACGGGCCCGCACCGGCGGCTACCGGCTCGGGCGGGTCCTCCACCTCACTCACGGCGCCCACTCTCCCACCGCCGGGGGCACCGACGGGGGACCCGTCGGCACGAACACCACGGGGGACCCGTCGGCAGGTCGCCGGTTCAGCCGGGGCCGAACATGCGGAGCCACTGCTCCAGCGAGTTCGGCTTGAACACCACGTTGCGGGCGCGCGTCTCTCCCATCCGGGCGCGCGACTCGATCGAGTACTGGTGGCCCGGGTAGAGGACGACGTCGTCGGGGACCGCCGCCAGGGTCTGGGTCAGGCTGAGGTAGAGCGCCTCGGGGTCGCCACCCGGCAGGTCGGTCCGGCCACAGCCGTCCAGGAACAGCGTGTCGCCCGCCACGAGCCGGCCGTCGACCAGGAAGCACTGACTGCCGGGGGTGTGGCCGGGGGTGTGGATGAGCTGGACCGGCACCCGGCCGACCGTGACGACGTCGCCGGCGTCGTGGGTGGCCAGGTTGGCCGGTGACAGGTCGGTGACCTTCAGGACCCACTCGGCCTCGTCGGCCTGCACGTGGACGGGGACGTCGACCAGGTCCAACAGCTCGGCGGCACCCTCGATGCGCATGCCCATCATGGAGCCGCCGCAGTGGTCCGGGTGGTAGTGGGTGACCAGCGCACCGGTGAGCCGCATGCCGTCGCCGGCGGCGGCGTCGACCAGGTCGGCGACGGCGTAGGCGGGGTCGACGACCATGCACTCGCCGGTCTCCCGATCGCCGATGAGGTACGAGAAGTTGACCATCTGGCCGGCGACCGGGTCGCCGACGGCGAAGTCGCGGCCGGCCAGGAGCTGGCGGAAGTAGCAACGGTCGGACGTCGGCGCCGGGTCGGTGTCGTTCACCCCACCACGCTACCGCCGGCCCGCGGGGCGGCCCGAGGGCCGCTGTCGGAGCTCAGCCCGTGGGGTCCGGTGCGGACAGGTAGTCGAACAGCAGTCGGCGGTAGGCCACGTCGAAGCGTTCGTAGGTGGCCCGCAACCGGTCACCGGGCCAGCGTCGCGGGAGCAGTTCGGGTGGGAGCAGTGGGTCGGCCAGCATGTGGCGGAGCACGGCGGCCGAGAGCTCGAAGCCGGGTCGGAGTGCGGCCGTCCGGCCGCCGTCGAGTGCGTCGACGAGCGGCCCGATGGCTCGCCGGAGCTCCTCGGCGCGGCCGGACCAGGCCGGGAGGTCCCAGAGCCGCGGGGCGAGTTCGTCGTCGTGGTCGGGGTGGCACCGTGACCAGGCGCAGCGGGCGGCGAGCAGCTCCCAGTGGGGGCTCGAGGAGGGGTGCTCCAGGTTGTCGGGTCGCATCCAGACGCCGTCGCGCAGTTCGCCGTAGCGGAGTCGGACCAGGATGCGGCGCAGCTCGGCCCGTTCCGCTGGCGGTCGGGGCCCGGCGAGCACGACGGCCTGGCGCCACGCCCCGTTCCACGACGCCCCGGCCCCGACCCGGCTGCGCCGCTGTCGGGCCTGGCGCTCCGAGAGCCCGTCCCCGAGCGCGTACCAGCCGCGGCGGTCCCGGCGGAGTTCGCCCGAGGCGACGAGCCGGGAGAGGGCGGTGCGGACGGTGCCGGCCCGGAGGCCGAACAACGCCCCGACCCGGACGAGTCGGTCCGGAGGGAGCGCGGGGGGTTCGGTGCCGAGCAGCGCCGAGACCAGCACGGACCTGGCCGACAGCGGCCGCAGTCCGGGTGGGGTGTCGGGATCGGGTCGGGGCACGGGCGGAGCGTAGTGGCGCTACATTCCCTTCGACAGCTGTTGTTGTACACGTAACTGACGGCGGGGTAGCGTGACCGGCGTGACGGCGACCCGATCCGCCCCGAGCACCCGGGACCCGGCGGCCATGGATCCCGGCACCATGGCCCCACCGGAGCGTTCGCTCACCGACGTCCTGCCGAGCGAACGACTCGGTCCGTCGGGCCGACCCGTCGGTGCACTCCGCGACCGGTTGTACCGGATCCCCGACGCCGCGAACGCCGCCCACGTGGCCGGCGTCTGGATCCAGTCGGTCGGGTTGTTGTGGCTGGTCGCATGGTGGGACCAGCCACTCGGTTGGATCCTGGCCTTCCCGTTGATGGGCCGGGCCTTCGCCCGGTTCGCGATCCTGGCCCACGAGTCGGCGCACCGACTGCTGTTCTCGAACCGACGGGCCAACGACCTGATCGGCGCGTGGCTGGTCGCCTATCCGGCCTTCGTGCCGATCGACGCCTACCGACGCGGCCACATGGCCCACCACCGTCGCGAGTTCGGTCCGAGCGAACCGGACACGGCGCTCTACGCCGGCTACCCCATCGGCGGAGACTCCTGGCGGCGGAAACTGACCCGCGACGCCCTGGGCAGCTCCGGTTGGAAGAACCTGATGCTCCTGGTCCGGGCGCTCGGGTCCCCCACCGCCCGGCCGGTCGCCGTGCGCATCACCCTCTGGCAGGTCGCCCTCCTCGCCGGGCTCTGGCTGCTCACGGGCCACTGGTGGGCGTACCCGTTGTTCTGGTTGCTCCCCTGGATGACGGTGTGGCGGGTGCTGAACCGGCTCCGAGCCGTCGCCGAGCACGGCGGGATGCATGAGTCGGACGACCGACGACGGACCACCCACCATGTCCGCCAGTCGGCGACCGCTCGCTTCTGGATGGTCCCGTTCAACACGGGCTGGCACCTGGCGCACCACGTCGACATCGGCGTGCCGTTCTCACGCCTGCCCGAGTTCCATCGTGAGCTCGAGGCGGCCGGCTACGTCAGCGACGAGCTGACCTGGCCGACCTACCGGTCACTGTGGCGTCACGCCCACCGGCGCCCGTGACGACGACACGCCCCGGAAGGTCACCGAGTACGCCGGCCGCCCGGTCCGCCAGATGATGCCGTCGTACAGGAAGTGCAGCGCACTGGCCGAGAGCGCCACGACGAACGCGGCGACGGCCACGCTCGTCGTCATCGACCAGTAGACGAACCACATCGCTCCGAGCCCGAACAGGGCCACGGTCGGCCACGGCCGCAGCAGGCGCGCCACCCGCGCCAGGTTCGACCGGGGTGTCGACACCGTGCGGGCCCGCAGCGACCGCGCGACCACGACGTAGTACTCGGCCGCGTGGCTCCCGATGAACCCCAACAACGCCGCCATCGGCGCGAAGGGCGCGATGGCGAACATGGCGAGCGTGCTGCCCAGGTACCAGTGCTTCGCCCGGTTCTGCGGGCGCACTCGCTCCTGTCGCCACCACACGGCGCCGAGCACGGCGGTCGCCACCAGCAGCGGCACGGCGAGTGCGACCGCCACGGGACGAGCGTCCGTGAGCAGCTCCGCGGTCCAGGTGTTCATGCCCGGCTCACCCAGATCGAGCACGCCGGAACGGAAGTCCTCGCCCAGTCGGGGCGAGGAGATCGCCAACGCCAGCGCCGCGCCGAACGCCGTGAACAACAGGGACCGCTCGACGCCCGGCGTCCCCTGTCCGACCTTCCGGCCGTAGATCCGAACCAGCCCGTAGCGCTGCAACAGGGTGTGGACGACGTTCCACGTCGCACCGATGATCGCCAGCGCCACGAACGCGTGCGTCCAGAGGACGGCGACGGCGGCGATCACGACCGGTGGCGCCAGCGTGAACACCCAGACCCGCGACCGGAACGTGTCCCGGTCGCCGTAGACGAGCGGCAGCGTGAGCAGCTGGTGGCTGTAGCTGAACGCGTACGTCGCCGCGACGGCCGCGGCCACCGTTCCGGCGAGCGCCCAGCCCAACAACGCGAAGGGGACCCACGACCACACCATCAACTGGTCCGCCCAGGCGGGACCGATCCAGCGCGTCACCGGAGGGACCGATGCGGTCGTCCCGTCCGACCCGGCCACCCCCGTCGTGGTCACCCGGACACGGTACCGCCGGGTACCGCAGCGCACACCGGCGAACCCACCCGGGGACCGACGTGGACGCCCGGTACCCTGCACCGCATGCAGCAGGACCGCACCTCCCCAGCCGGGCCGCGCACCGTCGCCTACCTGGGTCCCCGCGGCACGTTCACCGAGCAGGCGGTGCTGTCCCAGCCCGACCTGGCCGACGCGGACCTGGTCCCGTACCCGTCGATGGCCGAAGTGCTCTTCGCCGTCCACGAGGGCGCCGCCGAGGTGGGGGTGGTGCCGATCGAGAACGCCATCGAGGGCACCGTCAACGCGACGATCGACACGCTGGCCTTCGACGTCGACCTGGCGATCCAACGCGAGCTCGTGGAGCCGGTGTCGCTCCACCTGCTGGCGCGACCGGGCACGGCGCTGGCGGCCGTGCGCCGGGTCTGTTCGATCCCGGTGGCCACCGCCCAGTGCCGTGACTGGCTGCGGACGAACCTGCCGGGCGTCACCGCCGTCGCCGCCAACTCCACGGCCGAGGCCGCTGGGATCTGTGCCGATTCCGAGGCGGGCGACCTGGCGGCCATCGCCAACCTTCGGGCGGCCGAGGTGTACGGACTCGAGGTGCTCGCCCGGGAGATCGAGTCGCACGAGGAGAACCGCACCCGGTTCGTGGTCGTCGCGCGCGACGGCGTCCCGCGCCCCACCGGCCACGACAAGACGTCCATCGTCGTGTTCCAGCAGGCGGACCGACCCGGTTCGCTCCTGTCGATCCTGCAGGAGTTCGCGGCGCGCTCGATCAACCTGACGCTGCTCCTGAGCCGCCCGACCAAGACCTCGCTCGGCGAGTACTGCTTCCTGTTGGAACTCGACGGCCACGTCGCCGACGAGGTCGTCGCCGACTGCCTCCGCTCGCTCAAGGCCACACAGGCCGACGTGAGGTTCCTGGGCTCGTACCCGGCGGCGGGCACGGCCGCCCCGGATCGCCGGGACGAGGTGTCGGACGCGCGTCGACGCGCCGACGAGTGGGTCCGGGCGCTGCGTGACCAGGTCCGCTGAGCGACTGGCGTCGATCCGACGGCGCGGTCCCCTAGCCTGACCGGATGCGACGCCTGCTCACCCCCATCGCACTCGTGGCCGCCATCTGTCTCGTGGCGGCCGGCTGTGGCACCGACGACTCCGGTTCGTCGAGCACCACGGCGGCGGCTCCCGGCGGGTCACCCCGGGGTGCCGTCACGATCGGTGCCCTGTTGGACCTGACCGGTGATGGTTCGACCCTCGGCAACGCCTCCAAGGTGGCGCTCGAGGCGGCGGTCGACCAGGTGGCGTCGCAGGGCGTCGAGGTCACCCTGGACGTCCGCGACACCGGCGGCGACCCGGCGACGGCTCTGAAGGAGATCCAGAGCCTGCGGGAGGCCGGCGTCACCACGGTGATCGGACCGCAGACGTCGTCCGAGGCCGAGGAGGTGCTGTCGTTCGCCGACGAGCAGGGGATGCTCGTGATCAGCCAGGGCAGCACCGCGTCGACGCTCGCCATTCCCGACGACGCCCTCTACCGGATGGTGCCGACCGACCAGGTCGAGGGGGTGGCGTCCGGCGACCTGATCATGGTCAACCCCGGTCCCCGGAAGGTGGTGCTGGCCCACCGCGACGATGCCGGCAACGCCGGACTGAGCAACGCCGTGTCGGCCACGGTGACGGCACGCGGCGGTTCGGTCGTCCCCGGAACGGTCGTCTACCCGACCGAGGGTGCCGACTACGCCGCCGTCGCCCAGCAGATCGCGGATGCGGTGGCCGGAGCCGACGGAGAGGAGGAGGTCGTCGTCTACCTGGCGGGCTTCGCCGAGGTGTCCGACATCCTCGCCGCTGCGTCGACGATCGAGGGGTTGTCCAACACCCCGTTCTACGGCGGCGACGGCTCGGCCCGGGCCGAGTCGTTGATCAGTGACACCGCCGCCGCGGCGTTCGCCGCCGGACCGGCCCTCGGCTACCCGAGTCCGCTGCCGACGATCTCGGGTGATGCGGCCCCGGCGCCCGAGGCGTTGCGAGCGGCGTCGGCCGACCCCGACCCGCTCGCCTACGCGGCGTTCGATGCGCTGGTCATCGTCGTCGCCGCGCTCCAGAAGGAACGCCTCGACGCGTCGGGAGCCCAGCTGCGTCAGGCCTTCGCCGCGGCAGCGTCCGGCCACCAGGGCATCAGCGGTCCGGTCGAACTCGACCCGGCCGGTGACCGGGCCACGATGCCGTTTGCGTTCTGGGGTGTGTGCGACGTCGACGGCACCTTCGAGTGGCGGGACCTGGGCGACTGGGTGCCGCCGGAGAACCCTGACCAGGCCGGCGTGATCGCCTACCTGGGCTGTCGCACCGGCGGGGTCGGGAGCGGGGCACCGACGCCGTGAGCCGAGCGTCCGGCGAACGGTGAGGCCGTTCGCCGGGCGGACGGCACCGGGAGGGATGGCAGAGCGGACGAATGCGACGGTCTTGAAAACCGTTGGGCCTTCACGGG
>CAIYGQ010000258.1 GCA_903925745.1 uncultured Actinomycetes bacterium | reverse complement strand
GGTGTGGTCGTCGAACCCGGCCGTCGCACATGGGTCGGCGCGAACCTCCGGCGGTACGCTCCAGCCCACCGACCCGGACCCGGAGGTTCACCGTGGCGCACGTGCCGTTCGCACCCACCGACCACTACACGCTGATCTCGGCCGACTGCCACGCCGGTGGGAGCCATGACCAGTACCGGGAGTACCTCGACCCGGCGTTCCGCGAACGCTTCGACGAGTGGCGAGGCGGCTACCGCAACCCGTTCCGGGACCTGGGTGACCAGCGCAAGCTGCGCAACTGGGACGACGAGCTGCGGATCTCCCAGCAGGAGGCCGACGGCGTCGTCGCCGAGGTCGTGTTCCCGAACACGATCCCACCGTTCTTCCCGAGCTTCGTCCTCTTCGCCGGACCGCCGCCACCCGAGGACTACGAGCTGCGCCGGGCCGGGATCCAGGCGCACAACCGGTGGCTGGTCGATTGGTGCGACCGGTATCCGGACCAGCGGGCCGGCATCGGCCAGATCTTCGTCAACGACGTCGACGACGCGATCGAGGACGCGCGTTGGATCGCTGAGCACGGGCTGCGTGGTGGTGTGCTCCTCCCGAACGTGCCGCCGGACTGCACGTGGGTGAAGCCGCTGTACCACCCTGACTACGAGCCGCTCTGGGCGGAACTCGAGTCGCTGGGGCTGCCGGTGAACGTGCACGGTGGGACTGGCCTGCCGGACTACGGGGCGCACGCCTTCTCGTTGCTCCTGTACCTGGTCGAGGTGCCGTTCTACGCGCAGCGTCCACTCGTGCACATGATGCTCTCGGGTGCATTCGAGCGGCATCCGGACCTGAAGTTCGTGATCACCGAGTCGGGGGCCGAGTGGATCGTGCCGCTGGTCGAGCGGCTCGACACGGTGCTCGAGACGATCCGGGCGACCGGCGCCACCGGAGAGCTGCGATTCGCCGAGGACGCGGTGCTGCCGCTGTCGGCGACGGAGTACGTGCGGCGGAACGTGTGGATGGGAGTGAGCCAGCCGTCGCCGGGCGACCTTCGGGCGCTCGACGTGCTGGGTGAGGACCGGTTCATGTGGGGCAGCGACTACCCGCACGACGAGGGCACGCACCCGTTCACCGTCGAGGGCCTGCGGGCGCTGTTCGGTGACATGGACCCGGCGCAGGTGCACCGGTTGGTGGCGGCGAACGCCGCCGCGCTCTACGGCTTCGATCTGGACGCGCTGGCACCGATCGCCGAGCGGGTCGGCCCGACCGTGGCCGAGGTGGCGACGCCGCTCGGGGCGCTGCCGGCCGACGCCAATGACGCGCTCCGCCGGGCCGTCGGCGCCGCCTGACCCCCACCCCCACTTCCGACATAGGGGTCGCGCGCGCTACACGGGTCGCGTCCTGGAGCCACAGAACGCGTCCCGGAGCGCTCGGCGGCACTGATGAACGCTGTTCGGCTAGTGTGGGCCCGTCAGTGAACAGTGTTCATCCCGCGCCAGGAAGTGAGGGCCCCATGCGCCACCAGATCGTTGCCGGTTCCGTCGGAGACCGATCCCGGACCAACACCGCGAACCTTCGGCACCGCCTCGTCGCTGCCGTCACCGTGCTCGCCGTCGCCGTCGTCGGCCTGGGCGTTGCGGGACAGGGTTCGGCGGCCGCCAACGTGGCCTGCGGGAGCTTCTCGTCGACCTCGGCGCGGTGCATCAACGGCACCATCGTCATCAACGGCGCGTCCTACAACGCCGACTGGTACCTGCCCAACGGGACGGCCTCGGCGCTGATGCTCCTCCAGCACGGATTCTCCCGGGGGTGCGGCAACCTGCGGAACACCGCCAAGGCGATCGTCCAGACCGGAGTCATGGTGCTCTGCCTGAATGCGGACATGAGCGGTGGCAACCCTGCGCTCGGCAACGCGCTGGGGAGTGCGCTCGCGTCGCGCTCCATCACGCCACCGGCCGGTCGACCGCTCCCGACCAACTACATCGTCGGCGGCCACTCGGCCGGCGGTCACTTCGCCAGCGTCGTCGGTGCCCGTCTGGCCTCGGTTGGCTACGCCGGACTTCGCGGAGCGATCCTGTCGGACCCCGTCGCCCAGGACGGCTTCAGCGCGAACCTGCAGGCGATCGCGGCCGGAGGCACCCGTCCGGTGCTGTCGGTGGCCGCCCGGCCGTCGGCGATCAACCTGTTCAACAACTCCTTCGGCGCCCTGCGGGACCTGCCCAACACCTTCGTCGGGATCCAGCTCGTCTGGACGGGCTTCGTGCTCGCCGTGCCGTACGGGGGCTCGTGCCACACCGATGTGGAGGGGGAGAACGGGGACCTCGTCGGCAACGTCGCCGCCGGCTGCACGCCGAACAGCACCCAGGTCTCCCGGCTCCGTGACTTCGAGTCGAACTGGGCCCGGGACCTCGCCACGGGCACCCGCACGGCCGCCTACTGGTGCACCGACTCCCGCACCGTGAGCACCTGCGGGAGCAAGGTCACCGCTCTGACGACGGGCGCGCTCCCCGTCGCCGCCAGGATCCCCGTCGCCTGATCGACCGCCTGCCGGCCGGATCCGCTGGTCACACCGGGCCGACCCGCCCGTCCAGGGCCACCGCCCAGGCCTGCGCCCGGTGGTGGCTCAACAGGGCGGCGCCGTGCACCGGCCCGGCCAGCGCGACGGCGGTCGTCAGCATCTCGGCGGTCGCCGCGTCGGGAGCCACCACGGTGATGGCCGCCAGTTCGATCACTGCCGGCGCCGCGTTCCGGGGGTCCAGGATGTGGTGGGCGGCGCGTCCGTCCGGGGTGTGCCAGCGGCGCTTGAGTGGCGAACTGGTCGCGAGGCCGGCATCGACCAGGCCGACCTCGACGACCGGGTCGAGCGACTCGTCGAACGGGTTGCGGACGTCGATCCTCCACGAGTCGGCGTCGTTGGACCCCCGGACCCGGAGGTCTCCGCCCAGGTTGACGAGCACGCCGACGGCGCCGGCCCGGATCAGTTCGGCCGAGACGACGTCGGCGGCGTGGCCCTTGCCGATCCCACCCGGATCGAACGCCACCCCACCGCGCAGCGACGCGGTGCGGGCGGCGTCGTCGAGTCCGAGGGGCGACGGCGTGCGGAGGGGTTCGCCGATCGCCGGCCGCTCGAGCTGCGACGGCCCGTTGGTGGAGGGCTCGTCCGGGCCGGCACCCCGGCCCGGGTCGGCGACGTCCTCGAAGGTGCGGTCGTAGCCCAGTTCGACGAGCGCCGCCCCCAGAAACGGGTCGAACCAGCCGCGGGTCGCGCTGCGGGCCTCATCGGCACGGCGGAGCAGGTCGATCGTCGACTGGTCGACGGCGACGGGTGATCCGCCGGCGGCGTTGAGACGTGAGGTGTCGCTCGTGGGGACGAACCGCGACCAGAGTGATTCGAGGTCGGCCACCCGCTGTTCGCCGCGTTCGGCGAGCGCAGCGGCGTCGGTCCCGTCGGTCGCCGGGGTCGCCCGGACGACGACGTGGCAGTCGGTGCCCATGGCCCGGAACCACCGCTCGGCCCGGGCGATCCCACCGCTCGGACCGGGTGGACCCGGCGAGGCGGGAGGTGTCGACGGATTCAGCTTCCCTGGGAGTTGCTGTCCGGGCCGTCGCTCTGGTTCTCGCACTCGTCGGTGGCCTGCTGGTTTGCGCCCTGGCAGACCTCGAAGAACACGGGCTGGCCGGTCTGACCCCCAGCCTGCACCGAGACGAAGGACCCCGAACGGGACGCATTGAGGCCGGCGCCAGCGCCGCCCCACTTCCCCCATCCTCCGCCGCCGCCACCGGTGTCGGTGACGGTGTAGCCGTCGGCCTCCAGCGCGGTCTGGTACTCGGAGATGATCTGCTGGGGCGTGGCGCTGGAGTTCGACCAGCGCTGGTAGAGGATCCCGTTGGAGTTCTCGTTCTGGAGCTCGACCGATCCGCTGGGCGCCGGGGGCAGGGTCCCCGAGGTCGATCCGGCCGTCGTCCCGCCGGACGCCGCGGCCGTCGTGGTGGTGGCCTCGGTGGTTGTGGAGGTGGCCGTCGTGGTGGTCGTCGTGTCAGATCCGCCGCAGCCGGTGACGAGTCCGATGATTCCGACGCCGGCGGCAGCAGCGGCGAAGGCGGTCCGAGGGGATTCGAGGTTCATGCGTGCTCCTTGGGCGGATGGTCGACGTCGACCCTATCGGTCGGTCTGTGGATAGCGCGCGGATTCCCTGTGTGTCGGCCCATCAGCCTGGCGTGGTGCAGGGCGAGCCGCCGCACACGTCGACCACCTGTCCCCCCGGTCGGATGAACGACAACAGGAGCGCCAACGCCTGGGGGACCTCGGCCAGCTTCCCGTGGGGATCCTCGCCCGCCCGGGGCGGGGTGGGCCCGATGGGTGGTGCGTCGGCACCGAAGTCCCACACGACCAGGGCGTCCCCGGGCCACGGCAGCGATGGGATCGGCTCGATCAGCGCGAACGGCTCGACGTCAGGTGACCGTCCGTCGGCCAGGGTGGGCGCCAGCCGCGGCACCCCGAGGGTCCTGGCCAGCTTCTCGGTGCTGAGGTTGGCGACCTGGTGGTCCCCGAAGGCCTCGAGGAGCATGACGCGCTGTGGTTCGGTCCGTGACGGGTACGGGTCCCGGGTGAGGTGCTGGGCGTAGGCGCTGTTCTCGCCGCGGTCCCAGAGGCCCTGGATCATCTCGACGCCCAGCGACTGCGTCAGCTGGTCGGGGTAGGCCGAGGCCAGCACCGGCAGGAAGCGGTCGAAGTTGACGCTGCGGTTGAGCAGCAGGTTGTAGCCGAGGCCGCCGACGGCGAGGACGGTCGCGTCCCAGTCGTCGGTCAGTGCGGACGGTGCGCCACCCAGGATCCCCCCTTGGCTCGCTCCCAGGAACGAGAGCTGCTCGGCGTCGACCGCTGGTCCGCCCGAGGCGGTCTGGAACGCCGGGTCGGTGACGAACCCCTGCGGCGAGGCGAGCAGTCGACCGAGCAGCAGGAAGCCCAGGTGGCCCTGTTGCATCCGGTCGGGCTGCGTTCGGAACAGGTTCAGGTCGGTCAGCTCGGATCCGATCGTCGGGATGTCGGCGTCGCTCATCCCGAGCCAGTCGACGGCGCAGAACCCGACTCCGTTGGCGGCGCCGAGCGACCCGATGTCGAGCGCCTCGGTCCTGGAACCGAGCAGGCCGTGTCCGTAGACGACGAACGGCGCGGGCCCGGTGGCCTGCGCGGGCACGGCGCACAGGAACGGGTTCGCCATCGTTCCGTCGCGGGTCGGCGTCCCGGTGGGGCTGTCGGCGTTGTTGAGGACACTCCCGGTCTCGCCGGTTCCGGTCAGGTACTTGGGCATCTGGTAGGTGCCCTGCACGAGCCGGACCGGGCCCTGGTCGAGGACCGAGGTGACCTGGAACGGCGGTGCGCCATCACCGAGCTCGGCCCTGGTCTCGTCCCACATGGTGCGCAGGCGGCCCGACAGTGAGTCGGCGGAGGCGACGGTGAACGCCCATGCCACGTCGAGGGTGGCGGTGTCGACGCCGGCGGTCCGCAGCGCCTCGAGCCACCGCTGCTGGTCGGCGTCGGGTCGGGCCAGGAGTGCCGCCATGGCGTCGGTCGGCTCGATTCCGCTGCCGTCGACGCGTCGAAGTCCACTGAGCCCGATGGCGTAGCGGTGGCCCTCCTTCAGCGACGTCGCCGGAATGATCCGGAGCGGCCGTTTGGTGGGGTCGGTCACGTTCGTGTCGAGCTCGGCCCAGGCCGGGATGCGTTCGGCGGTGTCGACGTCGACGACGCTGAGCGGCGAGCCGGGCTGCAGCGATGCGGCGATGTCGGTCTGTGGTGCCAGTCCCGAGGCGGCCGGGTCGACGCCCGGCACGACGACCAGGCCGATCGACGCCGGCGAGAACCCGTCGTTGCGGTTCCACTCCGACGGGTCGACCGCGACGCCCGAGGTGTTGACCGGCATGCCCTCGGGCGGCAGGTCGAGCCGGCGGCCGGTGGGGCGGGTGTCGTCCGCGGTTGTGAACCGGTCGTTGGGCCACGGGAGCAGGCAGGCGGTCGGGTCGACGGGGTCACAGGATCCCGGGGTGTCGGGCACCGTCACCGACGCCGCCGCGTCGGGGGCGGCCGGAGTGGACCCCTCTCCCCCGCTGGAGCACGAGGCGGCGATCAACGCGGTGGTGATCAACGCCACTGCGACCAGTGCCCTCCTGCCGGTCGGTGACGGCGGCGCGTGCGGGGCGGTGGGGCGGTTCGTCACGCCGTGAATGTAGGCGAGGGGCCTGCGGATCAGGGCTCGGCGTGCAGGTCGGCGACGACCTCGGCCAGGTGCTGTGGATCCGGCGCCCGGTTGTTGACCAGGCTCACGGACTCCGAGATCCCGTCGAGCCGAGCCCGGATCGCCGGTGCGATCCGGTGCGGTTCGCCGACGACGGCGATCGTCCGGATCAGGTCGTCGTCGATCAGGCGACCCATGTCGTCCCACCGGCCGTCGCGGGCGAGCCGCCGGAGCTCGTCGTGCAGGTCGCCGTAGCCGTGCAGTGCGAACACGGGCTGGTAGGCCGGGGTCGTGCCGTAGAACGCGAGCTGGGTCCGGACCGCCTCCAGGCTGCGGTTGAACTCCTCCTCGTCGCGGCCGGTCACGACGATCGTGACGCAGACGAGCTCGAGTTCGTCGACGCCCCGCCCTGCTCGGGCCGCACCGGTTGCGAGCGCGGGGACGGTCAGTTCCTGCAGCGATCGTCGACTGTTGACCGGGTGCACGATCAGCCCGTCGGCGACCTCACCGGCGACGGCTGTCATGGCGGGACCGACACCGCCGAGCAGGATCGCTGGCCGGGCGTTGATCGGGCCGGGGTCGAACGCCGGGACCATCCGGGTGTGGGTGTAGAAGTCGCCGTCGAAGTCGAGTGGTGTCCCGTCCTGCCAGGCGGACCAGATCGACCGCACCGCCAGGATCAGTTCGCGCATCCGGTCGACCGGCCTCGACCACGGCATGGAGAATCGCTGTTCGATGTGCGGCCGGATCTGGGATCCGAGTCCCAGGGTGAACCGGCCACCGGTCAGGGCCTGCAGGTCCCAGGCCGCGTTGGCGATCGTCATGGGCGATCGGGCGAAGGCGATCGCGACGGCGGTGCCCAGGCCGAGGCGCTCGGTGTGCTCGGCGGCGACGGCGAGCGGCAGGAACGGGTCGTGCTTCGCCTCGAACGAGAACGCACGGTCGTAGCCGAGCTCCTCCAGTTCCCGGTAGACCGACCGGGCCGAGCCCAGGTCGTCGGTGGGGATCGTCATCGAGACGTGCACCGCTGCACTCGACCCGACCTCAGCGGTGCTGTCAAGCCATGCCGTCGCCCCGGCGGACCCGCCGGATCGGCAGGGGCCGCGACCGGTCAGTCTTCGGGCACCGCCGCCGGGTCGGCGAGCAGCTCGATCCGGTCGACCGCGACCCCGCGTTCGCGGACCCGGAGCGTCAGGTCGTGGCGACCGGGGCCGAGCGTCACGGGCTCGGGCGACCGGACCCACGTCCACTGGTCGTCCGGACCGCCGGGTGCGTCGCCGAGGAGGGCGGGCGGGCCTCCGTCGATGCTGATCCACACGGAGTCGCTGGCGTCGCCACCGAGAGATGATGACCACGCGGACGGTGACCACACGCGGGCCCAGAGGATGTAGTCGCCGCCGGCGACCTGCACGCCGTGGCGTGATCCGGCCGTCCCGTCCGGTGGCAGCGTCCCGGCCTCGGGGGCCAGGCCGTTGAGGGCCTGGACCGCCACGGTGCCGCTGTCGTCGCCGCGCACCGGTGCCCGTTCCACCCACGTCGAGTCGAGCGCCTCGGTCGGCTCCTCGGCCTGGACGGCCACCCGTCCGGCGGCCTCCTCGGCGTCGGCCGGTTCCTCTCCGATGCGGTTCTCGAACCACACCACCGCCACCGACGTGGTCGAGAGTCCGGGTGTGTAGAAGGGTGCGACCTCGCCGCGGGGTTCCGCCCACCACTCCTCGCAGTTCGCGACGATGTCCAGGTCGCCGTCGCCGTCGACGTCGGTGACGTCGACCTGGTCCCACTTCTCGCCGAAACCCGGGATCAGCATCGTCACGCCGGAGCCCCACTTGACGGGGAGCAGCTGCCAGCCGTCCGCCTCGAAGGGGCGACCCTCGTTCAACAGGACGTAGGCCGCGGCCTTGTCCGCAGGCAGGTCGCCGTCCTCGTGGACCAGCATCCCGACGACGTCCAGGTCGCCGTCGCGGTCGATGTCGGCCAGTCGGACGGGTCGTGACAGCTGGGCGATCTGGGGCGGCTTGGGGATCTCGACGGTCTCGAAGCGGAGTGGGCGTTCGCCGCTGTTGCGGAACACGACCAGGTGCCGGGCGGTCTGGGTGACGATGTCGGGGTCGCCGTCCCGGTCCAGGTCGCCGACGGCCACCGATGGCTTGGCGTGGAAGTCCGAGGTGGTCGGGAGCAGGGTCCGCCGCCACTCGCCGCGCACCTCCGGCCCGTCGCCGCCCGGGTGCTCGTAGAAGTACACCGCCTCCTGGTCCTGTGGCGTGTCGAAGTCGGCGTTGGCGTCGACCAGGTCGTCGTCGCCGTCGCCGTCCAGGTCAGCGAAGACGAATCCGTGACCCGACGGGGTGGTGGCGTCGATGCGGTGCAACCGCCACGCCGCCAGGTCCCGGCGGGCGGCGGGGTCGGCGGGCGCCTCGAGCCACGAGATCCCGGTCAGGCTGCCGTTGCCGCCCTCCAGGTCCTCCATGTCGTACCCCCCGGCGCCGCCGTGTCGCCGACCCCCGTAGACGATGTCGGTCAGTCCATCGGCGTTCACGTCGTGCGCGGAGATCCAGTGGGGGTGGCCCAGGTCGACGGTGACCGGGATCCAGCCGGCGTCGGTCCAGGCCGACGGGTCCCGGACCGCGGCTGCCTCGGGGCCCCACACGACGTGGACCCCGGGCGCGCTGCCCTCGAACTGGGGCAGGTCCGAGAAGCCGTGGGCTCCGGCGGCGTCGACGTTGCCGTCACCGTCGAAGTCACCGAGCGCGGTGCTCTCGGGGTTCTTCCCGCTGCCCTCGACGAGCTGGTCGGGTCGCCAGATCTCGACGGTCGGCCACGACGAACGCACGGCGGCGCCGTCGCCCGGGTGCAGTGCGAGGATCCACCGCTGGTCGAACTCGTAGTTGGTGACGTAGTCGCGTCGGCCGTCGCCGTCGACGTCGGCTGCGCCGAGTGCGTTCGCACCCCGGAACCGTCCATCGATGTGGTGCATGCGCCAGGGCGACCGGTCGACCACGGGAATGGCCGGCGGCGCGGTGGTCGGAGTACCCGGGTCCCCGTCCGGAGGTCCGTCAGGCGCCGTCGTCGACTCGCCGCCGGTGCAGCCCGCAGCGATCGCACCCAGGAGCACCAGTCCCGTCAGGATCATCCGGCCCCGGCCGGTGTCCCTGCGGTGGTCGGTCGTCGGTGGGTTCAGCTCCACACCGGTACCCCTCCCCCGAGGGTCCAGTCCAACACCGCTTCAGTCTGCACGAGTTCGAGCGTGTGGTCCGGTCGGCTGGGCGTGTGAGCGGACTGAGCCGGGTCCGGCCGGTCAGGAGTGTGCGAGGAGGGATTCTTGCGAATCGCCACCGGGGCCGTCCGACCATTGGGTGTGCACCACACGGCAGGGATTCTTGGTAGTTGGTCCGTCGACCGTACCGCAGGGCACTGACAACGACGACAGGTGAGTTGGGGCCACTCGTCGGATAGCCCGCGCGCGGCGGCGGTTCGATTGAAGCGACCCAGCCGACCGCAGCCCCGGGGTAACCATACAGATAGCTGACGTATATGACAAGAGTCGGTATCGTTGATCCCATGCGGACCGAGGCGCAGGTCATTGAAGTCTTCCACCTGCTGTTCCTGCGCGTCCTGGGAGGTGCCGGCCGGAACGACTGGTTCGTTCTGAAGGGAGGGGCGAACCTCCGCTACTTCTTCGGTAGCCCCCGCTACTCCAACGACCTCGACCTCGACTTCGCTGGACGGAAGAGCTGGCAGCTCATGAAGACGGTGGAGTCGGTGTTGTCGGGCAGGGCGATGAGCACCCTCGGAGCCGCTTCCGGGATCGAACTGGCTGAGGTGTCGTTGGCGAAGCAGACCGAGACCACCCTTCGCTGGAAGGTGGGGCTCGCAGCAGAGGGCCACCGCGACCTGGTCCGCACGAAAGTCGAGTTCTCGGGTCGTGGCCCCCACGACGGGGGCGCGGAGTTCGAGGTGGTCCCCGACGCGATCGTGATGCCGCATGCGCTCCAGGCGCCGACGGTGTTCCACTACCTCGAGACGCCCGCCATCAACCAGAAGATCGCTGCACTCGCGATGCGTAGTGAGACCAAGGCCCGGGACGTGTTCGACCTCGAGCTGCTGTTCCGCCAGCGGGCATCCCGCGGCGATCGCCTCACAGGTCTCGATGCCACCCACGCTTCCGCGGCGGCGGAGCGCGCCCTGCAGATCCGGTACTCGAGCTTCACCACTGAGGTCGCGCCGTTCCTCGACGCCGAGCTCGCCGAGCTCTACGGCCCAGCGCAGTGGGACGACATGTGCCTGAAGGTCCACGCCGCACTCGAGCAGGTCGCTGCTGACTCCGAGCCGACAGATGATGCGCCATGAGCGCCGTCGACCGGCTCGCACGCCTGCACGCGCTCGGGCGGCCGGCGCTGAGCACCGGGGAGGCCTCTGTCGCGTGGAACTCGTCGCTGCCCGCCGCGTCCAAGATGCTGTCGCGTCTCGCAGCTGCTGGTCTGGTGACCAAGGTGCGCTCGGGGATCTGGCACCTCGGGCCCGACACCCCGGACCCGGCGGCCGTGCTCCCGGTGCTGACCGCTCCGTACCCGAGCTACATCTCCGGATGGAGCGCGCTGGCACGCCACCAGATGATCGAGCAGATCCCCCGAGAGGTGTTCGCCGTGTCGCTGGACCGGCCGAAGGTGGTGGAGACCACCAGCGTCCGCTACGACATCCACCACATCCACCCCAGGCTGTTCGGGGGGTTCGGTGGCGCCACGGGGACACGTGTCGGTGTCGCGACACCCGCCAAGGCGCTCTTCGACGTCGTGTACCTGTTCTCGGCGCGCCAGGGTGACGTGACGCTGCCCGAGCTCGAGCTCCCCGAGAGCTTCGACCACGGTGAGCTGCAGACCTGGGTCACCAAGGTGCCGGCGGCCCGGCTACGGACGTTGACCGCGACGAACCTCGACCGGATCGTCGCCGGCGCCGCCCGTCAATCCTGATCGGCGTTGCCATGCCTCGAGGTGCAGCCGGCCAGCGCCCAGGCCTCGGCTCGCAAAGGTCACCCAGACGACATCGCGTTCGCGGCGACCCGCTGACGTGGATCCTGGTGGGGTGCTGTCGGTTGCGCTGGCCTGATGGCTTCGGGATCGATGACCCGGGGTAATGCGCAGGCTCCGGGTCGCGCGGTCCTGATCACGCCGGCAGAGTCGAACGTGATCAGCGTGGTCATCGTGGAGGCGGCTTCAAGGGCCGTTGTCGTGGACGTGAGGTCGTCGACAGGCCTGTCGCCGCCGCCAGGCGAAGAGTGCGCGAGGAGGGACTTGAACCCTCACGTCCTTGCGGACACAGGAACCTGAATCCTGCGCGTCTGCCAATTCCGCCACTCGCGCCAGTGGACTGACCATGCTAGGTGACGGCGCCGGGGAACCTCCAGCCCGGCGTCAGGCCGGATTCGTGACCTCGGTGACGACCTCGTAGGACGACACCGACGGGCCGGGGCCGTCGCCGGCCCCGTCGTCACCGCCGTTTCGGGGACCGTGGCCGTGGGCGGCCCGGAACGCGTCCGACGCGAGCCACCCCCGGAACGACTCCTCTGAGTCGAACTCCATCACCGCCACGTACGGATCCTGATCGCGGTGCGGTCGCAGCAGCGCCGAGCGGTGCAGGCCGGCCACTCCGGCCAGCGTGTTGGTCATGTTGGCGCTGAAGCGCTCCTCGAACGCCCCGGCCTGCTCGGCCGGGACCTCGAGCCGGTTCATCACGATGTACACAGGGGCTCCTCGGGGGTCGGTCGGCGTTCCGGTGCACCGGAGCGCCGCAGGTGCGGACCGGACTCTACCGGCGCCGGGTGCCCGGCCCCGTGGGGAGCGCCGGGGTCGGGTCGCGAGCCGTCGCTATCGTGGTCGCCATGCCGTCGCAGGGGTTCGAGGCCCGACTCGAGCGACTGGTCGAGTCCACCTTCGGCCGGATCTTCCGGTCGGACCTGCAGCCGGCCGAGTTCGGACGCAAGCTCCGGCGGGCGATGGACGACCACCGGGTCGTGAGCGCCGCCGGCCGCACCGTGGTCGCCAACCGCTTCGACTTCACCGTCGCACCGGTCGATGCCGACGCCCTCGAGGGCATGCTCGGGACGCTCCGCCGGGAGCTGGCGGAACTGGCCCGGGCGCACGCCCGCGACGAGGGTTACGTGTTCGTCGGACCGGTCGAGGTCTCGGTGGTCGACGATGTCGCCGTGGCCCGCGGGACCATCGAACTGGACGCCCGGATGGTCGAGGGCGTCGGGGCACTCCCGCCCGGGTCGCTGCTGTTGCCGACGGGCGACCGGGTGCCATTGGGCGAGTACGTCGTGTCGATCGGCCGTCACGACGACTGCACGGTCGTGCTCGCGGATCCGAACGTGAGCCGTAACCACGCCGAGGTCCGCCCGTCGGGCGACGGGTTCGCCGTGGTGGACCTCGGTTCCACGAACGGCACGAAGGTCAACGGGGTCCGCGTCGCCGAGCACCAGCTGCGTCCGGGTGACGAGGTCCGGTTCGGCAACACGGTCGTCCGCTTCGAGGCCTCGTAGGAGCGTCGTGCCCGAACAGCTGTTGACCGTCCTGAAGCTCTGCCTGCTGGCGCTCGTCTACCTGTTCTTCCTCCGCGTCCTGCGCGCCGTCTGGGCCGAGGTGGGACCGCTTCGTGCTGCGACGGGCGCTGCCCCTGCGGCGGCGCCGACGCCGGCGGGTGGTCGTCGCACGGGGAGGGGGAAGGCGGCCCGGGCCCGCACCCGCTCGTCGCGTCGGCAGCCCGCGTCCCCGACCCGGCTCGTGACCGTCGAACCAGCCGCCCGAGCCGGTGCTGAGTTCGGACTGGGTCCGGAGCTCACGGTGGGTCGTGCCGCCGGGTGCTCCCTGGTGTTCGACGAGCGTTTCGTCTCTCAGGTCCACTGCCGGGTCTTCGTTCGTGACGGTGCGGTGTTCGTCGAGGACCTGGGGTCGACCAACGGCACCTGGGTCAACGGGGCGCGCGTCGTCGGCCAGATGCCGGCGCGGTTGGGTGACCGGATCCAGGTCGGCAACGTCGTGCTGGAGGTTCGGTGACGACGCTCCAGGCCGGCTCCGCAACCGTCGTCGGCCAGGTGCGGGCGGCGAACGAGGACTGCCACCTGGTGCTCGACGACCTGGTCGTCGTGGCCGACGGCATGGGCGGCCACCGCGGGGGAGCCGTGGCGTCCGCGACGACGGTGCGGGTCGTCGGTGACACGGCCACGGCCGGCACCCTCGAGGACCTGGTCGCCGCCGTCCAGCGCGCCAACCGGCAGGTCCTCGATGACGCCCGGACGGATCCGACGCTCCGGGGCATGGGCACCACCGTGTGCCTGGTCGGTCGGGTGCTCCACGACGGCGCCGAGGAGCTCGCCGTGCTCAACGTCGGTGACAGCCGCGTCTACCTGCTGGCCGCAGGCGTCATGGAGCAGCTGACCGAGGACCACTCGCTCGTCGAGACGCTCGTGCGGGAGGGCCGGCTCAGTCCCGAGGACGCCGAGGTCCACCCGCAGCGCAACGTCCTGACCCGCGCGCTCGGCGTCGACGCGGCCGTTGCGGTGGACGCCTGGGTGTTGCGGCCGGCCGACGGTGACCGGCTGTTGTTGTGCAGCGACGGACTCTTCAACGAGGTCGCCGAGGATCGGATCGCGGAACTGCTCGCCGAGCCCGACGCCCCGGAGCTCGTGGCCCGGCGGCTCTGCGCCGAGGCGGACGCGGCCGGCGGACGCGACAACATCACGGCGGTGGTGCTCGACGTGTCCGACACGGGCCGGTCGCCGGAGCCGCTCGTGGAGCGCTACCGGCGTCTGTCGACCCCCGCCGTTGACCTGTTCGGCGAGGACGACGGTCCGCGCACCGAGACGGTGCTGGCGGTCGTCGGTACGGGGTCACCGCAGGGTGACCCGGCGGTGGCGCTCGCCGCCGAGGACGGCGACACCCAGTCGACGATCCCCGGCGAGACGGCGCCGACCGGAACCGGGTCGAGCGGATCGAGCGCGACTGGATCGAACCCGGGCGAACCCGCGGTGGACGGCGCCGCCCAGGCCGTGGCCGCCCCCGACGTCGCATCGCCGGGTGCCCCGCCGCCCTCACCGTCGGCCCCGATCGTCACGGGCGACGGTGACGGAGCGCTCGGGCGCAGCTGGTGGCGGGTCCTGGCCTTCGCCGGGGCGTTGCTCGCCGTGGCAGGTCTGGCGGTGGTCGCCGTCACCTACGTGGGTCGGAGCGGGTTCCACCTGGGGACCTCGGACGAGGAGGTGGCCGTCTACCGGGGACAGACCTGGGGGGTGTTGTGGTTCGCCCCCCAGGTCGAGGAGCGGACCGGGTTCACCCTCGACGACCTGCAGGAGGGGGGCCGGCTCGCGGTCGAGACGAACCGGCCGTTCGACAGCGTCGCCGCCGCCTCGGGCTTCGTGACCAGCAACACGACGACCACCACGACCACGACCACCACGACGACCACGACGACGCTGCCCCCGGTCGCGCCACCCCCGGTGCCGGTTCCCCCGCCCGGCCCGGTTCCGTCGCCTGCGGTGCCGATCCCACTGCCCCCGCCCGTGACGGTCCCGTGACCGCGACCGCACCGCCGGGCCCACGGGCACCGATGCCGAACGTCCGCGCCATCGCCACCCGCCGCCGGACCACCGAGCTGGGCCTGCTCGTCCTGGTCGCGATCGTGGTGATCAGCGCGTACGCGCTCGCCAGCCTGGGGCGGAACGCGTCGCTCCCGGTCGACATCGTCCCGTTCCTGGGGGTGATCCTGGCCCTGCTGCTGGCGGCCCACCTGGCGGTGCGACGTTGGGCCGGCGCCTCGGATCCGCTCGTCCTGCCGCTCGTGGCCTTCCTGAACGGCGTGGGCTTCGTCTTCATCGCCCGGCTTGACGAGCAGCTGGCCGGACTGCAGGCGACCTGGACGGGCGTCGGCATCGCCGCGTTCGTCGTGACGCTGCTGGTGGTCCGTGACGTCCGGGTCCTGCAGCGGTTCCGGTACACCTTCGGGCTCATCGGCGTGCTGCTCCTGTTGATGCCGCTCCTGCCGGTCTTCGGCCGCAACATCAACGGCGCGCGCATCTGGGTGGCGTTCGGGCCGGTCAGCTTCCAGCCGGGTGAGTTCGCCAAGATCGCACTCGCCATCTTCTTCGCCGGCTACCTGGTCGAGCGGCGGGAGGTGCTGAGCGTCGCGACGTTCAGGGTCGGTCCGATCAACACGCCGGACCCCCGGCAGTTCGCCCCCGTCCTGGTGGCCTGGGCGGTGTCGCTGCTCGTCGTGGTCTTCGAGCGCGACCTGGGTTCGGCGCTGTTGTTCTTCCTGTTGTTCATCATCGTCCTGTGGGTGGCCACTGGCCGCGTGGCCTACCTGGTCACGGGGTTCGCCCTGTTCGGGGTGGGGGCCGTCGTCAGTTGGTCGCAGTTCTCACACGTCCAGGACCGGGTGTCGATCTGGCTGAACCCGTGGGCCGATCCCTCCGGGTCCGGGTACCAGATCATCCAGGCGGCGTACGCCCTGGCGTGGGGTGGCACGTCCGGTGTGGGACCCGGACTCGGCATCGTCGATCGGATCCCGTTCGACGAGACCGACTTCATCATCGCCATCATCGGAGAGGAGCTCGGACTGCTCGGCACCACGGCGATCCTGGTGGCGTTCCTGCTGCTCGCCGGGAGCGGGCTGCGGATCGCCAAGGGCGCCGGCGCGACCTTCGGCACGCTGCTCGCCGTCGGGCTCACCTCGCTGATCGCGTTCCAGGCGTTCATCATCATGGCGGGGGTGACCAGACTGTTGCCGTTGACCGGCGTCACCCTGCCCTTCGTCTCGTACGGCGGGTCGTCGCTCGTGGCGAACTACGTGCTCGTCGCCCTGCTGCTGCGGATCTCGGACCAGTCGATCCGCCGTGCGCCCGACCCGCTGGCGGCGCTGTGAGACGACAGATCGCCCTGTTGGGTGCCGCCATCCTGATCTGTTACGTGGCGCTCTTCGCCAAGTTCAACCAGTTGCAGGTGGTCCAGGCCGGTGACCTGAACGACCGGCCCGAGAACACCCGCTCGCTGCAGCGCGACTTCAACGAACCGCGCGGGTCGATCCTGACGGCCGACGGGAAACTGGCGGCGTTCTCCGACCCGCGTCGGGCGACCCTGCGCTACCAGCGCGTCTACCCGCAGGGCGAGCTGCTGTCCGCCGTGACCGGGTACTTCTCGTTCGCCCTCGGCTCGACCGGAGTCGAGCGGACCTACAACGACGAGCTCGCCGGCCGCACGACCGCCCTCAAGCTGCGCGAGCTGACCGGACTGTTCTCCGACACCTCGAGTGAGGGTGATGTCGTCCTGACGGTCCGCCTCGACGTCCAGGCGACCGCGCGGGACGCCATGGGGACACGAGAGGGCGCCGTCGTGGCGCTCGACCCCCGGACCGGCGGGATCCTGGCGCTGTGGTCGACGCCGTCCTACGACCCCAACGTCCTCTCGACGAACGACACCGAGGAGGCGTTGCGGGCCAAGGAGTTCCTGGACGCGGTGCCCCAGAAGCCGCTGCTGATCCGGGCCTACCAGGAGAACTACTTCCCCGGCTCGACGTTCAAGATGGTCACGGCGACCGCCGGCCTGGAGTCGGGGACGGTCACGCAGGTCGCACCCGACTACCCGGTCGTCACCTCCTACACGCCACCGTTGACCAACCAGGCCATCTCGAACTTCGACGGGACCCCGTGCGGTGGGACCCTGTTCGTGATCATCGCCCGGTCCTGCAACAGCTCGTTCGCGCAGATGGCGGTGGAGCAGTTGGGACCGGATCCGATGATCGCCGCGGCGGAGCGGTTCGGCTTCAACGACACGCCGCCGATCGACCTGCCGGATCCGGCCCGGTCCGTGTACCCGACGGACTTCGGCGACGTCGTGGAACGTCCCCCGGGTCGGGCGCCGGTCCACGAGGACTCGCCGCGGCTCGCCCAGACCGCGATCGGCCAGAACGACGTGCGGGCCACGCCGTTGCAGATGGCGCTCGTCGCCGCGGGGATCGCCGCGGACGGACAGGTGCCCACGCCCCACGTCATGTCCGAGATCCGGGCCCGGGACGGATCGGTCGTCGACCGCTACGAGCCCGAGACCTGGCTGCGGGCGATGTCCCCGGCCGACGCGGCGATCCTGCGCAACGCCATGGTCGGGGTCGTCGATGACGGCACCGCCCGCAACATGGCGATCCCGGGTGTCGAGGTCGGAGCGAAGACCGGGACCGCCCAGCTCGGGACCACCCCGCCCCGCTCCCACGGGTGGATGATCGCCTTCGGCGGGCCACCGGGTGAGCCGCCGACGGTCGCCGTCGCGGTGATCGTGGAGAACCTGAGCGGTGCCAGTTCCGACACGGGTGGGAGCACGGCGGGACCGGTGGCCCGAGCCGTGCTGGCCTCGGCCCTGGGTGTCTCGTGACGATGCCACGGGACGGACTCGTCACCCCTCTACGCTGGGCGCCACATGTCTGAGAACGACCCGAGGGTGCTCGGCGACCGGTACGAGATCCACCGCCACCTGGCCCGGGGTGGCATGGCCCAGGTGTACCTGGCCCGGGACCGGACGCTCGACCGACCGGTCGCCGTCAAGGAACTGGTTCCCGAGTTCGCCGTCGACCCGTCCTTCGTGGAGCGGTTCCGCCGCGAGGCCCAGTCGGCGGCGGGACTGACGCATCCGAACATCGTCGCGGTCTACGACTGGGGCACCCAGGACGGCACCTACTTCATCGTGATGGAGTACGTGGACGGGCCGTCGCTGTCGCAGCTGATCCGCCGGGACGGGGCGTTGCACCCCCGGCGCGCGGCCGAGATCGCCTCCGAGGTCGCCGCTGCGTTGGGGTTCGCGCACTCCCGGGGGGTCGTCCACCGCGACGTGAAGCCCGGCAACGTCCTGTTGTCCGCCAGCGGGCAGGCCAAGGTCGCCGACTTCGGCATCGCCCGGGCGATGTCGTCGGCCGACGAGGAACTGACCCAGACCGGCTCGGTCATGGGGACGGCGACCTACTTCTCGCCGGAACAGGCCCAGGGGCAGCCGGTCGACGCCCGCGCCGACCTGTACTCGCTGGGCGTCGTGCTCTACGAGATGGTCGTCGGCCGTCCGCCGTTCAGTGGCGACACGCCGCTCGCCATCGCCTACAAGCACGTGCAGGACGTACCCGTCCGTCCGTCGACCATCGTCCCCGACGTCCCGGTGGGCCTCGAGGCGATCATCATGAAGCTGCTCGAGAAGCAGCCGCTGGACCGCTACGCATCGGCCGAGGACGTGCGGGCCGACCTGGCGCGCTTCCTCTCGGGAGAGACGACCTTCGCCGAGGCGTCCATGGTCCCGGCCGTCGCCGCCGGCGTCGGAGCGGCCGCGACGACCGTCCAGCCGGCGGCCGCCGCCGAGGAGCTCGACCAGGACGAGGAGCCGGAGCCGGCGTCCCGGACCGGGTTGTTCATCGGGATCCTGGTGCTGCTCCTGGCCCTGCTCGCCGGGCTCCTGTTCTGGTTCGCACGCGGCCTGAACGCCGCGGACGTCGAGGTCCCGGCCACGATCGGCTTGACGCGGGCCGAGGCCGAGTCGCTGCTCCGATCGGAGGGCTTCGAGGTCAAGGTGACCGAGCAGGCGAACCCCAGCATCGAGGCCGGTCGGGTCATCTCGCAGGATCCGGCACCGCGCACCAAGGCGGCCGATGGTTCCACGGTCGAGATCGTCGTGTCGCAGGGGCCAGCGCAGGTGGCGGTGCCCGACGTGGTCGGCCGCACCCAGTCCGAGGCCCAGTTCATCGTCGCGGTCGCGGGACTGCGTTCGAAGGTGATCTCGATCGAGGACCGCGACACCGAACCCGGTCGGGTCATCTCCACCAACCCGGCTGCCGGCGTCCCGGTCTCGAAGGACTCAGAGGTGGAGCTGCGGATCTCGAAGGGCCCCGGAGAGGAACTGGTCCCGAACGTGGCGGGTCAGTCGCTGTCGGCCGCCCAGGCCGCCCTGCAGGCGGCGGGGTTCAGGATCGGTGGCCCCGAGGAGGAGGCGAGCGACGAGGTCGCAGCGGGTCGGGTGATCCGGACGGACCCGGCCGCCGGCAGCTCGATCGAGAAGGGATCCACGGTGACCGTGATCCTGTCGAGCGGCGTCGCCCAGGTGCAGATCCCGAGCATCGTCGGCGATCCGCGCAACGAGGCCGAGCAGTCGCTCCGGGACAAGGGATTCCAGGTCGAGGTGACCGAGCAGGACCTCTCGCCGGGTGACTCCAACGTCGGCAAGGTGATGTCGCAGCAGCCAACCGGTGGTTCGTCGGCCCCGAAGGGCTCCGTCGTCCGGATCACCGTGGGCCGGGCGACGGCCACGACCTCGTCGTCCACCACGACCGAGCCCCCCACGTCCTCGACGTCGTCCCCCTGACGTCGTCGGGGCCACAGCCATGGGTCGCGTCCGTGGTGCGGTGCCGGTGGCGGTCGCGCTCGGTCTCGCCACCGCAGTGGTGCTGGCACTCGGGTTCGCCCCGACGCTGAACCCGGTCGACCTGGTGCTCGGCCGGGGTCGGTCCGTCGTCCTGGGCGACGTCGTCGGCGCTCCGCTCCCCGGGGTCCGGGCCGAACTGGAGGAGGCGGGCCTGGTCGTCGCGACCCGCAACGGGTTCAGCCTGACCGTGCCGCGCGGGTCGGTGCTGGCCCAGGAACCGCTCCCGGGATCGCGGCTCGACCCCGGCTCGACGGTCTCGCTCGTGGTGAGTCGCGGTGCGGTCAGGGTCGTGCTCGACGATGCCGTCGGTCGGCCGATCGTCGAGGCCCGTCGGCCCCTGGACGAGGCCGGCGTCACCGTCGAGGTCGTCGATCGCGCCGACGAGGACGTGCCGGTGGGCATCGTGCTCGAACAGGAGCCCGGGCCCGGACTGGAGGTGCAGGGTGACGCCGTCGCGCGGTTCGTGGTCTCCTCGGGGCCCGCACCCCGGCCGGTGCCCGACGTGTCGGGTCGCTCGCTGCCGGTCGCCTCCTACGCCCTCGGCGCCTTCGGCTTCGAGGTCGCGGACGTCAAGGGCACCTCGGCGACCGACCTGCCCCCCGGCGCCGTGGTGGGCACCGATCCGCCGGCGGGCACCACGGCGAATCGGGATGCCCCGGTGGTCGTCGTGGTCTCCGGTGATGCACCACCCACACCGGTGCCGGCGGTGGTCGACCTGCCGGCCGAGGCCGCGGCCACCGCGATCCGGGGCGCGGGTTTCGAGGCCAACCTCGTGACGGCCAACGCGTTCGAACTGGCGATCGCCGAGCAGGCTGCGATCCGGGCGGGGCGTCGACCGACGCCGCCCGTTCCGGGCACGGTCGTCCTGCAGTCGCCGGCAGGTGGCACGGAGCGCCGACCGACGTCGGTCGTCACCCTGGTGGTGGCGCCGTGACCGTGACCGAACGTCCGCGGAGCGACGGCGGGTCGACCGGACGTCGGGTTGGCTTCACCCTCGGTCGCCGCACACCTCCCCGCCTGACGGAGGTCGGCCCCGCCGAGGAGGTCGACCTGCGTCGGCACCCCGGCGCCACGCTGGTCGGCGTGGTGGCGGTCGTGGTCCTCGCCGCTCTGGTCGTGCTGGGGTTGCGGGCCACGTTCGCCAGGTCGAGTTCCGACGCCACGGCACCCCGGGTGGTGCTGCCGGTGCTGGCCGGCCTTCCCGCCGAGGAGGCCCAGCGGCGGCTCGAGGAACTCGGGGTCGAGGTGTCCGTCGACTTCACCGCCAACTCCACCGTTCCGGCCGGGCAGGTGTTCAGCCAGTCCCCCCGGTCGGGGGCGAAGGTCGAGGTCGGCAGCGAGGTGGTGCTGCGCGTCAGCGACGGTCCGGCCGGGGTCGTCGTCCCCGAGGTCGGTCGGGTTCCGGCGGCGGTGGCCACCGCCCTCCTCGGCCGACTCGGACTGACGACCGAGCGTGTCGACGTGGCCGACGACACCGTGCCGGCCGGCGAGGTGCTCGGCACGGTCCCGGTCGCCGGGTCGCCGGCACCATCCTCGGGTGTGGTCGTGCTGCGTGTCTCGTCGGGGTCGGCGCCGCGGACCGTGCCGGACGTGGTCGGACAGGAGGTCGGCCCCGGGATGTCGGCGGTCGGTCGGGCGGGGCTGGGCCTCGGCGACGTCGACGAGGAGGTGCGCTCGGGTGTCGAGCCGGGCGTGATCCTGCGGGTCGATCCGCCGCCCGGGACCCAGCTGCCACCCCTGACCCCGGTCGATGTGCTGGTCAGCGGCCGGGGTGGTTCGGCGACCGCACCGTCGCTCGTCGGCCTGTCGCAGGCGACCGCCGAGCAGGTGGCCGACGGGGTCGTCAGCCTGCGGGTCCGCACCCGCCGGCTCCCGCCGGGTGATCGTCTCATCGGTCGGGTGGTCGAGCAGAGCATCCCCGTCGGCACCCGCATCGACGACGGGACCACCCTCGAGGTGGTCATCGGCGTCGAGTGAGGATCGGCGGCGGGTCTCACCCCACCGGGTCTCAGCCCACCGGGGCGCAGCTGCGGAGGAAGTTCCCGACCAGGTCGTGGCCGGCGGCGGTCAGCACCGACTCGGGGTGGAACTGCACGCCCTCGACCGGCAGCTCCCGGTGCCGGAGTCCCATCACCAGGCCGTCCTCGGTCCACGCCGAGACCTCCAGGCAGTCCGGCACCGACTCGCGGTCGACGATGAGGGAGTGGTAGCGGGTCGCCTCGAGCGGCTGGGGGAGGCCCGCGAACAGGCCCCGACCGTCGTGGTGGACCTGCGAGGTCTTCCCGTGCACGACCTGGGGTGCACGCACGACCGAGCCCCCGAACACCTCGCCGATGCACTGGTGGCCGAGGCACACGCCGAACACCGGCACCCGCCCACCCCACGTCTTGACCAGCTCGTTCGACACTCCGGCGTCGGCCGGCGACCCCGGCCCCGGGCTGATCAGGATGCCGTCGGGGTCGATCACCTCGACGTCGTCGAGCGTGATCGCGTCGTCGCGGTGGACCACGGGCTCCGCGCCGAGCTCGCCCAGGTACTGGACCAGGTTGTAGACGAACGAGTCGTAGTTGTCGACGACGAGGATCCGGGCGGACACGGCGTCAGGCTACGCGCGGGCCGGGGACGTGACCCAAGGCGTTCCGACCCTCGGTCGGCGGCTCGTCGATCCGGGCGCGGGGTCGACGGCCCGTCGCCGGTGGCTAGCATCGTTGCATGGCCAAGCCAGCGAAGCGTCGTGTCGCCACCTCGGGGTCGACGTCGGGCTCAGAGTCCTCGGCGGACCCGGATCGTCAGGTCGTCAGTCGCCGGGTGACCCCGTCGGGTGCCTCGTCCGGCCGGAGTTCGTCATCCCGGCCGGCGCATCGGCCCAGTCCCCGCTGGGTCCCGGTGCTCATGTTCGGGCTCTGGGGCCTCGGGCTGTTGGTGATCATCCTGAACTACATGCAGATCCTGCCGGGTGCCGAGGACGGCGGGAACGGCTGGTACCTGGTCGGTGGGCTGGGCTCGATCCTGGCCGGCATCATCGTCGCCACGCAGTACCACTGAGGCTCCTGCGGATCTGACGTTCGGGTGACGACCGGTCCTCGCCGGAACCTGTGTCCACAGGGGTGCCGCGGCGGATGCCCTGTCAGTACAGACGATCGGGCCCATCTGTGGACAACTGTGGACAACTTCCGGGCGGCTGTGGATGACGGCGGCGTGACGGGTCGGTGAACGGAGTGGCCGACGGTTCGATCCGCCGGGCTCACTCGATCGGGGCGACCAGCTCCATGTCCTCCATGCAGTGGCGGGGAGGTGCTGGATCCTCGGTGTCGGCCGCCGTCATCCGGACCTCGGCCCCACAGACCGGGCACCGGTAGGTGAGCTTCACCTTCCGGAGCGTCCCCGGTTCGGGTGGGGGCGGGGCGGGTGTCGCGAAGCTCCGCAGGAAGAACCAGCCCACGCCCAGGATCGCTGCGCCCAGGAGCACGGCCAGGAACACCCCGACGAAGGACGCGTCGGTGGCCGCCGCAGCGACGACCGCGACCACGGCGGCCACCCCGAGCACGACCAGGAGCCGTCGCACGACGGCGGACCCTCAGCCGAGTCGCTCGATGATGGTGGCGTTCGCCAGTCCGCCACCCTCGCACATGGTCTGGAGGCCGTAGCGGCCACCGGTGCGCTCGAGCTCGTTCAACATGGTGGCGAGCAGCTTGGTGCCCGAGCCCCCGAGCGGGTGGCCGAGGGCGATGGCGCCGCCGTTCGGGTTCACCTTGTCCATGTCGGGCTGGTGCTCCTTGGCCCACGCCAGGACGACCGAGGCGAAGGCCTCGTTGACCTCGAAGTGGTCGATGTCCGACACCGACAGTTCGCCGCGCTCGAGTGCCTTGGTGGTGGACGGGATCGGGCCGGTCAGCATGCGGACCGGGTCGACACCGGCGAGTGCGAACGAGTGGAAGCGGGCCCGGGGGGTCAGGCCGAGCTCGGCTGCCTTCTCGGCGGTCATGATGAGGGCCGCCGAGGCGCCGTCGGTGATCTGCGAGCTGTTGCCGGCGGTGACCTTGCCGTCAGGCAGGAACGCAGGCTTCAGCTTGCCGAGCGACTCCGCCGTGGTGTCGGGCCGGATCCCCTCGTCGGCGGTCACCAGCTCGTCGAGCTCCTTGACGTCGCCGGTCTCCTTGTCGCGGATCTTCGACTTCACGGGCACGAGCTCGTTGTCGAAACGCCCCTCGTCCCGGGCCCGGGCAGCGAGCGCCTGGGAACGGGCGCCGAACTCGTCCAGGTCCTGACGGCTCAGGTCCCACTCGTTGGCGATGATCTCGGCCGACACACCCTGTCCGACCAGACCCTTCTGGCCCTCGATCAGCTCGACGTCCAGGTAGCGCAGCGCAGCGGCACCGAAGGGGAAGCCGATGTTGGAGCCGATCGAGGCGCCCATCGGCACCAGGCTCATCACCTCGACGCCGGCGGCGACCACCACGTCGTAGGCGCCGGCCATGACTCCCTGAGCCGCGAAGTGGACGGCCTGCTGGGATGATCCGCACTGGCGATCGATCGTGGTGGACGGCACCGACTCGGGCCACCCGGCGGCGAGCACGGCGTTGCGCCCGACGTTGAGCGCCTGCGCGCCCGCCTGCATGACGCAGCCCATGATCACGTCGTCGACCAGCGCCGGATCCAGGCTGTTGCGCTCGGCGAGCGCCTTCAGCGTCTCGGCGGACAGGTCGACGGGGTGCCACCCCGACAACGCACCGTTGCGCTTGCCCCCGGGCGTGCGGACCACGTCGACGATCACGGCTTCTGGCATCTGCTTCCCCTGTCGCTCCGGACCCGGCCCGGCCGGGTTCCCTGCAGTCCGGCGCGGCGACCTGCTCGCACCGTCGTCAGCCGGACCGAACCGCCCGGCCGTGAGAGTCTGGCCCCCGACCACCCCCCGGTCAACGTGGCCGGTCGGCGTGGCCGTTCGACACAGCCGGTCGACGTGGTCGGCGGTGACCGCCGTCGCACGAGCATGGGTGTGGCGGTAGCCTGCCGCCCAACCAGCAGGATCGGCGGGTACCACCCGCCCGGACCACCGAGGGGACCATGAGCACGATCACCGCAGCCGACGTCGACCGCGAGGTGGAGGGGGTCACGGTGGCCCGGCTCTTCCTGGACACCGTGGCCGAGCACGGCTCCGCCACCGCCCTCCGCTGGATGGCGGGAGAGGACTGGGAGTCGCTGACCTACGACGAGCTGGCCGCCAAGGTCGCCGTCGCAGCCGGTGGGCTCCGTTCGCTCGGTGTCGGCCCGGGGGACCGGGTCGTCCTGATGATGCGGAACATCCCGGAGTTCCACTGGCTGGATCTGGCCGTGCTGGCGCTCGGCGCCACCCCGGTGTCCATCTACAACTCCTCGGCCCCCGACCAGATCGAGTACCTGGTCGGCCACTGTGCGGCCAAGGTCGCCGTGGTCGAGAACGCCGGGTTCCTGGAGAAGTTCCTGAAGGTCCGCGACCAGCTCCCGTCACTGGAGCAGCTCGTGGTCATGGTCGCCCCCGAGGAGCTGCCCGAGGGGGTGCACGGCCACGAGGCGGTGACCGAGGCCGAGCCGGTGGACCTGGCGAGCGAGGTGCAGACGGGGACACCCGAGGACCTGGCCACGATCATCTACACCTCGGGCACCACCGGGAACCCCAAGGGCGTGATGATCTCCAACCGGAACATCTGCTGGACCTACGCCGCGTTCCTCCCCTGCTACGGGTGGACGAAGGAGGAGATCGCCGGCAAGCGGGTCATCTCCTACCTCCCCATGGCCCACATCGCCGAGCGGATGGTGTCGCACTACGGGATGGTGCTCGGCGGGTTGGAGGTCACGACCTGTCCTGACCCGTCGCTGCTGACCGCGCACCTCGGACCGACCAAGCCGAACCTGCTCTTCGGTGTCCCCCGGGTGTGGGAGAAGGTCTACGGGTCACTCACGGCGATGCTCGCCGCCGACCCCGACAACGCCGAGGCGTTCAACGCCGCGATCACCGAGGCGATCCCGCTCCGGGATGCGGCCTCCTGGGAGCGGATCACCCCCGAGGAGCAGGCCCGTCTGGACGAGCTCGACGCCGCCAACTTCGCCCTCGTGCGGGCGCTCCTCGGCCTGGACGAACTCGAGCTGGCCGTCACCGGAGCGGCACCGATCCCGGCGTCGCTGATCGAGTGGTTCCGGGCGATCGGCATCCCGCTCGCCGAGGTGTACGGGATGAGCGAGAACACCGGACCCATGACCTTCGAGCGCTTCAAGGTCAAGCCCGGCTACGTCGGCAGGGCGATCCCGGGCACCGAGGTCGAGATCGCTGACGACGGCGAGGTCATCTGCCGCGGCGGCCACGTCTTCGAGGGTTACCTGAACGACCCCGAGAAGACCGCCGAGGCGATCGACGCCGACGGCTGGCTCCACACCGGCGACATCGGAGAGATCGACGAGGACGGCTACCTCCGCATCGTCGACCGCAAGAAGGAGCTGATCATCACCGCCGGCGGGAAGAACATCTCGCCGGCCAACCTGGAGGCCGCCCTGAAGACGCACCCGCTGATCGGTCAGGCGATGGCGATCGGTGACCAGCGCCCGTACGTCTCGGCGCTCGTGGTGATCGACGGAGAGGTCGCGCCTGCCTGGGCCGCCCGGAACGGGATCGAGTTCACCACCCTGGAGGAGTTCGCCGAGTTGCCCGAGGTGGTGCAGGCGATCGACGAGGGCGTCGAGGAGGCGATGAGGACCTTCAACAACGCCGAGCGGGTCAAGAAGGTGCGGATCCTGACCGAGGAGTGGCTGCCGGACTCGGACCTGTTGACGCCGACGTCGAAGCTGAAGCGGCGCGGTGTCAACGCCCGGTACGCCGAGGAGATCGAGTCGCTCTACGCGTGACGGCTCGACGCACGGTCGGTCCGGGCGGACCACTCACCCGGGGACCGGTGGCCCCGTCTCACTCAGGGACCGGTGGCCCCGCCTCACCCGGGGACCGGTAGCCCCGCGCCGCTCAGGTCGACACCGGTGGCGCCCAGGAGGGCGACGAAGAGGATCGCCGACAGGGCCAGGAACCGGGCCGACGGGTCGCTCGCGAACACCTCGGGTGCGACGACCTCTGCGAGCCCCGGGATGAGCAGCGCGGACACGGCGATGACCGCCTGGACCACCGCCGGGTCGGCCAGGCCCTCGCGGAGCACGTCGTTGTAGCGCTCGTCGCCCAGGAACCCGAGGATCGCGCCGAGGGCGCTCACCAGGTCGGTGCCGAGCACCCGGACGGCCTCGTTGATGTTGGCGACGAACTCCAGGCTCAGGCCTGAGGCGAGCGTCCGGATGCCCTCGACGGCGAGCGCGAACTCCGGACTGAGCTGGGCCGCGTTGCCGAGCTGCTCGAAGGTCGTCGGATCGATCCGCAGCGCCGCGGCGAACAACACTGCCAGGAGACCCAGGCTCGTCCGGTCGCCGGCCACCGAACCGAGCCCGTCGGGGTCGATCACTCCGAGCACCCGGCCCAGCGCGTCGGCGACCGCCGGGTCCACGTTCGCCGCGGTGGACGCCAGCACCGACAGCACCCTGGGGTCGATGCCCTGGATGGCCCGGAACACCTCGGGGCTGAGCTGGGATGCGAGCAGCAGGATGGTCCGGTTGATGCCCTCGGGCGTTCCGCCCCCGGCCGCGACCTGGGCGAGGGTGGAGGGGTCGAGCCGGCTCAGGACCGTGGCCAGCGAGCGGATCGACTCGGGGGTGATCCGCAGCCGTTGCAGGGTCGCGGCGTCGAGTCCGGTGATCCGTTCCAGGTCCGACACCGTCCCGTCGAGCACGCCCTGCAACAGGGTCGGGTCGCCCGCCAGTCGGCTGAGCAGCTGGTTGGCCGCGTCGGCGAGGGCCGGGTCGCCGGCCGTCGCAGTGGGCGCGGTCGACCCGCTTCGGGTGATCGAGCTGCCCCGGACCTGGGCGCCGGGTGCAGCGGGGGCGCCGACGGTGGCCTGCTCGGACCCGACGGCCGGACCGGGTCCGCCGCCATCGACCTCTGCGGTCCGTTCCACCCGGGAGCAGCCGGCGGCCAGCACCAGCGCGGCCAACGCCGCGGCGGTGAGTGTCCTGGCCGATCGCAGCATGGGTGTCCTCCCGGGACCGGACGCCGAGGCGTCCCGGCACCCCAAGGGTAGGAACGGCCCGGACCGCGGCACAAGGCCCCCCGTGGTGGGCGGATCCCCCACGCCCCGGGCCGGGAGCCCCGTCGATCCGCCGGCGTTCGGGCGGGTCGGACGACGGGTGGGGCGTAGGCTCCCTGCGTGCAGGAGGTGACCGCCCGGTGCGAGGGGCTGCGGAAGGCCTACGGCGACCGGGTGGCGGTCGACGGTGTCGGCTTCCGGATCCACGCCGGTGAGTCCTACGGCCTGCTCGGCCCGAACGGTGCCGGCAAGACCACCACCATCTCCATGCTCTGCGGCCTGCTCCACGCGGACGCCGGCACCATCGAGGTCGGCGGATCCGCCATGCGGACCGGACGTTGCGAGGCGAAGCAGCATCTGGGGCTGGTCCCCCAGGACATCGCCCTCTACCCCGACCTGACCGCCCGCGAGAACCTGCGGTTCTTCGGCCGGCTGCAGGGTCTCACCCGCACCGAGCTGCGGACCCGGGTCGACGAGGTCCTGGAGATCGTCGCCCTGGAGGACCGGGCCGGCGACCGGATCGAGGGCTTCTCGGGTGGCATGAAGCGGCGGTGCAACATCGCCGCCGCGCTCCTGCACCAGCCCCAGTTGCTGGTGCTCGACGAGCCGACGGTGGGCGTCGATCCACAGAGCCGGGCGTCGATCCTGGACGGGATCGCCGCGCTGCAGGAACACGGCATGGCCGTGCTCTACACGACCCACTACATGGAGGAGGCCCAGCGGCTCTGCGACCGCATCGGCGTCATCGACGAAGGCCGTCTGGTCGCCGAGGGCACCCAGGGCGAACTGGTCAGCGCCATCGGACAGCACCCGGTGGTCCGCCTGTCCGTCGACGGCGACCCGAGTGGACTGCTCGCCGCGTTGACCCCGGACCCGGTCGTCGTGCGCACCTCGGCCGGCGACGGACGGGTGGAGGTCGCGGTCGCCGACCCGGCCCGGGCGCTCGCTCCGATCATCGAGCACGCCGAACGGGTCGGTGTCGTCGTGCAGGGCGTGGAGGTCGTGGAGCCCGACCTGGAGTCGGTGTTCCTGCACCTGACC
Organism: uncultured Actinomycetes bacterium; assembly: GCA_903925745.1. Lineage (GTDB taxonomy): Bacteria > Actinomycetota > Acidimicrobiia > Acidimicrobiales > Microtrichaceae > SXMI01. The sequence continues at coordinate 9,080 of CAIYGQ010000258.1, read as the reverse complement.
GGCAAGGCACTCCGGGACTGAGTCGTGGCCACGACCGTCGGGACCCGCCGCTCGTCACCGGCGCTCGTCGTCGCCGGCAAGGACCTGCGCCGCGGCCTGAAGAGCCGGTCGTTGATCCTCACCTCGGTCGTCGGGCCGCTGGTGCTGGGCCTGATCATGGCGCTCGCCTTCGGGGGAGCCGGTGGTCCGTCGGCGACCATCGCCGTGGTCGACCTGGACCGCACCCCCACCAGTCAGGGCGTGCTCGGCGTGCTGTCGGAGCAGCTCGACGACGGACCGGTCACGCTGCGCACCGATGTGGCCGACGCCCGCCAGGCGGTGGCCGACGAGCAGGCCGACGCAGCCCTGGTCATTCCCTCGGGCTACGAGGCGTCGCTCGCCACGTCGCCGGTGCCGTTGCAGGTCGTGCGGAACTCACAGCGGGCGATCCCCGGCGAGATCGCCACGGCGATCGCCGGGGAGATCGCGTCGCAGTCGGACCTGATCCGGGCCGCCACGTCCACGGTCGTCGCGATCGACGCGGCGGTCCCGCCGCTCGCGGACATCCAGCAGCTCCGCCCGGCGATCACGGTCGACATCGGTGACCTGCAGCAGGGATTCAACGCGGCGCTCTACTTCGGGCCGCTCACGATCTTCCTGTTCCTCGGCCTCGGCAGCGCCGCCCGGAACCTGGTCCGGGAGGACCGGGAGGGCACGCTCGCCAGGATCCGCTCGACGCCCATCTCGCCGCAGTCGCTGGTCACCGGGACCTCGCTCGGGGTCCTGGCCCAGGGTGTGCTGGCGGCGCTGGTGGTCTACGGGGTGTCGACGGTCGCCTTCGGTGCCCGATGGGGCCGACCGGTCGAGGTCGTGACGGTGCTGGTGGCGTTGGTGGTCGCACTGAGCGGACTGTCGGCGATCATCACGGCGCTGTCCCGGACCGAGGCCCAGGCCGAGGGCTGGACCAACGCGATGGCGTTCCTGTTCGGAGTGATCGGCGGGGCCTTCTTCGGCGGCGCCCAGTTCCCGGGCCTGGTCGGCGCCATCGGTTCGCTGACACCGAACGCCATCGCCATGCGCGCCCTCGTCGAACTCGGTCCCGGAGGACAGGACCTCCGGTCGGTGCTGCCGCTGCTGCTCGCGCTCGTGGCGATCGGCGCCGTGGGCCTCCTGATCGGGTCGCGTTCCATGGTCAGGAGGTTCGGATGAGCGTCCCGACCGCCCCGCCGCGCTCACCGCTCGTCCAGCCGGGCAGCGGCCGGTGGTCCCCCCCGTCGACGTGGTCGATCGCCGCGGCGGTCGCCTCGGTGGACCTGCGGCGGCTCGCCCGGGACAAGGTCGCCCTGTTCTTCATGGTCGTGCTGCCGTTCGTGTTGATCCTGGCCCTCGGCGTGGCCTTCCCCGCCGATTCGGGGGTGGTCCGGGTGGGGGTCGTCGCCGGTGAGCGCACCGGGATCGGCGGCCAGCTCCTGGAGGCCGTCGGCGGCGCCGACACGCTGGACGTGACCTTCTACGACGATGCCCAGCAGGTCGTCCGCGACATCCAGCTCGGCGAGATCGAGGCGGGCATCATCATCCCGCCCGGCCTGACCTCGACCGTCGAGTCGGGCGGCACCGGAGAGGTCCGCCTGGAGCTCGATCCGGCCAACCAGGCCTCGGCCATGCTGCGCAACATGCTCGACGCGGTGGTCGAGAACCAGGCGCTCGTCATCACCGCCGCCCGCTTCGCCGAGGACCGCACCGGGGTCGAGCAGCAGCAGGCGCTCGCCGCGGCCCAGGAGCAGGTCCGGCAGCTGACCCGCGGCCAGGTCGAGGACATCACCGTCGGAGGTTCAGGCAACCCCGTGTCCGGCTTCGCGTTCACGGCGCTGTCCCAGATGATCCTGTTCATGTTCATCAACTCGCTCGCCGGCGGTTCGTCGCTGGTGGAGATGCGCGTCTTCGGCGTGGCGGACCGGGCGCTGACCGCACCGGTGAGCGTCGCCGGGTTGACCCTGGGGGTCACCGCGTCGCGAACGTTGATCGCCCTGGGTCAGGGACTCCTGATCGCCGTCGTGTCGGCGGTCGCGTTCGGAGTCGACTGGGGCGATCCCGTCGTCCTGCTCGCCGTGATCGCCCTGTTCGCCCTGGTGTCGGCCGGTGCCGGCGTGCTGATGGGTGCACTCGCCCGGACCCCGGACCAGGCGGTCGCCTTCGGGATCCCACTCGCCCTCGCCATGGCTGCCCTGGGTGGCTGCTTCTTCCCGCTGTCGGTCGCGCCGGCGGCGATGCAGGTGGTCGCCCGGGTGTTCACTCCCCAGGCGTGGGCGACGAGTGCGCTGACCTCGGTCGTCTTCGACGGCGCGTCGCTGGGGGAGGTGGCGCTCAACCTGGTGGTGCTGGCCGGGTTTGCCGCGCTGGCGTTGTCGCTCGGTGTCGTCGCGCTCACCCGCAGGCTCCAACGCCGCTGAACGTCAGGTGCCGCCTCGTGGCCGACGGTCGCGTTCGGGGTCGACGACGACGAAGCGCGGGTCGATCTCTCCGGCGTCGAGCGGTCGCATGAGCAGGTCGGTCGCCGTCCACAGGGTTCGTGACGGAGGGAAGAACACGACCGGTCCGAGCAGGGCGATGGCCATCTCGGTGCCGAGCAGGGGACCGAGGGGGACGTCGGGGTAGGTCACGATGCTGCCGCCGAGCAACACCAGCAGCATCACGGTGAACACGACCGTCGTGTTGAGTCCGAGCGATCCGATCCAGTGTCCCTCGACCCGTTCGAAGCGGAGGGTGCACGTGGGACACCGGTCCGCCATGGCGAACCAGTTGCGGAAGACGTGGCGCCCACCGCAGGCCGGGCAGCGGATGAACAGACCGCGCCACAGCAGCGTCGACGGTCGGACGCCCAACTGGACGGGTGTCGGGACGTGCTTGCGGGGACGTCGGCGCGGCTGCGGCGACCTGGGGGCCTGGTCCACGTCCGGACGCTACGACGTCGGCGGGATCCCCGCCTCGTCGCTCGGTCCGCAGCCCAACAGGACCTCGAGGTCCTCGACGTCCTGGGCCCGGCTGCTCTCCAGGAGTCGGGCCGGCCACTGCGCCGGTGAGCTGCCGAGCAGCGCCACGGTCGAGCCGTCGTGGCGGATCAGGACGAACAGTCGCCAGGCACCCCGTTGGACGCGGGCCTGGTCGACCTCGTCGAGGGGGACCTCCACCCGGCACCTCCACGCGACGACGTCGCGCACGCGGCCGGTCCCGGGTGCCGTCCGCACCTCGACGAAGCAACCCCGGGCCAGCAGGAGCGCACCTGCGCCCACGGCGCCCGGGAGCGCGACCCAGAGCCACCACGGCCCGGTCCGGTTCGCCTCGGTCCATGCCGCCCAGCTCGCGGTCGCGACGGCCACCCCCAGGGCCGCCACCGCGACGATCAGGAGGGGTGCGGCGACGATGCTCGGCCGTCGGAGGCGGGTGCGTCCGGGAGGTTGCTCCACGCTCCGACGCTAACCGGGCGGTCCTCACCGGATTCCAACCTGCGGACGGGCACAATGGCAGACGATCCGAGGAGGTCCCGCAGGTGCACCCAGCCAACGGCGCAGCGCCCGCCCGTGTGCTCGTCGCCGACGACGACCGGGCCATCCGCGAGTCACTGGAGCGGCTGATGCAGCTCGAGGGTCACCAACCCGAGACCGCCAAGGACGGGGCGGCGGCACTCGAGTTGGCCCGCACCCGGAGCTTCGACCTGGTGGTGTTGGACCTGATGATGCCGAGTGTCGACGGAGTGACGGTGTGTCGTGTGCTGCGCAGCGAGGGCGACACGACGCCGATCATCATGTTGACGGCGCGGACCGAGACCTCGGACCGGGTGGCCGGCCTGGACGCCGGCGCCGACGACTACCTGCCGAAGCCGTTCGACCCGGCCGAGTTGCTGGCCCGGATGCGGGCCCTGTTGCGTCGGTCGCGACCGACGACGGATCCGGGCACCGACGCCATCGAGGTGGCCGACCTCCGGGTCGACCCGGCCGCTCGGCGGGTCTGGCGCGCCGGCCGGGAGCTGTCGTTGTCCAAGACCGAGTTCGACCTGCTGGAGCTGCTGGCGGTCAACGCCGGTGTGGTGCTGGACCGGAGCCGGATCTACGACGAGATCTGGGGGTACGACTTCGGTCCGGACTCGAAGAACCTGGCCGTCTACATCTCCTACCTGCGCCGCAAGGTCGACGAGGGCCACGAGGTGAAGCTCATCCACACGGTCCGGGGTGTCGGCTACACGCTCCGGACGGGGTGATGGCGTGAGCCTGCGCCTGAAGCTCGTCCTGGCCCTGGTGCTGTTGTCGACGGGCGCCACGGTGGTCGTCGGCGTCTCGTCCTACCGGAGCACGCGGACGGAGCTCACCAGTGAGGTCGACCGCTCCCTGGAGGCGGCGGTCGAACCGGTCCGGAACCGTCTCCGACAGCAGGTCAACCGTCAGCAGCTCGGTGAAGCGGGCCGTCCGATCGCTCCGGAACCGCCGCCCGACGCGTTCCGGGCCCGCACCGACATCCAGGCGCTGGTCGTCCCCCTCGATGGTCCGCCCCGCGAGGTGACCGGCACCGGGATCGGCCCCCAGCCGGTCACCACCCGGATGCTCGCCGACCCCGGTGTGCCCGACGGGTTCGCCACCGTGGAGGTCGACGGGATCCAGTACCGGGTGTTCGCGACGCGGCTGCGGGTTCCGGCGGTCCTGCAGCTCGCCCGGAGCACCGAGGAGGTCGACCGGGTGCTGGGTGCGTTGCGGACACGGACGGTTCTGGTCGGCCTGGCGGTCGCCGCCGCTGCCGCCGCCATCGGTGCGCTGCTCGCCCGCCAGTTGACCCGCCCGCTCGAGCGGCTGACCGTGGCCGCCGAGCGGGTCGGTGCCACCGGTTCGCTCGACGAGCGGGTGCCCGAGGTCGGGGGCCCCGAGACGGCGCGGCTGGGTGGGTCCTTCAACGGGATGCTCTCGGCGCTCGCCCGGTCGAAGGCCGCCCAGCAGCAGCTCGTCCAGGACGCAGGTCACGAGCTGAGGACTCCGCTGACGAGCCTGCGCACGAACGTGTTCGCGCTCCGACGGGGCGATGAGCTGTCGGTCGAGGATCGCCGACGTCTGCTCGACGACCTGGAGTCCGAGACCCGGGAGCTGTCGTCGATCGTCGACGAGATCGTCGAACTCGCGACCGAGGCCCGCAGCGACGAGCCGATCGAACCGGTCGTGCTCGCGGAACTCATCGGCCGTGTCGCGGCGCGGGCCGAGCAGCGGACCGGTCGCCAGGTGTGCGTCGCCGCCGACGACTCCGTGGTGTCGGGCCGGCCGCGGGCGCTGGAGCGGATCGTGTCCAACCTGTTGGGCAACGCCGCGAAGTTCGACACCACCGGCGGTCCGATCGACGTGACGGTGGAGTCGGGCACGATCGTGGTGGCCGACCACGGCGCGGGCTTCGAACCCGGCGACCTGCCCTTCGTCTTCGACCGGTTCCACCGGTCCGTGTCGGCCCGTGGCCTGCCCGGTTCGGGACTGGGGCTGGCGATCGTGCGGGACCTGGTGGAGTCCCACGGCGGCACGGTGGCGGCGGCGAACGCAGTTGATGGTGGTGCCATGGTCAGGGTGACGCTGCCGATCGTCCCGGCCACGCCGCCGGCGCCGCCCCCCGTCCCGCCGGTGCCGCCACCCGTCCCGCCGCCGGCGCCCTGATCCCGGCCGGGCTGAGCGCCTGCTCGGCGGGTTCTCACCCTGCTCTCACCCCGTCCTGAGCACCATGGAACCTGCACCCCCCATCGTGGGTCACGTCGGAACACCCCCCCACGAACAGGAGACACCGTGAACGACGACAGCACCAACCAGATCCACGTCGAGCCCTCCGGCTCCGGCAGGCGCCCCGGTCGCCTCAAGGCGGCGATCGTCGCCGGCGGTCTGACCGCCGGGCTGATCGGCGGCGGGATCGCCGGGCTCAGCCTGGGCACCTCTGGCGTCTCGGGCGCCCAGGACGACACGACGACCACCGTGCCGGCACCCCCGGCGGACACCCCGCCCCGAGAGGACCAGGGGCGGCCCGATCCGTCGCAGAGGATCCAGGATGTGTTGGCACCGTTGGTCGCCAACGGCACCATCACCCAGGCGCAGGCCGACGCCGTCACGCAGGCGCTCGTCGCCGCCCGCCCCGACCGTGGCGGTCCCGATGGTCCGGGTCGACCGGGTCGGCCCGGCGGTCACGGCGGCCAGGGTCCGATCCGGCAGGGCATGACCGCGACGGCGACGGCCCTGGGCATGTCGGAACAGGATCTGGTCACCGAGCTCCGTGGCGGGAAGACGCTCGCCCAGGTGGCACAGGACCGAGGCGTGGATCCGCAGGTCGTCATCGATGCCCTCGTGGCCGAGCTCAAGGCCCACCTCGACGAGGAGGTCGCGAGTGGCGAACAGACCCAGGAGCAGGCGGACCAGAAGTTGGCCACGGCGACCGAGCGGATCACGGACATGGTCAACAACGGTCGTCAGGGACGCGGCGAGGGCCGTGGCCCCGGAGGCCGAGGCGGACCGCGCCCCCAGCCGCCGGCCCCCGCACCCGCCCCGGGCGACTGAGTCGATCCGACCCCCCAACCCGACCGCTGGTCCGGCCGTTCGGCCGGACCAGCGGCGCGTCCGGGGGGATCGCGTGGGGCGGGGGCGGTAGGTTCCGTGGATGGCAGACGCAGGCGGACGGGTCCGGTTGGAGTTCGACGGCCCCGTCGCGACGATCACGAACGACAACCCCGACAAGCACAACGCCTTCGACGACCACATGGACGCGCAGCTGTTCGAGGCGCTCGCCGAGCTGCGCGGTCGTCCGGACCTCCGCGCGGTGGTCTGGCGGGGCGAGGGGCGCTCGTGGTCCTCGGGTCGTGACGTCGGATCGATCGGCACGAACCTGACCGAGCTCACCCACCACGAGCTGATGACCCGGGGCATCCGTGGCATCCAGCAGCTCTGGGACCTCGACGCACCGGTGATCGTCGCCATCCAGGGCTGGGCGATCGGCGGTTCGTTCCAGCGGGCGCTGCTCTGCGACGTGCGGATCGCAGCCGATGACGCGCGGTTCATGCTGCCCGAGGTCGGACACGGTGTGATCCCCGACACGGGTGGGGTCGCGGTGCTGCAACAGATCGTCGGCCCCGGCCTGGTGTCGGACATGGTGCTGACGGGCCGTCGGCTCTCGGCCGAGGAGGCGCTCGGCCACGGGATCGTGTCGCGGGTCGTGCCACGGGACGAACTCGACGACACGGCCAGGGAGATGGCCGAGCGGATCGCTGCGGCCCCGGCGGTGACGATCAAACTGGCGCGCCGGGTGCTGTCGCACCTGTCGCGTCCCGCCGTCCGTGCCTCGATGGAGGACGAGTTGATCTACCAGACGTTCCTGAACCGGAGCGACGACTTCGCAGAGATGCGAACGGCGCGCGACGAGGGGCGCACGCCCCGGTACCGGGGGAGTTGATGGCCGAACGCGACGACCTGCCGGGGATCCCGCCGCCGCCACCGGTCGGCGAGACGGCGCTGCGACCCGGGACCTTCGACGGCACGTGCGTCGTCGTGACGGGCGGTGGGACCGGCCTGGGCAAGGCGATCGCCACCGAGTTCGCCCGACTCGGCGCGGACGTGGTCGTCGCCTCCCGCAAGGACGAGCACCTGGACTCCGGCCGCCAGGCGGTGGAGTCGGTCGGGGCCCGGGCGCTGGCCGTCTCCTGCGACATCCGCGATGCCGATTCGGTCGCCGGGTTGTTCGACCGGGCGACCGACGCGTTCGGACCGCCGGGTGTGCTGGTGAACAACGCAGCGGCGAACTTCCCGGTGCCGGCCGAGGACATGTCGCCGAACGCGTGGCGGACGGTCGTGGACATCACGCTGACCGGGACGTTCCTGTGCGCCCGTGAGTTCGGCCGCCGCCACCTGGCCGCCGGCACGCCGGGCTCGATCGTGAACATTGGCGCCTCCTACGCCTGGACGGGCGGGCCGGGGTTCGCGCACTCCTCGGCGGCCAAGGCGGGCGTGGTGAACCTGACCCAGTCCCTGGCGGTGGAGTGGGGGCCCTACGGCATCCAGGTCAACTGCCTGGTACCGGGGTTGATGCCACACGAGGACATGACCGGTGACATCCGCTCGAGTCTGGACCGGACCCACGACAAGGACGTCTGCCAGCCGGCGCTGCGCGTCGGCCAACGCCAGGAACTCGGCTGGGCCGCCACGTTCCTCGCCTCCCCGTACGCCCGGTTCATCTCGGGCCACACCCTGGTCGTGGACGGCGCCAACTGGCAGCGGCGCTCGATGACCAACCCGCCGGTCGTGACGGTCCGCGACCAGATGGACCTGGGGCCCTTCCAGGGCTGAACCGGTGGCGGCGTGACGGGGAAGTCGTGAGTCGGCGACAGCGACACGTTGTCGCGATCCAGGGTCGGCTGGGCAATCAGCTCTTTCAGCTGGCGTTCGGGCTCTGGTTGGCGGATCGCTCAGGGCTCGAAGTGGCGTTCGATCTCTCTCGACTGAGGGGGATTGCGATCGATGGGCCAGCACCCATGCGCTCGTGGGTCTCGGAGCAGCCGATTGCGGCTGACAGACGCTGGCCAACTCCCGGCGGTCGGCTCGGTTCGGTCGGGACTTGGATCCGACGAGTTGTCGGTCCCGGTGTGGTCGTGGTGGATGACTCACCTTCGGGGAGCGTGCCCGACGAGCCGGTCCCGGCGTGGTGGATCGGCTACTGGCAACAGGAACGATTCGCCATTCAGTCACGAGACCGATTCCGTCGTTGGTTCGACATCGGGGCCTCCCGCCCCGACCCGGTTGTTCGAGTCCATGTCCGGCGGGGCGACTTCGTTGGCCTCGGACGAACGCTGCCCGTTGGCTGGTACCGACGAGCCGTCGGACAGGCGCAAGCGGCTGTCGGCGTGGACCGAGTCGAGGTGGTCACTGACGATCGCAACTGGTGTTCCCGCGAGTTGGTTCCACACCTCGAGGGGGCGGAAATCGCACCTTTGGGTGACGCCGCCACTGATCTGGCCCGGTTGGCACGGTCCGCTGCTCTGGTGGCTTCCGACAGCACCTACTCGTGGTGGGCGGGCTTCCTCGGTTCGCCGCTCGTACTCGTTCCGG
>CAIYGQ010000257.1 GCA_903925745.1 uncultured Actinomycetes bacterium | reverse complement strand
GTCGGTGGCCTGGGTGTCCCACAGGTAGCGCAGGAACGGGTCCAGGACGGTGGTGTCGATCGCTGTGGCCACGTGGTGCTCCAGTCCTCCCCCGGTGCTCGGGCACCCGGGTGTGCGGGCCACCGACCCCTCCGGTCGGCGGCGGGCACCACGTTAGGTGATGCGGTCCGAAAACGGCAGAGGCGGGGCCGGTGGTACCGGCCCCGCCTCCACTCCGAGATCGCGCTGCGGATGCGGATCAGCTGCAGCCGGGCGGCAGCGTGAACCCTGCCGGCGTGGTCTTCACGACGGGGCCGGTGCCACCACCCGAGGTGTCGGGCATCTGCCAGTACTTGCCTGTGACGACGCCCGAGGCGACGGTCACGGTGCTCGCCTGCAGGTTGGCGCTCGGCAGGCCGCCAGCGGTGGCCGCCGCGGCGTTGGCCGTGATGAAGGTGTCCTTCTCCGTCTTGCAGGCGTTGGCGTCAGCCGAACCCCGCAGGTTGCCGACGGCGAACACCGCCACACCGGCCAGGATGGCCAGGATGGCCACGGCCACGAGGAGCTCGATGAGCGTGAAGCCGCCCTGTCCCCGACGTGCTGCACGCTGCTTGATCATGTCCATGGTGTGCTCCCTCCAGAGTCACGGGCGATGGCCGGGAATCTCCCGGAGTGCCCCTTTCCTCACTGTCACTGCCTAGCAGTCCCACCCCGACCTGTTGCTTCGGCCCGAGTGGCCCCCAAGGGCGAGCACAGCTTCGTGGACCAATCGCTTCCTGTCAAGGCACTCAGGTTCACAGGAACGGTCGACCTCAGCCGTCGTAGGCGCCCAGACCGCACTGGCTGGAGGCGATCTGGGTGGACTGGTCGTCCCGGCTGGTGTTGCCGAACCGGTCGATCCGCACCTCGGTGCCCACCGCCGCCTGCTTGTTGGCGGAACGGTCCAGGATCGACACGTCGGCCCTGGCTCGCTTGCGGGTCTCGTCGTCGCCCGTGCCCCACACGCCGTCGCCACCCGGGCTGGTCACCACGCAGGCCCGGAGCCAGACGTTGCGGCGGGCGGGCTGGTAGGAGCCGCTCGTGGCCACCGGGTCCAGCACCGCCGCCGGGTCCCAGGTCACCCCACCGGTCTCGTCACCGGAGGCCTCGGTGGTCCAGCTGGCCAGTGCCCCGGCCACCAGCCCGGGGCGACACGCCGTGCGGTCCACCGCCGAGCACTCCGTGGAGGGCACCGAGCCGCCGTTGAAGATGCCGTAGCCGGTGTTGCCGGACTTGAGGCTGGGGGCGAGGGTGTACCCGGATCCCCAGCGGACCTCCACGGCGTTGTCCGGGACCACCGTCGAGCCGAACACGGTGAACGAGGCGTCGCCGGGACGGGGTGTCAGCGCCGGAGGGGCGTTGAGCGGCAACTGGTTGGAGCGCACCGAGATGGGCGCCTCGGGGGTGGTGAACTCGTAGGAGCCGTCGGCCCGGGTCTTGGTCGTGGCGGTCAGCTGGACGTGGTCCACCGCCACCGACTTGCCCGAACCGCCGACCATGTTGAACACCACGTCGAGGCGCACGCGCTCCCGGCCCAGGAGGTCGGTGGACTGACCGTTGATCGGGTCGCTGCTCAGGCTGGTGTCGGTCCAGCTCGTCAGGTCGCCCACCGCCACCTCGGAGGGCACCGGAGGCACCGCGTTGGCCGGCGGACCGCCCGTGTTGTCGACCCACTTGCACCTGGGCTGTCCGGGAGCCTCCTCACCCGACAGAACGCCGTTCGAGATGACCTCGATGGGAGCGCTGGGGTTCGCCAGGTACTGGCTCATCTGCACCGACGTGGCGCACTGCAGGTACCCGAACACCGGCTGGCCGGTCGCAGCGGTGATCCCCAGGAAGTACGAGCGGGCGAAACGGACGACCACGCGGATCGACGAGTTGGCCGTGTCCAGCCCGGCCGCGTTGGCATCGAGCTTCAGCCGGAGGTTGCCCACCGGCAGGAAACCGTCCACCAGGTTGTCGTCGGAGATCCCGTCGAACCGGAGGCGGGCGAAGGCCTGGCTGGTCGAGAAGCTCTGGGCGGTGGCGTCCT
>CAIYGQ010000256.1 GCA_903925745.1 uncultured Actinomycetes bacterium | reverse complement strand
TCCGTTGGCGTCGAAGGCCGAGCCGGCGTTGAAGCCGAACCACCCGAACCACAGGATGCCGGTGCCCAGCATGACCAACGGCATGGAGTGCGGCGGGTGGCCCTCCTTCGGCCAACCCTTCCGCTTGCCCAGGACGAGCACCGCCGCGAGCGCCGCGATGCCGGCGTTGACGTGGATGACCGTGCCACCCGCGAAGTCGAGCGAGCCGCGCACGCCCAGCCACCCGGTGAGGCCGTCCCCCCACACGCCTCCGTAGATCCAGAACGACACGGGGCAGTACACGAGCAGGATCCACGCCGGGACGAAGACCGCCCAGGCCGAGAACTTCATGCGGTCCGCCACGGCACCCGAGATCAGCGCCGGGGTGATCACGGCGAACATCCCCAGGAAGATCGCCGCCAGGATCAGCTTCCCACCGTCGCCGCCCGCGTCGGCGGCGTCGATGCCGAGTCCGCTCAGCAGCGTCCAGTCGAGGTTCCCGATGAACGAACCCGACCCGCTGTACGCGAGCGAGAACCCGGCGATCACCCAGACGATCGGGACGATCAGCAGGCACCAGAAGTTCATCATGAACATGTTGAGCACGTTGCGGCTCCGGTCCATGCCTCCGTAGAACAGCGCGAGACCTGGTGTCATGAACAACACCAGCGCTGAGGAGACGAGCACCCAAGCGATGCCACCAGCTTCCATGGTCGTTGGCCCTTTCTCTGTGTGTGAACGGCAGCGTGACGACCCACGCCACGTCGGTGGCGGCAACGTAGGGACCCGTTGTTTCGGCAGTGTTTCGACGAGCGACAGTCTCGGTTACGTCGATCGGAGCGGCTATCGTCCGGCTGTGGCCATCCGGGAGGACTGCCGTCACTACTCGAGCCGGACCGTCGGGTCCGGGGAGATCGTCCAGCGGTGCCGGGTCGATGCGGCCACCCACGCCCCGTTCGCCTGCCCCGAGGGCTGCCTGTTCTTCGAGCCCCGCTCGATCACCGACGCCGGTTGGCGGCGGGCACCGGAGGACCCTCAGGACTGACCGTCGCCGTGGCGGCGCAGGTGCACGTGCGCCCGGGCGGCACCCCAGGTGATCCCGGGCTCCCGCAGCGACGGGTCGATGGCATCGAAGCTGGCCGGCGTCAGGTCGTAGGGGTCGTCGGGGAACGCACGGGAGGTGAAGTCGTCCCGACCGACCGGTGGGACCCCGGCCTCGGCGAGCACCTCGGTCGGGTGGCGGACCGCCCGGCGCAGCACGGTGAGTGGCGTGCCCCGCTGGTCGTCGGGGTCGAGCGCCAACAACTCCGAGAGCTCGTCACCCACCTCTGCCGCGCAGGAGGCACCCGCCCGGCGGGCCGCGTCGCGGATCGAGTCGTCCACCGGGACACCTGCACCCTCGCAGCGTTCGCGGACGCAACGGTCGACCCAGTCCGGCAACACCGCCCGGACGGCGTCCACCAGCGTCCGGCCGTGGGCGAGCAACTGGGCGTCGTCGTCGTTCACGCTGCATCCTGCTGAGGTGCGTCCCACCAGGATCGAACCGGGTCCGGGCCAGGAGTCCGTGTGGGAGTACCCCCGACCCCCGCGGGTGGAACCGGTCGACCGTCCGCTCCGGGTCGAGGTGCTCCGCCCCGACGGCACCCCGGTCGTGCTGGCGTCCACCACACGCGGCCACCGGGTGCTCGAGACCTCACAGGCCCCTGCCTACTACTTCCCACCCGAGGACGTGGACCTCACACTGCTGCGACCGAGCCCCACCGTGACGTTCTGTGAGTGGAAGGGCGTGGCGACGTACCTCGACCTGGTCGTCGGCGACGACACCGGTCGACGGGTCGTCGCCGACGTCGCGTGGACCTACGCATCACCGACCGACCGCTTCCGGGAGATCGCCGGCCACCTGGCGTTCTACGCGAACCGCGTCGACCGGTGCCGGGTCGGCGACCACGAGGTCACCCCCAACGACGGTGACTTCTACGGCGGGTGGATCACCCCCGACGTCGTCGGACCATTCAAGGGTGGGGAGGGCACCCAGGGCTGGTGACGCCCCGGATGGCACGTCCCGGTCGGCTCAGGGGACGCCGATCTCGGTGAGCACCGTTCCGGCGTCGGCGACCATGCCCACGTAGAACGGTCCGAACTCGCCGTACAGGGCCGAGGCCTGGTCGAACCGCATCGTGTACACGACGTCCTTGACGTCGTCGGGGTGCACGCAGAACAGGGTCACACCCCACTCGTAGTCGTCGGTCCCCGTCGAACCCGTGACGACCTGCTGGACCCGACCGGCGAACCTCCGACCCGACGCCCCGTGTTCGTACATGAGTTCCTTGCGGTCGTCGTAGGGCAGGGTGAACCAGTTGGCGCCGGCCTCCCGCCGCTTGGACATCGGGTAGAAGCAGAAGGCCGGCTTCCCCTCGGGCGGGAGCACCGGGTGGAGCCGGGCCTGCTTCATGTCGTCCGGGATCCCCTGGGCGTACTCCGAGGTCTCGGTCAACGAGACGTAGCTGTCGACCAGCTCCAGACCCGCCGACACCAGGTCGGTCTGCAGGCGGCGCAGGTCCCACTGGTCGGGCGACAGGGCCATGACGCAGAGGTCGGACTTGTGGCCCAGCATGGCGACCGTCACCACCTGGGAGCCCCTGCCGACCGCGGCGTCGAACGCCGCGAGCACCTCGGTCCGCTCGACCAGGGGCCCGACCCGGAGGAACAGGTGGACGACGGAGGTGCCCTCGGACGGGACGGACGGCTGCGTGTCGGACATGTCGCCGAGTCTACGGAGTGGCTGGTTCGACACCCGACCGGCCGAGCGGCACGACCTCGACGACCGCCTGGTAGTCCGGGATCCGTGATCCCGGCTCACGGTGCTCGGGGGTGGACGGCAACAACACGTTGCCCTCGGGCCAGTGCACCTGGATGCTCCCGCGCGGCAACCGGCAGAGGTGTGCGGTGCCTCGGAACTCACCGCTGTCCGAGCGCAACAGGACGGGGTCCCCGTCCGAGAGCCCGAGTTCGAGTGCGTCCTCGGCGTCCAGGTGGACGGCGTCACGCCGCGCACCGGTCAGCGGGTCCACCTCGGCGTGCACCATCGAGTTGAACTGCTTGCCACGACGGGTGGTGACCAGGAAGCGACCCGCTGGGACCGCCCGCTGCGGCGGTGTGGTCGGCGAGAACCGGGCGCGGCCGGACGGCGTCGGGAACCGACCGTCGGAGCACAGGTGCCGACCACCCCACTGGACCGCGTCACCGGTCCGTTCCAGGTGCTCGATGCCGGCGTAGGAGGGGACGATCCGGGCGATCTCGGCCCGCAGGGCCCGGTTGTCCTCCCAGTCGAACGCGTCGACCAGATCGGGTCGGACCCGGCGCGCCACCTCGGCGAGGAGCCTCCACTCGCTCCGGGCCTCACCCGGCGGGGGCGTGATCTCGGGAGAGAACGCCACGCGCCGTTCCGTCGTGGTCGACGTGCCACCGCCCTCCTGTTCGTAGCGCGTCGCGACCGGCAGGATGACCACGTCGTCACCATCGACGAGCATCTGGCTGCTCGCCACGATGTCCTGGTGGACCCGGAGCGGGACCCGCTCCAGGCCGGCCCGCACCGCCGTCGGATCGGGCAGGACCTCCAGGAAGTTGCCCCCCGAGGACCAGAGGACGTCCAGCCCACCCGACCCTGCGGCGTCCAGCATCTCGGGAGCGGTCAGGCCGGGGCGGTCGGGGACCGGGAAGCCCCAGAGATCGGCGAGGGCCGCGGCGTTGGCGGGTGTGACGTCCACGCCGCCCGGCAGGGCGGTGGCGTAGGCGCCCATCTCGGCACCGCCCTGGACACCCGAGTGACCACGGATCGGCATGAGCCCGGCGCCGTTGCGTCCGACGTTTCCCCGGGCGAGCCCGACGTTGACGATGCCGCGGACGGCGTCGACCCCGAAGGTGTGCTGGGTGATGCCCATCGACCAGACGAGCACGGCGGCGGAGGCCGCCGCGTACCGGTCGCAGAACTCGTCGAGGACGGCGCGTTCCACACCGGCATCGGCGACCAGATCATCGATCGGGGTCCGCCGGACGTGGTCGATGGTCTCGTCCCAGCCCTCGGTGTGTGCCGAGATGAACGCGTCGTCGACACGGCCCGTGGCGTGCAACCGGTGCAGGACGGCGTTCGCGAACGCCACGTCACCCCCGGGCCGGACCGGCACGTGCAGGTCGCAGATCCTGGTCCCGAACACCGCCGACTCGAGCGACGACGGTACCCAGTACCGCTCCAGGCCGGGTTCCAGGTACGGGTTGACGACCACCACCTGCGCCCCTCGACGCTTGGCCTGGTCCAGGTACTTCATGAACACCGGCTGGTTGTTGGCCGGGTTGGTCCCCCACAGGACGATCAGGTCGGACTCGATCACGTCGCGCAACGAACAGGTCGAGGCCGCCACGCCGATCGTCGCCTTCAGGCCCAGCGTGGACGGGGCGTGGCACACCCGCGCCGCCGAGTCGATGTTGGCCACGCCCACGGCCCGGGCCGCCTTGGCCGCCACGTAGTAGGTCTCGTTCGTGAGCCCGCGTGACGTCAGGTACAGCGCGGTCCGTTCGGGCGGGGTCGACCGGATCGCCGTGCACACGACGTCGAGCGCCTCGTCCCAGCCGATTCGACGGAAGCCGCGCTCGCCGCGACGTCGGCGCATCGGGTGCGCCAGGCGACCGAGGGCCCGCAGCTCGGCGCCCGGACGGTCACGAAGCGCCGCCACGTCGGCGAGCGCGTCCGGGGGCATCGGTCCGGCCGTGTTGAGCGACAACAGCTCCAGGCGGGTGGTGCACAGGTGGACTCCCTCGATGGTCCAGTCGTGCAGGCCCGCGACGCCGAGGGCGCAGCCGTCGCACACCCCCTTGGTGAGCAGGTCCCAGGCCAGACGGGGGTGGCCCGAGTGCTGGCGGGCGATCCGGAACATGTCTCGGTAGTGGTGTGGCTTCTGTCGGCCCAGTCCGTTGGGCGACAGGCCGGCCCACAGGTCGGGGTGCAGTCCGACCCTCCGGAGCGGGCCGCGCAGGGCTGCGGGGACCACCACCTCAGTCGACCACCCGGTCGAGCCCCGAGTACACCGTGGTCCGGCCGGCGCGCGTGAAGCCGGCCAGCACCAGTCCGGCACGCTCGGCCGTGGTCACCGCCAACGACGACGGAGCGCTCACCGACACGAGTGCGGCGAATCCCGCCGACCACGCCTTCTGCACCATCTCGAAGCTCGCCCGACCGGAGATCCACAGGGTCGCCGACGGCAGTGGGAGCCGACCGTCCAGCAGGAGCCGGCCGACGACCTGGTCGGCGGCGTTGTGGCGACCGATGTCCTCCCGCACGACGAGCACCTCGCCGGTCTCGTCGAGCGCCGCCGCGGCGTGGCTGCCCCCCGTCGACTCGAAGAGCCGCTGGTGTCCGCGAACGGCGTCGGTCGATCCGAGCAGGGTGGTGGAGCGCACCGTGGAGGTCGTCGGCAGCGGTGCCAGCCGGTCGACGAGCGCGTCGACGGCCTCGGCGCCACAGATCCCGCACGAGGACGAGATGGTGCCCAGCCGAGGCGAGGACACCGGACGACCGGTGGGCGCGGTGACGGTCACGGTGTTGAAGTCCGAGTCGAGCGCCGACCCCGTGCCGCAGTACCGGATGTCGGTGATCCGGGCCGGTGCGTCGACGGGTCCCAGCAACCCCTCGGCCAGGCACCAGCCGGCCGCGAGTTCGAAGTCGTGGCCGGGTGTCCGCATGGTCGTGGCGACGAGGACGTCGCCGAAGCGGATGGCCAGGGGTTCCTCGACCAGCACCATCTCCGGCCGGCGTCCGGCGACGGTACCGGCATGCTCGCCGGCGACGGTACCGGCATGCTCGCCGGCGACGGTACCGGCATGCTCGCCGGCGACGGTACCGGCATGCTCGCCGGCGACGGTACCGGCATCTCGGTCGACCCCGAGGCGGGCGGCGAGCACCCGATCGATCCGGCGGCCACCCATGCGGGGAGTGTACGGGTGGCCTCAGCCGAGCAGCGAGCGAAGCTCCGAGGCGCCGTAGACGATCGCCAGGATCAGCACGAGTGCGCCGAACATGAGCCGGACCGTCCGGTCCGAGGAACCGACGGTGATGCGCGACCCGACCCGTGCGCCCGGCACCACGCCCAGCATGAGCGGGATCGCAAACGCCCAGTCCATGTTGCCGAGCGCTGCATGCGCGACGAGTGCCGGGATCGAGAAGATGGCCACGGCGACCAGGCTCGACGCGACCGCCGTGCGCATCGGCGCCCGCAGCGGTCCGGTGAGCACCGGCACCATCACGATCCCACCGCCGACGCCGAGCAGTCCGGCGACGAAGCCCGAGGCCGCGCCGAGCAACCCGAGGAGTCCGGGGTGGTGGTGGGGTGGCCGGCTGGGGACCTCGTCAGCGGGCCCGTCCGCGAAGGCGTCCTCGGTCTCGCTCGCCTCCACCCCGGCGAGGGGACCGTTCGCGGCGGTGGCTTCCCGGCGTCCCGGAGCGCTCCGCACGACCGTGACCCCGGACCAGAGCATGAGGCCGGCCGTGGCCACCATGAGCAACCGGGCGTCGACGAGCGTGGTGGCCAGGGCGCCCAGCACGGCGAAGACGGCGCCACTGAGGCCCAGGCCGAGCGCGGCCCGCCAGTCGACCAGACCCTCCCGGGCGTAGCGGATCGTCCCGGCGATGGCGCCCGGCAGGATGGCCGGGACCGTCGATCCCACTGCGTCGATGGGAGTGGCGCCCAGTGCACGGACGGCCGGGGTGGTGACGACCGCACCGCCGATGCCGAGCAGCGCCGAGAGCACGCCGGCGCCGAACCCTGCGAGCAGGGTGAGTGCGACCACCGCCAACCCGCCCGGATCCACCCGGGCAGTCTGGCCGACGAAGGGAGGACGGACGCGGGACGGGCGGCCCGAGGGCCGCCCGTCCGGTTGGTCCGACCCGCACCCGGGGGGCCGGGCGCCGTTGGCTCAGAAGTCCATGTCCCCCATGCCACCAGGCATGCCGCCACCGGCGGCGGGCTCGGGGGCGTCGGCGACGACGGCCTCGGTGGTCAGGAACAACGCTGCGATGGACGCGGCGTTCTG
>CAIYGQ010000255.1 GCA_903925745.1 uncultured Actinomycetes bacterium | reverse complement strand
CAGAACGCCGTTCGAGATGACCTCGATGGGAGCGCTGGGGTTCGCCAGGTACTGGCTCATCTGCACCGACGTGGCGCACTGCAGGTACCCGAACACCGGCTGGCCGGTCGCCTGGGTGATCCCCAGGAAGTACGAGCGGGCGAAACGGACGACCACGCGGATCGACGAGTTGGCCGTGTCCAGCCCGGCCGCGTTGGCGTCGAGCTTCAGCCGGAGGTTGCCCACCGGCAGGAAACCGTCCACCAGGTTGTCGTCGGAGATCCCGTCGAACCGGAGGCGGGCGAAGGCCTGGCTGGTCGAGAAGCTCTGGGCGGTGGCGTCCTGCCCGTCGTTCGCCCGCACCCGCGTGGTGTTGGTGAAGTTGATGCCACCGGCGTTGCCCTCCTCCACGGTGCAGTTGCCACGGAGCACGTCACGGTCGTCGGTCGGCGAGTAGGAGCACACCGGGTCGACCTGGAGGTTGGTCGGTCGCAGCGTCGGGGACCAGTCGGTGGTCACGTTCACCCGATCGACGTCCACCGAGAACGACTTCCAGCGGTAGTCGATGTTGAAGAAGTTGCAGAGCCACGGCAGGAACCCGCAGGCGATCTGGGTGAAGCTCAGACCGTCGGGACGCGGGTTCATGCCCACCTTCACGATGATGAGCGAGCTGGCCAGCTGTCCGTTGGTCACGTTGTTGGCGCTGAACACCGACGCGCAGGTCCCCCGGTTGGAGGCCAGGAGGTCCACCACGATCGTCCGGCCGTCCTTGATCGTCCGGTCCTTGGTCGGCGTCCCGGTGGCCTGGCTGTGCTCCACGTAGCACGCCGGCAGCGGTGACGGGAGGGTGACGTCCAGCCGCAGGTACTGACGTCCGTTGTCGATGTTCTCGCTGGACCCCTGGACCTCGACCTTGGCGTCGGTCACCCGGAGGCTCGGGTCCAGATCGGTCGTGGTCTGGAACGACTTGACCCGGAACGACCGCTCGTAGACGCAGGTGCCCGCCTGGGCGCAGTTCCCCGGGTTGAAGCCGAACAGGTTGCCCAGCGCCCCGATGCTGGCGTTGAAGCAGGCGATGAACCCCGAGCAGTTGGGCGGCGTGAACTGGAACCGGATCGACTGCGGCGGCGACTCCGTCCGCCGCACGTTGTTGGCCATCGCCGTCAGGTCGGTCGAGCCGCCCGGCTGGGTCCGCCAGGAGTTGCCGACGTTCTGGTCGAGCTGCGTGGGCTCGAGCACCGCTCCCAGCCCCCGGGCGGTTCGCTGGAAGATGGCCGTCTTGGGGTAGGCGTTGCCGGGCTGCACGACTCCGCAGACCAGGACTCTGCCGTTGTTGTGACGGAGCCCCGTCCGGGACGACAGCGTGATGCTTCCACCCTTGTCCTCGGTGCCGGGGGTCCGCGAGCAGGCATCCGTGAAGCTGCCACTCACGGTGCCGTCGTTGCTCCACGCGGGCCGCTGACCCGAGGACAGCCACGGGAGCGCGTTCTGGCTGGCGAAGATGAAGTTGGAGTTGCCGCCGGGCGGCGTGTCCAGCACGAGGGAGTGACGCCTCGGGTCGGTGTCGGGCTTGGTCGGGTCGAACACGTCGAACCAGACGT
>CAIYGQ010000254.1 GCA_903925745.1 uncultured Actinomycetes bacterium | reverse complement strand
GCTCCGGCTCCGGCTCCGGCGCCCGCACCTGCGGCCGAACCGGAGGCGCCGGCGCGGCGGGGACTGTTCGGTCGCTGATCGCACCTCCCTGAGGGCCCCCTGGACGTTCTCAGAGGTTGGCGACTCCGACGGTGCTCCGTGGTCGAACGCGGCGCAGGTCGGTACGTCGATCCGACCGCTGTGCGTCGTGGTACCCCCATCCAGCCGCAACACCTCGTGCGGTCAGCTGACGAGCAGACCGAGCCCGACCACGACGACGCTCAACACGACGCCGACGAAGGCCGCGATCACGATCGCGGCCAGGACGAGCAGCAGTCCCGAGCGGACCCTGACCGAGGTCGGCACCACGACCTGACGATCGGCGGTCGCTGCACCGTGTCCCCGACGATCGTCCCGGCCGAGGGAACTGGGCGCGGTCACAGGGGCACCGGGGTCGGCCGGCGGGTTCGTGGCAGGCTGGGGCGACGGCGGTCGGCCGAACATCGCGACTCCCGCCCCGACGGCGGCGACGAGCACCAGGACGACTCCGACGACAACTGCGACCATGACGGATCCCAGCGTACCGAACCCTCCTGTCGTCCCCGGACCCGGGCGTCGGCGTCGTCGCCGGCTCTGGTGGACGCTCGGTTCGCTGGCCGTCGTGGCGGCTCTGCTGGCCGGAGTGCTGCTGGTACCGCTCCCGTACTTCCTCCTGCAGCCCGGGTCGGTCCGACAGGCCGAGCCACTGGTCAGGATCGAGGGCGCTCCGACCTTCGAGCACCCCGGAGAGGTCCTCTTCACGACCGTCTACATCGACCAGGCCACCCTGGGTCTCCTGATCAGGGGGGCGATCGACGACGCGGTCGAGGTCCGGACCGAGGAGGAAATCTACGGCCGGGAGGGTCGGGACGGCAGTCAACAGGCGAACCAGCAGCGGATGGACCTGTCGAAGCTCGTCGCCACGAAGGCCGCGCTCGAGTACCTGGGCTTCCCGGCGACGCTCACCGGGTCGGGGGCCAGGGTGCTGGCGCTCTCACCCGACTCGCCGTCCACCGGGTTGATCACACCCGGAGAGGTGATCGTTGCGGTCGACGGCCAGGACGTCCGGCTCCCCGACGACATCGGCCGGGCGATCTCGGGCCGCGCGCCGGGCGACGTCGTCCCCGTCGTGGTCCGCGGGGCCGAGCCCGGTTCGGCCACCCGTGAGGTCTCGATCACGTTGGGGGCGTCGCCCGAACAGCCCACACGCCCCGTGCTCGGCGTGGCGGTCGACGTGGCCGAACCCGTCGTCGACTCGCCGGTGCAGGTCCAGATCGACTCGGGCGAGGTGACCGGTCCGTCCGCCGGGCTGGCCTGGGCGCTCGCGGTGGTCGACCGCCTGGTCGAGGAGTCCCTGACCGAGGGGCGCGAGGTCGCCGTGACCGGCGAGATCCTGCCGGACGGGTCCGTCGGTCCGATCGGCGGGATCACCCAGAAGGTCGCCGCAGTGAAACGGGCGGGCGTGGACCTGTTCCTCTACCCGGCCGCCACACCCGAGGAGGAGCGGGCCCAGATCGAGGCGCTCGCCGGCGACGAACTGGAGCTGCGTCCCGTGCGGACCCTGCAGGAGGCCATCGACGTGCTGCATCCCGGTGGTGTCCGGGTGGCCCGTCCCTGACCGGCGGCGTCGGGTCCGCCGGTCCCGCCTGCGGGTTCCGTAGCATCCCCCGAATGGTCGACCCCATCCCCGACGCCCCGGGTCTCGGTCCCGAGGACCTGACCGCCGCGGACCTCAGCCGGTCCAAGCGCGGGTACGACCCGGTGGAGGTGACCACGCTCCTGGGCCGTGCCGCCGACGCGCTCCGAGCCTGGCAGGAACGGGACCGCCGGCTGCAGGAGCGGGTGACCACGTTGTCGGCCGACCTCGACTCGGCGCTCGAGATCGACGAGGACCGGATCACCGAGGCGTTGGGCGCCGAGACGGCCCGCATCATCGCCGCCGCCCGTGAGGCGGCCACTTCGATCCGCAGCACGGCCTCGGCCGAGGCGGCGGCGTTGCTGGAGGAGGCCGACGCCGCCGCCGAGGAGACCCGGCAGGCCGTGGAGGAGGAGCTGGCCACGGCGCGGACCGAGGCCGAGCGCCTGCGGACCGAGGCGACCCTGGAGACCGCCGAGTTGCGGCGGGAGGCCGAGGAGTACGCGGAGCGGATGCGCACCACCGCCCAGTCCACCCACGACGACCTGGTCGCTGCGGCCCGGACGGTGCTGGACGAGCGAACCGCCGAGGCCGAGGCCGCCGCCGCAGCGATCCGTGAGACCGCAGAGGTCGAGCGCGACGCCGCCCGCACCGAGGGTGAGCGGATCCGCGACGAGGCCCGCGCGGCCGCCGAGTCGGAACGCGCCCAGGCCGTCGAGGCCGGTCGGGCCGTGGTCGAGGAGGTCCAGCAGTGGCGCGAGCAGCAGCTCGACCGGGCGCGACGACGCCACCAGGATGCGCTCCGTCAGGTCGAGGTGGTCCGGGCCGAACGTGACCGCATCGTCGCGGCGATCCGCGGTGTCGAGTCGACGCTCGACGGGACGCTGGACGACCTGGTCGGCGACGAGTCGGTGGACGACCTGTTCGAGCCGCCGCCGCACGTGTCGGTCGACGACTTCGTGGTCCACGGTCCGAGGTCGACGACGCCGGTGGGTGAGACCGGCCCCGCCGGCGACGGACCCGGCGACGATTCCGGGGATGAGGCCGGTAGTGAGGCCGTCACCGACGACGAGACTCGGGAGGAGGTCGCCCTCGACGCCCGGATCATGGAGCAGGTCGCCTCGGGTGACTCAGCAGATGTGGTGGCGCTCGACACGGGCGGCCCCCGCCCGGACGACGGTGACGCCGACGACGCGGCCGCCGTCGAGCGGCACCTCGACGTCGAGGACGGGGTGGAGGTCGAGGTCGAGCTCCAGGTCGTGGCGGGAGTCGACGGTGAGGCCGGTCAGGTCGCCACGGTCCACGACCTGTTCGAGCGGGTGCGTGCAGCGACCGAGGACGACGATGCGGACCGGTCCGACGAGTCGGCCGGGGACGGAGCAACCGATCGGGCGTCTTCCGACGCCGGGAGCCCCGGTGCGTCCGACGCCGACGACGCGGACCCCGGTGATCCGGTGGCGCTCCCATCGCTGCTCGACCGTCGCGACGCCCTGCTCGCACCCGTGGAACAGGTGCTGGCGAAGTCCCTCAAGCGGGCGGTGTCCGACGAGCAGAACGAGGTGCTCGACCGCCTCCGTCAGGCCCGTCGGAACACGCCGTCGGTCGACGACCTGCTCGGCGCCGACGACGAGGTGGACCGCTACGTGGACCGGATCCGCAGCGAGGTCGCCGAGGCCGCGTCGGCGGGTGCCGCCTTCTGGGCCGCCGAGTCCGGAACCCAGGGTGGGCTGGACGTGGACGTGGCCGTGGCGGAGACGGTCGACGGGTCGGGCCCGGTCCGCGAACTGCTCGTGGAGCTCCTCGCCCACCGCCGCGCCCACCTGGCCCGGGTGCTCGACGAGGCGGCCGCAGAGGGGCTCGACCCCCAGGACGCGCTGAGCAAGGTGCGCGGCGCCTACCGGGAGTGGCGCTCGGCCCGGCTCGCCGAGGCGGCCGGCGACCTGGCGAACGCGGGGTTCGCCTGTGGCGTGGCGGCCGCCGCCCCGGCCGGGGCGACCTGGTGCTGGGTCGCCGACCACGGCGGGCTGCCCTGTTCGGACGCGGAGGACAACGCCCTGGCGGGTGCCGTCGTCGTCGGGGAGCCCTTCCCCACGGGGGACACGGCGCCGCCGGCGCACGCCGGGTGCCGATGCATCCTGGCGCCACCTGCTCGGTAACCTCGCCGCGTGCGCTACCCGAGCGACGACCCCGATCCGCAGCGCCCGCGGAAGCCGCCGAAGCGTTCGGACGGGGACCTCGACGGTCGTCGGTCCAACCGGGGCCGGATCGTGCTGGCCGTGGCGTTGGTGGGTGTGGTCGTCCTGTTGCTCTCACTCCGTGCCATCGCGACGTTCTGGACGGACCTGTTGTGGTTCGATTCGCTGGACCTGGGTTCGGTCTGGCGCAAGCTGCTGTCGGCGAAGGTCACGCTCGGCATCGGTGCCACGTTCGTGTTCTTCCTCATCCTGTGGGTCAACCTGGTCATCGCCGACCGGCTCGCACCGCAGTTCCTCCCGGTGTCGGGCAGCGACGACGAGGTCCTGATCCGCTACCGGGAGCTGGTCTCCGGCCGTCAGCGGCTGGTCGAGGTCCTGCTGGCCCTCCCCATCGCGATCATCCCCGGCATCAGCGCCTCCTCGCAGTGGATGCAGTTCCTGATGTTCCGGTTCGGCGGGTCCTTCGGTGAGAACGATCCCGAGTTCGGCGTCGACCTGGGCTTCTACGTCTTCAAGCTCCCGTTCCTCACCCAGGTCGTCGACTGGATGTTCGGGTTCCTGCTGGTCACTGCGATCGTCGTCGCCGTCATCCACTACCTGAACGGGGCCATCCGCCTCCAGGCCATGGGGGAGCGGATCACCCCCAACGCCAAGGCGCACCTGTCGGTCATCCTGGCCGTCGCCGCGCTGGTCAAGGCCGCTGACTACTACCTGCAGCGCTACGAACTGCTGACGGCCCAGGGACGGTCCTTCGACGGCGCGGGCTACACCGACCTGACGGCCCGGCTCCCGGCCATCAACATGCTGGTCCTGGTCTCGATCTTCGTGGCGGTGTTGTTGATCGCCAACATCTGGCGGCGGGGATGGGTGCTGCCGTCGATCGTCGTCGCGTTGTGGCTGCTCACGGCGATCGTGGCGGGGAGCCTCTACCCGTCCTTCGTGCAGCGGTTCCAGGTGAGCCCGGCCGAGTTGGCCAAGGAGCGCCCGTACATCGAACGGAACATCCAGGCGACCCGGGCCGCGGTCGGCCTGGACGGCGTCGAACAGGTCGACTTCGTCTACGACCCCGACCTGACCGTCGAGGAGGTGGCGGCCCAACGGGCGAACCTGGACAACGCCCGGTTGCTGGACCCGAGCGTCATGCGTCCGACCATCCAGGACCTGGAGTTCGGCCGGGAGTTCTACGCGTTCCGGGACGTTGACGTCGACCGCTACATCGTGCAGCGGGGCGACGAGCCGCCGGTCCGCGAGCCGGTGATCATCTCGACCCGGGAACTCAACACCCAGGGGATCTCGGCGCCTTCCTGGGAGAAGCTCCACCTGGTCTTCACCCACGGCTACGCCGCGGCCGTCGCGCCCTCCAACAAGGTCAACGGCCGGGGCGAGCCCGAGTTCCTGGTGTCGGGCATCCCCGCGACCTACGACGGCCTGCCACCGCTCGAGCGTCCCGAGCTGTACCACGGCGAGGACATGGACGGCTACGCGATCGTCGGGACGGACCAGACCGAGCTCACCGCCGACCAGGTCACGACGACCTACGAGGGCACCTCGGGCGTGCCGATCGACAGCCTGCTGCGCAAGGGCGCCTTCGCCCTGCGATTCGGCGAGATCGAGCCCCTGATCTCGGGCAGCCTCACCGACCGCTCCAAGGTCATCTTCATCCGGGACATCCGCGAGCGGGTTCGGACGGTGGCGCCCTTCCTGACCCTGGACGAGGATCCCTACGCCGTCCTGATCGACGGTCGGGTCAAGTACGTCATCGACGGCTACACGGCCTCGTCGGACTACCCCTACGCCGAGGCGCTCGACGCCGCAGCGGTCAGCGAGACGCAGCGCGGGAGCTTCAACTACATCCGCAACAGCGTGAAGGCCGTCGTCGACGCCTACGACGGCACGGTCACCCTGTACCTGTCGGACACGCTGTACGGCGGCCAGCAGGACCCGATCATCCGCGCCTACGCTGACGCGTTC
>CAIYGQ010000253.1 GCA_903925745.1 uncultured Actinomycetes bacterium | reverse complement strand
CTCGGAGTCGCCGGAAGTGATCGTCACCTGGAGGCGCCGGTCGCCGACAGCGCGCTTGTTCCCTTCCGTGAGGGCGAGCTCGAAGGACCTTCCCGTGCCGACAGAGCTGAACTCGGGCCCGGGATCCACCTTCGTCGGGTCCCAGGTGTCGCCGTCCGGATCCTCGATGTACTTCTCCAGATCGACCGTCACCGGGGCCCGGTCGGCGGGGATGACGATCTCGGTGCCGGGCCGCAACCGTGGCGGCTGATCGACCCCGCGGGGTGGTACGAAGATGAACGCCTCCGCCCGGTTCCCGTCACCGTCGGTGACGGCGTAGCGCAGGATCTGAGGTGCGTCCGCGAGTGCGACCTCGACGGCACGTCCGACCTTCGATGCACCAGGGGGTGGTTCCAGTTGCAGCTCGGCCACCAGACCGTCCGGGTCGTCGTCGTTGGCGAGCACGTCGACGACCACCCTGGGATTCCGGCCGTTCGGCTGGGCGACGTCGTCGAGGAGCACCGGTGGGGTACCCGGGTAGTCCTTGGGGCGCACGGCCCGGATGGTGGCCTGGTCGAACGCGTTCGACGGGTCGAGCACCCGGTAGCCGACCGTGCACTGCTGGTCGCCGACCCCGCTGATCTGGACCAACGTCCGGCCGTCCTCGACCTTGGGCTGGGCGCTGCAACCGACCGCATCGAGCCCTCGCTCGACGTCGATCCGGAGCGGCTCCCCCGAGAGGGTCGAGTCGTTCGACAACGGGTCCACCCATGCCGTGCCCGACGGTCCGACCTGGACGAGATCGTCCCGCGCCACCGGCGGCGTCGCCGGCAGTCCGGACCCCACGACCAGGACCCGGACCCGACCCGGCACCGGGTTGGAGGTCCCCGTCAGCGCGTCCCGGGTCCGGTAGGTGAACTCGAACTGCCGGTCGGTGCTCAGCGCGCTGTCCGGAGGCGCGGCGAAGGCGATCGTCCGCCGCTGGTCGTCGATGCGGGCGAATCGTGACCCGTCCGGTCCACTGTCGGCGGGTCCGATCGAGGCGAGTTCGGTCGGCGGTTCCAGGGCCACGGGGACCGAGATCGTCTGCCCCGCCCGGACCCGGGCCTCCACTGCGGGAGGTGCGGCAGCGGTGATCTCGTCGACCACCGAGAATCGGGCGGTGGGGGTGAACCGTGTCCCGTCACGCTTGATCGCCGGGACCGCGATCTCGATCGGTTGGCCCCCTGCAGGTGCGTCGCCGGCATCGAAGCGGAGGGATGCGCCGTCGATGAACGCCCCGCCGATCCCGGGTGGTGGTTCCGGCTGTTCGAAGCGGACCGGGGCGAGGTCGGGGTTGACGACCAGTTCGACGAGCGGGATCCGGGCGACGCCGTTCCTGGTCACCCGGCGTTCGGGCGGTGGTTCCCGCCTGATGACATCCCGGTCGGGTCGGCCGGGTTCCACCAGGACGGTCAACCGCGCCTCGTTCGTGTCGCAGTCCTCCTTCGGCGTCGTCCGCACGGCGCAGTACCGGAACGTGTACGTGGTATTCGCCGTGGCGCTGCCCGGGTCGATGAACGCGGTGCGCAGGTCACGGTTGACCGCCACCTTGGGGCCGCCGGTCGAATCGGCGTCGGGGGTGACCCTTCCGATGGCCAGCAGCGCATCCGGGCTCCCCGACACCTCGTCGTTGCGGAGCAGGTCGACGAGCGTTCCGTGGCTGACGTCGATGATCGCCACGTCGTCGCGGACGATCACCGCTTCGCCGCCCGGTCGTTCCTCGACGCTCACCACGAGCTTGCCCTTGGCGGTCTGTGGTCCGGCCCCGGCGGTGTAGGTGATGTTGGCGGTCTGTCCGGCAGTCGCACGCTCAGGGACGTCGAAGGCCACGGCGTTCTGCTCGACCCTGAGGTTCGAGAGTTCCAGGCTGCCGTTGATCTGCGGTTTGGGTTCGGGGGCGAGCGTGAGTCCGCCGGGCCCGTCATTCGGGTCGACGTCGTTCGCCAGCACGTCGACCCGGACGTCCTTCTGCCCGGGTGTGACGACCTCGGTGTCGGCGTTGGTGATCGGTGGCAGTTGGCTCGATGTGTCGGCGACGACGATCAGGCTGACCTGAGCGGTCGCCGCCTGGGCCGTCGCAGGTGGGATGTCCTGCACCGGTGCGACGACCGTCTCACGGAGCGCGGAGGATGCGGTCAGGGTGACGAAGCCGCTGGACCGGTCCGAATCCACGCGGAGCTGCGTGGAGGGTCGGTCGATCGGAGCGAGAACGATCGGGTCGCCCTCGGGGTCGGTGAACCGGCCGACGACATCGACGGGTGTCGGCCGGCCGATCGGGATCCTGGTGTCCAGGTTGTCCGGGCCGGTGAGCCGGGGGCCCGTGTTCTCGTCGTTCCCGACGATCGTGACGGTGGCCTCGGCATCGACCCGCTCGATCCCGTCCGACACCTCGTAGCGGAACGGGATCCGTGTCCCCGGTGGTAGTTCGGTCGCGTCCAGTTGGAGCCGACCCGCCCTGATCGCCAGACGTTCCTGTTGATTGGGATCCGTGGCCGTGACCTCGGTCACCACGATCGGGTCACGGTCGGGGTCGTAGTCGTTGGCGAGCACGTCGAGCGGTGCCGAGCTCCTCGGTCGGGCGCGAAGGTCGGGATCCGGCTCGGCCACCGGTGGGTCGTTCTTCTCGAAGTCGGGCTCGCGGAGGCGCTGGACGTTCGACGTGTTGGTCTTGGAGTCCGGAGGGGGGAATTCGGCGCAGATCCACTGCGGCGGTTCCGGGGAGCCCTGCGCGGCACAGGCTCGTCCCGTGGACGCGAGGGACAACACGCCTCCGGGTCGACCGGAGGTGAAGCCGTCGACCTCGGCCTCACGCGCCGTGGCCTCCTCGGGGCCGGAAACCGGATTCGAGCCGGGAGACGGACCGTCGCCGCACGACGCAAGCGGCGGAGCGCCGACCCAGGAGCCCAGGTCGCAGGAACCATCGAAGGAGGGCCGCAGCGCCTGACCAACCCCGGCCGGGACGTCGGCCACCCGGGTCGGCGGTGCGTCTTCGTCGAGTGGTGCGTGCAGCAGTCCGGAGGCGTCCGAGAGCACCACGACCGAGCGATCCGGGCCCGGGAGCTGGAGTCGTGGGGAGTCGCCGTCGAGCGATCGCCAGCTGCCTCCGGTCCAGAGCCGGGATCCGTCCCGGTCGACCAGCACGGGCCGCGATCCGACGATCGAGAGCTCGGTCTCGCCACTGGGCGGTTGGTCGACGTCGACCCGGCGGATGTCCTCCCGGTCGGAGTCCAGGACCGCCAGTTGTGGAGGGTCGGGTGACCAGACCGCCACGGTGCCGTCGAGACCCACCTCCAACAGGGAGTTCTCGGACACCTCCAGATCCGTCGGCACGACGGTCGGCGCGGTGCCAGCGGCATCCCGGGTGACCGTCAGGGACCGGCCGGCGAGGACCGCTGCGGTTCCTCCCCCAACCCGGAACTGGTCGCCGGGTCCGAGCCGGATCGTGCCCTGCCTGTCGGGGCCGACCGCGCCGGGTGATGCTCCGGGTCGGAGTGGGGATGCGATCCGATCGCCGTCGCGGGGCCCCGTGATGACCCAGGTGGTGGAGCCGTCCTGGCGGACCTCCACCTCCTCCGGTAGCTGGGCAATGGAGTCGATCTCGGCGGTCCGGGTGTTCAGCCGGCCGACCTGCGGGGAGTCAGGTTCGCGTCGATCGACGACCCATACGCCCACGGTCTCATCCTCGAAGAACGTGACCGGCAGGGACCGGAGCAGCAGGGCGACCGCCGCAACGACGCCCAGCGCGCCGACGCCGAGGAGCAGGCCGCGACGACGTCGGGTCACGTGGTCCCGAACCCGCTGCAGGGTCGACGTCGTCGTGTTCATCGTTGGTGTGTCCCGGGTGTCGGAGCGACCGTGAAGGTCCGCTGTCCGAAGGTGACCGTGGAACCGATCGGGGCGAGGGTCGGATGGTCGGCCTCGATGGCTCCGGTGGTTCCGTCAGGCCGGGTGATCGACGTGCCGTTGGTCGATCGGCGATCCGTGACCGTGACACCGTCGTCGGCGGCCTCGACGACGAGGTGGGTCTTCGACACCGACCGGTCGGCGTCGGCGATCGGTACCAGTCGAGCGGGTGGCTCGCCGTCGGCGGGCTCGGGGTCGCGGCCGACCAGCATGCGCGGCTCGGCGATGAGAACCTCACCGGTGTCGAAGGTCAACGTGATCGAGCCCGATGGTGGAGCTGCGACCTCGGCCGGGTGGTCCGTCGGGCTGAGCACTGTCCGTTCGACGGACACGTCGGGGTCGTCGCCGCCGGACGCTGACGAGGGCGGACGACCGCCTGCAGGCGGGGGTGCGATCGATACGCCAGGGGTGGCGGATCGCGCATCCTGCTGTGGCCCCGTATCCGGATGCTGGGGCGGGGTGGGCCTCGGCGGCGGTGGTGGCGACGCGGTGGGTGGGGGTGGTGTCGGCCGTTCGGTGGACGGCGGAGCGAATGATGACACCGGTGCCGACGGTGCTGGTGCGGGTGGTGCCGGGGTGGGTGGCGCGGGTGTGCCGGTGGGTGGTGGGAGGTTGAGGGGTGTGCCGGTGGGTGTGCCGGTGGGTGGTGGGAGGTTGAGGGGTGTG
>CAIYGQ010000252.1 GCA_903925745.1 uncultured Actinomycetes bacterium | reverse complement strand
GGCCGGAGTGGGGCGCACGTCGGAAGCGACGATGTCAACCAAACCTGCAGCAGACCCAAACACTGGCGCCCACGGCAGGATTCGAACCTGCGACGCACGGTTTAGGAAACCGACGCTCTATCCCCTGAGCTACGTGGGCGGGACCTCCGCGACGCAGGCCGCGTGAGGCTCGGCGGATTGTACGTGCTCGCTCGGAGCCGGTCGTCGGTCGGGCTACGGTGCCCAATGACCTCCACGCGCATCTTCGCCGCCGCCACACTGCTCGCCCTCGGACCGCTTCTCGCCGCATGCGGGGGGAGCGACGAGTCCTCCTCGGCGACGACCACCGCCGCCGCCGGAGAGTCGCCGACCACGACCGCGGACGGATCCGGCGGATCCACGACCACCGCGGCGTCGGGCGGGGGATCCGGCAGCTCCACGGAGTTCTGCTCGCTCAGCGACCAGCTGGACTCCACCGTCTTCAGCTCGGACCTGTCCCCCGGCCAACAGTTCAGCGCCGAGCAGAAGGAGCTCTTCGAGCAGGTCAAGGCCGCTGCCCCCGATGAGATCTCCGATTCCGTCACCCTGATCCTGGACACCTACGCCGAGAAGGGCGTCGACCCGGCGATGTTCTCCGATCCCGCGCTCTCGAGCGCTGGCCAGGAACTCGAGCAGTACATCTCTGCGAACTGCGAGGGTGGCCCGTCCGGAAGGGCCGATGACACCGGACGCGCGGACGACATGGGCGGCGCGGACGACATTGGCGACATGGGCGGCATGGACGACGGCAACTGAGCCGGCCCCGACGACCCGATCGGGGTCGCGGCCCCGAACGAGGGGACTACGGTCGATATGTGAACTCGCTCCGGGCCCTGACCGCTGCGCTGCTGGTCGTCGCGAGCGCCGCCGCGTGCTCGGGTGGTGACGAGTCGGCAGGGACATCCGAGGCGACACCCGACGCTGCCGTTGAGTCGACCGCGCCCCGCACCGTGACCGTGACCGACTTCTGCGAGGTGGACGCTCAGTTCGACACGGTGCTCGGCGACATGCAGCCGGGCGAGGACTTCACCGCCGAGCAACTCCGGTTCTTCGACCAGGTCAAGGCGGTCGCCCCGGCTGAGATCTCGGCCCAGGTCGTGCAGGTCGTCGACGAGTTGTTCCTGGCTCGCCGGCTGTTCGATCCAGCGGCCCTCCAGGACCCGGGCCTGCAGGCCGCCAACCAGGCGATCGAACAGTACGTGGTGGACAACTGCGGGACCGGCGGCGGAGATCCGGACGGCGCTCCGTGAACCCGCCTGCGCCCGTGCCGAGCCCAGGAACCGGCCGTGCTCGCTGAGCTCGCCTCTGCCGTCCGTGACGGCCGAGTCTCCCCCACTGAACTCGTGGAGGAATCGCTCCGCCGCATCGACGCCACCGCCGACCTGAATGCCGTCGTCCGGGTCGAGGCCGAGTCCGCGCTCGCCACGGCCGCCGCCCACGACCGGAGCGGGCCGCTGGCCGGGATCCCGCTCCTGGTCAAGGACATGACCCGAGTGGCGGGTTCGGTCACCACGCTCGGCTCACGCCTGCACGCCGAGGACCCACCCGACCGGGTGGACGACGTCGTCGTCGCCCGACTGCGTGCCGCCGGGGCCATCGTCGTCGGTCGCACGAACAGCCCCGAGTTCGCCCACACCCTGGTGTCCCACAACTCGCTGCACGGGCCGACGCTCAACCCGTGGAACGCCGACGCGTCCCCCGGTGGCTCCTCGGGCGGGTCGACCGCGGCGCTCGCCGCAGGTCTCGCACCCCTGGCCACCACCTCCGATGGCGGGGGCAGCGTCCGGATCCCGGCGGCGGTCTGCGGCCTGCTCGGACTCAAGCCGACCACGGGCACCGTCGGTCGCAACCTGTTGCCACGGTGGATCGAGTTCTCCACCCAGGGCGCCACCGGACGCAGCGTCGACGACGTGCTGCTCGAGCTCGAGGTCATCGCTGGTCCAGCCCCCGGGGACTGGACGTCGGTGCCGCCGGACACCGCCCGCACCGAACCCGAGCGCCCCCGCCGCGTGCTGGCCTGCCGGACGTTCCGGGCCGATGTCGACCCGGTGGTCGAGGCCGCGTTCGAACAGGCCCTCGAGGTGCTGCGCTCCGACGGCCTCGAGGTCCAGCGGATCGACGCACCGTCATCGGCGACCGAGCTGCTCAACTGGTTCACGATCAGCGCCGCCGAGCTGGCGCAGAGCCTGGCGGACCGGCGGGACGACTGGGATCGACTCGACACCTCCACCCGGCAGATGGTCGAGTTCGGCGACGCCATCACCATCGGGCAGTACATCGAGGCGCAGCGCAGCCGCCACGCCCTCGGCGCCCGGTTCGACGAACTCCTCGGCCACGACGCCGTGCTCGTCCTC
The DNA here is from genome assembly GCA_903925745.1 of uncultured Actinomycetes bacterium. Lineage (GTDB taxonomy): Bacteria > Actinomycetota > Acidimicrobiia > Acidimicrobiales > Microtrichaceae > SXMI01. The sequence continues at coordinate 753 of CAIYGQ010000252.1, read as the reverse complement.
CCGACCGTGAACGTGCAGTGGTGGCCGCCGATGGGGCCGGCACCCGACTCGGCAGGGACGGCCACCGGCGACCCGACCATCGCGGTCAACACACCCGAGATCAACGCGACCGGGCATCCGGCGGCCTCGGTGCCGATCGGGTTCGGCGACACCGGCGTCCCGATCGGCCTGCAGGTCGTGGCGCCACGGTTCCGGGACGGACTGGCCCTGGGCGTCGCCCGGGTGGTCGAGCGACTCCGGCCGTGGCCGACGGTTGCGCCCGGCTACGAACCCTTCCCGGTGCCCGACTGATCCTGGTCCGGGGTCCGTTCGACCCCGTCGTCGACGACGTCGTCGGACTCCGCAGCGGACTCGCCTCCGATTCGACGGCGAGGGAGCTCCACACCATCGGTGGTCGGCGCCCAGTCACCGGGGTCCTCGGGGTCGCGGGGTGGCCGCCGCAGCACGACCACCACACCCAGCACCGCTCCGATGGTCGCGAGCGCGGCACCGCCCAGGAACAGTGCGCGCTCGAACGCGTCCCGTTCCGTGGCACACCGTTCGGTCGTCCGGGCGGCTGAGCTGAACGCCGCCCCCTCGGTCACGCCCTGCCACGAGCGCACCTGACCGATGCTGATCGACTCCGGTGAGAACGGCAACGAGGCGGTCGTGCAGGCGAAGGTCACCTCGGCCACCCACGCGCCCTCCTGAACGGGAACCGACAACGGCACGACCGTCGAGAACCCCTCCGGGCTGCCACCGACGACGAAGGCG
>CAIYGQ010000251.1 GCA_903925745.1 uncultured Actinomycetes bacterium | reverse complement strand
TTCGGCGCCGTCCACGGTCCGGCATCACCAGCGGGCTCGGCCGGACGGTCGGCGCCGGTCGACGGGTCCACGGCCGCACTCTAGGACGCACCGTCACGTCGCGCCTGGGCACTCCGTCCGGCTGGGCCAGCGGATCTGGCAACATGTGCGGCGTGAGCGATGGATCCGGAGCGAGCGACCCGACGGGCGGCGACGCGGACCCGGCGAACCCCACGGTGTTCACCCGGATCATCCGGGGCGAACTGCCGGGACGGTTCGTCTGGCGCGACGACGACGTCGTGGCGTTCCTCACGATCGCGCCCATCAGGCCGGGGCACACGCTGGTGGTCCCGGTCGCCCAGGTGGATCGTTGGACCGACCTGGACCCCGCCACCTGGGCCCGTGTCTGCGAGGTGCAGTTCCACGTCGGCCGGGCCCTGCAGGTCGCCTTCGCGCCCGGGCGCGTCGGGTCGATCATCGCTGGCATGGAGGTCCCCCACTGCCACGTCCACCTGGTGCCGATCGACGTCGAACAGCAGCTGAGCTTCGCGCTCGCCGATCCCGACACACCGGCCGGGGAACTGGACGAGGTCGCCGAGCGGATCCGAGCCGAGCTGCGCGCCGCGGGTCACGCCGGGTCGGTGCCGACGGACTGATACCCGGTCAGGGCCCGGCGCCGGGAGTCGACCCGTCGGTCGACGGTGGCGCCCCCTCGAGCGGCTGCACCGGCTCGAGCAGGTCCTCACCCCGGTGGCGGGCGTCGTTGACCCGGCTCGACACGGCGCGCAACGTGCACCACCCGTCGGGAGCGGGCTGGCACAGCGCCTCCAGACGCCCGTCCGCGAGCCGATCGGGACCCAACCACTCGTCCCAGTCCGACGGGTCCAACAGGACCGGCATCCGGTCGTGGATCGTGGACATGACCGGGTTCGCCTCGGTCGTCAACAGCGTGACCGTCCGCAGCTCCGACGTCGGATCGGGGACGTCGTCCGGCGCCGGGCGGTCCGCATCGGCCCCATGGCCCGGAGGCCGCCACCGCTCCCAGAGCCCGGCGACCGCGTACGGCCCCTCGTCGCTGCGGTGCACCAGGTAGGGCTGCTTCGTCCGCCGGCCCTCCGGTCGGAACCACTCGTAGAAGCCGTCGACCGGGACGATGCAGCGGCGGGACACGACGGCGCGTCGGAATGACGGCTTGACGGCTGCGGTCTCGCTGCGGGCGTTGATCATCCGGTTGCCGATCGCCGGATCCTTCGCCCATGACGGGACGAGGCCCCACCGGAGGGACTCCAGGTGCCGCTCACCGCCGTCGTCGCGGATCACCAGCACCGCCGAGCCCGGTGCCGTGTTCGTGTTCGGACGGTGGGCCGCCGCAACCGGGTCGACCACGTCGACGTCGAAGTGGGCCGCCAACGCCGCCGGAGGCGTGGTGGACACGAACCGACCGCACACGCCACGACCCTAGGCGCCGGGCCGCGTGCGGACGCTCCGCGACCCGGTGGCCGGACGCCGGTACGATCCGGCGGCGATGCTGGACGAGTCCCCGGGCGACGGCACCACCCCTGTGCTGTCGGTCGTCACGCCCACCTTCAACGAGGCCGACAACCTGCCACTGCTCGTCGAGGGGCTCCGCGAGTCGCTCGCCGGGATCCCGCACGAGATCATCGTCGCGGACGACGACAGCCCCGACGGCACCTGGAGTGTGGCCGAGGAACTCGGACGGTCGGACCCGTCGATCCGGGTCATCCGCCGCTTCCACGACCACGGACTCTCGGCGGCGGTGCTCGACGGGATGTCGGTCGCCCGGGGACGGGTCCTGGCGGTCATGGACGCCGACCTGCAGCACGATCCGTCGGTCCTCCCCCGGATGGTCGAGACCCTGGACGCCGGGGACGCCGACGTGGCGGTCGGCTCCCGCGCCACCGAGGGTGGCGGCTACGGCGACTGGGCCGCGTCCCGGCGCTTCGTCAGCTGGGTGGCGACGTTCATCGCCCGGGTGGTGCTGCGCGTGGGCGTCAGCGATCCGATGAGCGGGTACTTCGCCATCACGCGGCGCACCTACGAGCGGGGCGCCCCGGGCATCAACCCCCGGGGCTTCAAGATCCTGCTCGAGTTCATCGGCCGGGACCGCACCCTGCGGGTCGTCGAGGTGCCCTTCGAGTTCCGCAACCGGATCCACGGCGAGACGAAGCTGAACCGTTCGGTGATCCGTTCCTACCTGCTCGCCGTCGCCGAGCTCCGCCTCGGTCGACAGGTCGACCCGGCGTTCCTCTTGTACGTCCTGGTCGGCGTGGTCGGCCTGGCGGTCAATTCGATCGTCTTCTCGGTGGCCGAGGCGCTCGGCGTCCCGCAGTTCACGACCGGGCTCAACGAGGCGCTCGACCCGATCTACGGGTCCTTCGTCCTGAGCGTGTTCGTCTCGATCGTCGTCGTGTTCATCCTGAACAACGAGTTCACCTTCTGGGAGCAGCGTTACGCCGGCTGGAAGCTCCTCCCGGCCTTCGTGGTCTTCACCGGCATGTCGATCATCGGCACGCTGGTCCACGTCGGCGTGTTCAGCTACCTCCAGGACGTCGGGTTCCTGTTGTCGCTGCTCGGCGACGCCGGCGCCCGCACGGTCCACAACCTGCTCGGCGCGCTCGTCGCGCTGATCGTCAACTGGTACCTGAACACCACGTACCTGTGGCGGCGCCGGGTCCGCTGAGCCGACGTCCCTGATCGTCGCCGTGTCGCCGCCGACGCCGTCGGGTCAGTTCGACGAACCGCGTGGCCGCTCGCAGGGCAGCTCCTCGAGCCGGGGCGACCCGGGACGCAGCCGGTAGCGGGCGGCGTCGTAGGCCTCGGCCGACGGGTCGTAGGTGTCGATCAGGCGGGTGGTCACCACGACCTCCTCGGGCGTGGCGTCGACCACCACGTAACCCTGGTCGACCAGGTTCGTGTACCGCATGAGCGGAGCGTTCTGGGAGAGGACCCACCGCTCGGCGACCCGCAGCACCTCCTCGGCCGCGTCCCTCGGCAGGTCACCGAGCAGGTTCCGCGGGTCGGGGTCCGTGGTCAGCGACCCCGCACAGAAGTCGTAGGCCACGATCGGTGAACCCGGGCGGTCGACGTCGGGCTTCAGCTCAGAGGTCAGGTGCACGTGGGTGTGGCCACTGCAGAACATGGTCGGGCCGACCGAGCCGTCGGCCAGGAACTGCAGCAGGTCGCGCCGCTCTGCCATGTAGTCGTCCCAGGCCTCGTTCGGGGCGTACACACCCGGGTTCTGCGGCAGGTCCGGCCGGAAGAACCGCAGGAACTCCAGGTTCACCAGCCGCCAGGGGTTGATGTTGTACGGGTTCCCGATCATCCGCCACGCGGCGGTCGAGGCCGACAGCTCCGCCTTGAGCCACGCGAGCTGCTCGGCCCCGAGCGTCGTCCGGGTCGGGTCGTCCAGTCCGCTCGCACCCACGTGGACCACGTCGTCGATGGCCGGGTCCCGGTAGGCCCGGACGTCGATCACGGGCAGGTCGACCAGGTCGCCCCACCGCAGCGAGCGGTGGAGCCGCTGGTCGCCCGGATCGACCTGCGGGAAGTTCTCGAACCAGGCCTGCTTGGCGGCGGCCAGCCGCTCGGGTGGACCGAACGCGTCGACCCCGTTGTAGAACTCGCCGTCGTCCCACATCGCGACGACCGGCAGGTGCGCGTGCAGGTCGCGCAGCAGTGGCTCGCGGCGCCAGCGGCGGTACACGTCCCGGTAGTCGTCCACGGTCTGGGTGCCGGTGTCGCTCACGTACACGTAGTCACCGAGGTGCAGGAAGAAGTCCAGGTCGGGCTCCTCGGTGATCGCCCGGTGGGCGTTGAACCAGGTGCTGGTGATCTGCTGACAGGACCCGAACGCGAACCGGAGGCGGTCAGGACTCGACCCCGCCGCAGGGGCCGTCCGCAGGCGCCCGGCCCGGCTCACCCGGGCATCCGCTCCCGTCGTCTCGAACCGGTAGTGCAGCCAGCGGTCCGCCGGGAGCTCCGTCACCGGGACGGTGACGGTGTGTCCCCGGGCCTGGTCGGCGACCACGAGTCCGCCGGCGACGATCGAGGTGAACGCATCGTCCTCGGCCACCGTCCACAGCAGCGGCACGGGACCGCCGTCCGGTGACGGCAGCACCCGGGTCCAGATCGTGGACGCTCCCGGGCGCGGATCACCGGACGCGACGCCGTCGGGGAACCCGCCGGGTTCCGGTGCACCAAGGGGTGGCGTCGGCGGCGTGGGGCCGGGCGCCGGGACCACGCAACCACCCACGACGACCGCAGCACCCGTGGCGAAACCGAGGGCCCCCAGCAACTCCCGACGGGTGAGCCCCCGCCCCGAAGGCGCCCCGACTGACGCACCCCCCGTTCGCCGTGAACGACCCACCACCATCGCCGCTGCCTCCTGATGATGCGGGCTGACCCCGCTCGACACCCGCCGCCGCCCGCCGGAACGCCCCTCCGAGTGTGCCACGCTGTTCGCCCCGGAGCCATCACCACCCCAGGAGCGCCTCGTGACCAGACCAGCAGCGGGCCCGCGGTACCGGATGTCCCCCGCGAACACGTCCGCGAACACGTCCTGCACCCGCCCGGCTGGAGCCCGATCCCGGACGGTGGCACTCGCAGCGGTCGCGGCCCTGGGGCTGCTCGTCGCTGCGTGTGGCGGCCAGGGTGGGGATGACGCGACGCCCACCACCGCGGCCGGTGGGCCGACGACCACGACCCCCGGCACCGGGGTGGCCGAGGTGGCGGCGGAACCCTCGCCCGGGTGCTCCCTCGGGGCCACCCCGGCCGCGCTCGACGAGCGACGGACCCTCGCGGTGGACGGTACCGAACGGTGGTACCTGTGGACGGCTCCCGAGCGCTCGGCGGGCGGCGCTCCCGTCCCGCTGGTCCTGGACTTCCACGGGTTGGCGGAGGGCGCGGAGTTCCACGGCGCCATGTCCGGGTTCCCGACGCTCGCCCAGGACGAGGGGTTCGCGCTCGCCGTCCCCAACGGCACCGGTCAGCCCGTCTCGTGGGGCATCGCCGCGGACGGATCGAACCGGGACCTGGCCGTCGTCGAGTCCCTCATCGACGAGATCGGGCGGGCGAACTGCATCGACCTGCGCCGGGTGCACGCCACCGGACTGTCCAACGGCGCGCTCCTGAGCTCTGCCCTGGCCTGCGCCCTCAGCGACCGGATCGCCTCGATCGCCGTCGTCGCCGGCCTGTCCGACCCGCCGGGGTGTGCACCGGAGCGCGCCGTGCCCGTGCTGGCCGTCCACGGTACCGACGACGCGATCCTCCTGTTCAACGGCGGCGTCGGCGACCTGGGCTCGGCGTTGCAGGGAGGGGCACCGGCCCTGCCGGCCGGCTACCGGGCGGATCTCGAGGGACCCGGCACCCCGGCCGCCGTGCGGGCCTGGGCCCAACGGAACGGGTGCGGCGCCACGCCGGCGGACGAACGGGTCGCCGGCGACGTCCTGCGCCGGAGCTACCCGTGTCCCGCCGACGCCTCCGTCGAGTTCCTGGTGGTGGAGGGCGGCGGGCACTCCTGGCCCGGCAGTGACGTGTCGCGCTCACTCGGACAGATCGTCGGGCCCACGACCATGAACCTGGACGCGACCACCACGGCGTGGGAGTTCTTCCGGGCACACCCCCGCACCGGCGCCTGAGGGCGGCCCCCGGCGCCGACTCAGCGAAGCCGCTGCTCGGCCAATCCGGCCGGCAGGTCGACGTACTCGCCGAGCCCCATCGCCTCGGCGGCCGGGATCGGCCGACCGAGCAGGTAGCCCTGCGCGTGGCGGACGCCGAGGTCCCGGAGCAGATCCGCCTGCAGCTCGGTCTCGATCCCCTCGGCCACGACGTCGAGTCCGAGCGACTCGGCGAGCTGGCAGGTGGCGCCGGCGATGCTGTTCGCCCCCTGCTCAGGGGTGAGATCGACCACGAACGACCGGTCGATCTTCACGATGTCCACCGAGAACCGCAGCAGGTGTGACAGCGACGAGTAGCCGGTACCGAAGTCGTCGAGCGCGACCCGGATCCCGAGCCGTCGCAGGTGCGCCAACCGACCCGCCGCCTGGTCCGGTGCCGACACCAGCGCACCCTCGGTCAGCTCGACGACGATCACCTCGGGACCGACCCCCGCCCGTCGCAGCGTCTCGAGCAGTTCGTCGACCATGCCCTGGGCCACGACCTCGCTCGCCGAGAGGTTCGTGGCCAGGTACGCGGCGCGGGCCGGTCGGTGCCGCCGGTTCCAGTCCCGGATGAACTCGAAGGAGGCCCGGGCCACCTGCCGGTTGATGGCCGGCAGGAGCCCGATCTGCTCCGCCACGTCGATGAACGCCCCGGCCGCCACGACGGTGCCGTCCCGCCGCCAGCGGGCCAGTGACTCGAAGCCGACGATCCGACCGTCCGTCAGGTCGACGATCGGCTGGAGCGCCGGTTCGAACTCCGACCGCTCGACCGCGCGACGCAGTGCGATCTCGAGTGCGTGCCGGCTGTCGAGGTCGGCCTGCATGGCGGCATCGAAGACGTGGACGACGACGTCTGCGTCGCGCTTCACCCGGTACATGGCGACGTCCGCCTGTCGGAGCAGCTCCTCTGCGTTCCCGCGACCTCCGGGGGACTCGTCGGTCAACGCGCAGCCCACGCTCGCCGTCAGGTGCCACTCCATGCCAGCTGGGAAGTACGGCTCGGAGAGGACACCGGCGAGCGCCGCGGCGCGTCGGCGGGCTTCGACGTCACCGTCCTCCGGTTCCTCGAGGGCCCGGACCATGACGAACTCGTCGCCGCTGAGCCGGTAGGTCCGCTCACACGACTCCTGGTGGGCCAGCAGGCGTCGCGTCACCTCGCAGAGGACCTCGTCGCCGGCGGCGTGGCCCGAGGTGTCGTTCACCTGCTTGAAGCGGTCGAGGTCCATGAACAACAGGGCCACCGGCCGCTGCTCTCCCTCCAGGTCCTCGAGCAGCGAGAGACGGTTCGGCAGTCCGGTGAGTGGGTCGTGGCGGGACTGCTCCCACAGCGCCCGGTGGGCCGCCTCGCTGGCCACCCGGGCGTCCCGCTCGGCCCGGATCGCACCCGCCACCCGCCAGGACACCAGAATCGCCAGGATCGCGGTCGAGACCAACAGGACGGGCACCGCCACCGTCTCACCGAGCCAGAGGAGCACTGCGGCGGTGGTCGCCGGGGCGACCAGCGAGGCGCCGAGCAGCAGCATGCGCACCCGGCCGACCTCCACCGGTTGCTCACGCGGTTCGGCGATCCGGAGCGAGCCCCGACCGAGGGCGGCCAGACCGAGCATGAGGATGCCGACGACGTAGCCGACGTTGCTCAGTGCCGTCAGGGTCCCGTCGTCGCCACCCGCACCGAGCAGGTACAGCGCGTCGCTCACGATCGTCGTCGCCAGGTACCCCAGGATCCAGGCGGTGGTGCGGTCGACGCGGGGCTCGACCAGCACCAGACCCGCCGCCGCGCCGAGCAGCAGCAGGTCCATGGTCGGGTACGCCAGCAACAGCAGCGACTCCGGACCGAATCCGTCGACGGGCACGTTGCCGGGGAGCACGATGAGCAACTCCCACACCAGCAGCGCCAGACCGGTCGCGAGCAGCAGGCCGTCGAACATGGCCTGCACCGCCGCCGGACCGCTGCGGTTCCGGGCGATCCACCACAACGCCCACAGGAGCAGGGGGTACAGACCCAGGTAGAACAGGTCCGCCGGCGAGAAGAAGGGTTCCAGGCTGAGCGCGGCCAGGCTGACGTAGATGACGTCACCCACCGTCGAGCACACGGCGACGACCGCCAACGCCGTCCACGCGGCGCGCGACGGACCGGAGGACAGGCGCGAGACCACCAGCAGCAGCCCGGCGGTCAGGACCGAGAACGCGATGAACGGCGGGTCCAGGGTGACGAAGCCCTCCGCAGGGGTGAGCGCACCGACCGCCACGAGCAGCTCGTAGCCGATGATCACGAGGCCCAGGACGACGTACACGGGCCGCCAGCGGTGCGCGAGCTCCTGTCGCTGCGCCGCCGCCCCGGTGCGTTCCCCGCCGATCACACGACCACGCTACCGGGACCGGCGACGTGCCACCCGGTGGGACGGATCGATTCCGTCGGGCTGGGGAGATTCGAACTCCCGACCTCTTGACCCCCAGTCAAGCGCGCTAACCAAACTGCGCCACAGCCCGGAACGGGCGACTGTAGCCGGGGAGCGACCCGCCGACGCACCCCGGACCACGGGGTGTCGGTCACGGCCCGGCCATCAGCCGAACAGCCACTGGATGCCCTGCACGAGCCGCCAACCCAGGTAGACCACGAGCGCGACCACCAGGAGCCAGAAGTGCCAGGGCACCTTCAGCCGCTGGGGTTCGCCGTCATCCTCCGGTCCGTCGGTGGCGGACTGGGGCAGCGGGGTCGGCGGGTCGGCGACGTGGTGGCCGGCAGGACAGTCGCCACCGGCGGTGAGGGTCGACGGCGTGTAGAAACGCCCACAGGGCTCGCACCACGGCACGGCGTCAGCTCACACCGGCGGGATGCCGTGTCGACGGTCCGAGAAGTGGCGGTCCTTGCCGTGCGCCCGGAGGAGCCGCAGGTGGACCTCACGTCGGAGGTCGCTGAACTCCACCACCGCGTCGACCACCAGCTCCGAGGCCAGACGGAGGAGGTCGACGTCCTCCTCGTAGAGTCGACGCTGCTCGTCGACGAAGGTCTGCCGTTCGACCGGGTCGTCGATGGCGGCGATGCGGTTGGCGAACACCGCGTTGACGGCGGCCTCGGGACCCATGACGGCGATCTTCGCCGTGGGCAGCGCCAGCGTGGCGACCGGGTCGAACGCCGGACCGGACATGGCGTAGAGCCCGGCGCCGTAGGCCTTGCGGATGACGACCGACACCTTGGGAACGGTCGCCTCGGAGACCGCCGTGATCATCTTGGCGCCGTGGCGGATGATGCCCTGACGCTCCACCTGGCTGCCGATCATGAACCCGGGTACGTCGGCCAGGAAGACCAGCGGCACCCCGAAGGCGTCGCACAGCCAGATGAAGCGCGCCGCCTTGTCGGCGGAGTCGGCGAAGAGCACGCCACCCTTGTGGATCGGATTGTTGGCGACGATCCCGACCGGCCGCCCCTCCAGCAGGCCGAGTCCGACGACCAGCTCGGGCGCGAACAGCGGCTTCACCTCGAAGAAGGACTCCTCGTCGAGGAGCCCGTCGATCACGTCGTGGATGTCGTAGCCCTGGGATTCCTCGGCGGGCACGACGGTGTCGTCGAGCACGCGCGCCGGGGGGCGGGCCTCGTAGGTGGGGGGTGTCTCGGTCCAGCGGGTCGGCAGGTAGGTGAGGTAGGCGCGGGCCTGGTCGATCGCGTCCTCGTCGTCGACGGCCAGGTTGTCTCCGCAGCCCGAGACCGTGGCGTGCATGCGGGCACCGCCCATCTCCTCGAGCGACACCTGCTCCCCGATCACCATCTCGGCCATGCGGGGGGAGCCCAGGTACATCGAGGCGTTCCCCTCGACCATCACCACCAGGTCACAGAAGCTCGGGATGTACGCACCGCCCGCCGCCGAGGGGCCGAACAGGCAGCACACCTGGGGTACCCGCCCCGAGAGCCGCACCTGGTTGTGGAAGATCCGGCCGGCACCCCGACGCCCGGGGAACAACTCGACCTGGTCGGTGATCCGGGCCCCGGCGGAGTCGACGAGCCACACCACCGGCAGCGCGTCGCGCAGCGCCGTCTCGGTCAGGCGGACGATCTTCTCGACCGTGCGGGCCCCCCAGGAGCCGGCCTTGACGGTCGGGTCGTTGGCGACGACGCACACCGGCCGCCCGTCGACCTGCCCGACGCCCGTCACGACCCCGTCAGCGGGCAGGTCGGCGGACATCCCGTCCCGGTACGGGGCATTGGCCAGGAGCTGGTCCTCGACGAACGAGCCGGGATCGCAGAGCAGGTCGATCCGCTCGCGCACCGGGAGCTTCCGCTGCTCGGCGAGCTTCGCTCCCCCGCGCTCCTGGTTGCCCTCGACGGCCGAGCGGCCGGCCTCTCGGACGCGGCGCTCCTGGTCGGCCGTCACGACGAGCCGGTCAGTCGACCGAGACCAGGTCGACGGTGAAGACCAGCGTCGCCCCCGGGGCGATCCCCGAGCCCGGCGGCGGTGACTGTCCGTAGGCCAGCTCGGCGGGGATCACGAGCGTCCGGCGGCCGCCCTCCTTCATCCCGACCAGGCCCTGGCTCCACCCCTGGATGACTCCGTCGAGCGGGAACGTTGCGGGCGAGCCACGGCTCCACGAGGAGTCGAACTCGACCCCGTCGGCGGCCTGCACCCCGACGTAGTGGGCGGTGATCGTGTCGCCCGCCTGCACCTCGGCGCCGGTCCCCTCCACCTCGTCGGTCACGACCAGCTCGGTCACCTCGTCCTGGGCTGCCAGCTCCGGCTTGCCCCGTTCCTCGATCTGCGCCAGCACTTCATCGCCTCCCGAGCCGTCCGTGGACGACCCCTGTCCGGACGCCGTGGTCGACGTCACCTGCGCGGCATCTTCGCCGCCGCAGGCGCCCAGTGCGAATCCGATCACCGCGACGGCCGCCACGGCCACGACCAGCCGACCGGACGACCGGACGACCCGTCGGGCACCGGGACCGCCGGTCCCTTCGATCTCCACCTGCACCACCATGCTCGGACCACCTCCAGGTCTGCGGATCCGCCCGGCGCTCACGTCCGCCGAACCCGTCGTGTGGGCCACCCGGCCGACACGACCACCGAGCCTAGGTCTGCTCAGGATCCCCGGCGGCGCACCCGCAGCTTGACCGGCACCGATCCCAGGTCGAACGCCTCCCGGAACATCCGCTCCAGGTACCGCAGGTACGACGGCGGCACCTCCTTGGTGGCGAACAACGTGAAGGTCGGCGGATCGGTCGCCCCCTGGGTGCCGTACATGATCCGGGCACCGTGGGGCGCCGGCTGGGCCTGCTGGGCCCGGCGGAGCACCTCGACGACCCGGCGGGTCGGCACCCGGGTGTGGTACTGCTCGAGCGTGACGCCGAGGGCCGGCAGCAGCCGGTGCACGCCGCGACCAGAGAGCGCCGAGATCCTGAGCACCGGAGCGTCCCCCAGGAAGTGCAGCTTCTGGCCGAGCTGGTAGAGGACCTCCTCCCGGCGTTCGGCATCGAGGAGCTCCCACTTGTTGAGCACCACGACCACGGGGCAGCCCGCGCCGTCGATCCGTTCGGCGAGGCGCTGGTCCTGGTGGGTGATTCCCTCGGTGGCGTCGATCACGAGCAGCGCCACGTCGGCGGCGTCCACCGAACGAAGCGCCCGCACCATGGAGAAGTACTCGGTGTCCTCGTCGATCCGGGAGCGACGACGCATGCCGGCGGTGTCGACGAAGCGGATCGGACCCGAGGGGGTGTCCACCACCGTGTCCACCGAGTCGCGGGTGGTCCCGGGCATGTCGTGCACCACCGCCCGGTCCTCGCCGATCAACCGGTTGAACAGCGTCGACTTGCCGACGTTCGGCCGACCGACGAGCGCGACGGCGACGACCCCGTCGGCATCACCGGCACCACCGGCGACGTCGGAGGACTCCGGACCGGACCCGTCCGGGTCCCGGGCATCGGGTGGCAGGTGCTCGAGCACGGCGTCGAGCAGGTCCCCGGTCCCCCGCCCGTGCTGGGCGGAGACCGGGAAGGGGTCGCCCAGGCCCAGGCCGAGCAGCTCCCAGACCGCAGCCTCGTGCGAGGGGTCGTCGACCTTGTTGGCCACCAGCAGCACGGGGACGTCGCTCCCGCGGAGCAGCTGGGCGACCGCCGCGTCCTCGTCGGTGAGTCCGACGGTGGAGTCCACGACGAGCAGGACCAGGTCCGCATCGCGGATCGCCTGTGCGGACTGCGCCGACACCTTGCGGTCCAGGTCGGTCCCCCCGGTCAGCCACCCCCCGGTGTCGACGAGGCGGAACGGACGACCGAGCCACTCGGCCTCGACCTCCACCCGGTCACGGGTGACGCCCGGCCGCTCCTCCACGATCGCGACGCGCTGACCCACGATGCGGTTCAACAGGGTCGACTTGCCGACGTTGGGCCTCCCGGCGATCACGACCAGGGGCGGACGACCCTCGGCGGCCCCGTCGGCGCTCACGCCGGGTCACCCGGGCCGTCGGCCGGGGCTCCCCCGCGTCCCCGGCCGGCGCCGGGGACGGGCTCCAGCGCGGCGCGCAGCGCACGGCCGTCGGTCGGCACGACCTCCACGGGGCGGGGCAGGTCGGCCGGGACCACCCCGTCGAGGAACCGGCCACGGCTGAGGCAGACGTCGGGCAGGAGGTACCGGTGGCCCTCGGGCTCGGCGGCGAGCACGGCGGCGACGTCCTCGCCCACCATCAGGCCCGTCACACCGATGTTGCCGCCGAAGCAGCGGTTCGGCACCGGCAGGAGCCGGACGTCGGGACGCCCCAGGGTGGCCACGAGCGGCTCCAGCACCCGGGCCCCCAGCGGGCCGGTCAGGATCCCGACCGGCCGGTCCGGGACGACGACGGCTCCGTCCCCCGCCGGCGGCGCGTCGGCGGTCGTGAGGCGCTCGAGCTCGGCGGCCGGCTCCCCCCGCGGAGCCCGGTACCCGACCGCCGGGGCCCCGTCGACCGAGGCGAAGAACCCGGGCTGGACGCCGATCGTGCGGCCGGAGCGACCCGTGAACTCGAGCTCGAAGGCCCGAGCCATGCCGATCCCGTCCTCGTGCATGTCGAAGTCGCCGTACTCCTCGGCCGCCGGGAACGGCAGGTCGGCGAGCAGGTAGTACTCGTCCGCCGCGTGCACCATCGCTCGACCGAGCAGCGTCCGTGCCGCCCGTCGGACCTCCTCCACGGTGCGCACGACCGCGAGCGCCTCCCCGGCGGTGTGCGGACGCATCCTCGGCTCGGGGTTGTGGTCCGACACCCCGAGCGGCACGACGGCGACGTCGGCCAGCTCCGGGAACTCGTCCAGGATCCCCCACAGCGTGTCCTCGAGGACCTCGCCGTCGTTGACTCCGGGGCAGACGACCACCTGGCCGTGGACCTCGACGCCGTGGTCGAGCAGGGCCCGCAGCCATCGCAGGCTGGTCCCTCCACGCCGGTTGCGGAGCAGGTCGGAGCGCACCTCGGCGGCCGTGGCGTGGATGGACACGTAGAGCGGACTCAGGCCCTCGGTGACGACCCGCTCCAGGTCGGACTCGGTGAAGCGTGTGAGCGTCGTGAAGTTCCCGTACAGGAACGACAACCGGTAGTCGTCGTCCTTCACGTAGAGACTCCGCCGCATCCCGGGTGGGAGCTGGTAGATGAAGCAGAACTCGCAGTGGTTGTCGCAGGTGCGGATCCCGTCGAAGAGCGGCGAGTCCACCTCGATGCCGAGCGGGATCCCGGCGGCCTTGCGGACCTCGACGGTCAGTTCGATCCCACCGCGGCGGACCTCGAGCTCGACGTCCGGCTCGTCACCCAGCACCCGGTACTCGATGACGTCCCTGACGGGCCGACCCGAGATGGAGCACAGCTCGTCCCCCACGAGGATCCCGGCGCCCTCGGCCGGGGAGCCGGGCGCAACGGCGACGACGACGGCGCTCGACACCGGCCGATCGTAGCCCCGACCGGGCGACGACCGGCATCCCGTGGCACACTCCTGACGGCGAAGTGACAGGGGGACAGGACGTGAACGACCACAGCTCGAGGACCCGCGCCCGCGGTCACCGGATCGCAGGTCTGGCCGCGATGGTGGCGGCGCTGGCCGTGGTGGCGGCCGCGTGCGTCATGCCACCTCCAGTCACCGGGGTGGACCCGGACACGGCCCCCAGGGCGGGTGACCCCGCCTACGCCGGGCGCGGACCGCACCCCGTCGGGGTGACGACGCTGTCCCTCGGCGACCGCGAGGTGGAGGTGTGGTACCCGGCGGACCCGGCCGGGATCGGCGCCACCCCGCTCGACACCTACTTCATCCGGGACTTCGTGCCGCCGTCGTTCGACGCGCTGATCCCACCCGAGGTGAACCCGCCGTACGTCACCGACGCCCACCGAGGCGTCCCGGCGGCGGCCGACGGCCCCTTCCCGTTGGTGGTCTTCTCGCACGGCGCCGCCAGCTTCCGTCTGCAGTCGACGGAGCTGACGACCCACCTGGCGTCGTGGGGATTCGTGGTCATCTCCCCGGACTACCTGGAACGGGGCCTGCGTTCGGTGCTCGGATCGCCGCCCGTGTCGCCCCGGGCCGACACGGTCGTCGCCGGGCAGGCGATCGACGCGACCCTCGCCGCGGCCGCGGAACCGACCTCGGTGCTGTCCGGGATCGTCGAAGGCGGTGAGGTCCTCGCCTTCGGCCACTCGGCCGGTGGTGGGACGTCGCTGCGACTGCTGGCCCGGCCCGATGTCGACACCGCCATCCCCATGGCCTCGGGCGTCAACCCGCTCAGCATCCTGACCGGCACGGCCCCCCAGGTCACCGCCGAGGACGCCGTGACGTGGATCGCCGGTCAGGGTGACGGCATCGCCGCCATCGCCAACGTGCGGACCGGCTACGACGTCACCCCCGGCGAGAAGAAGATCGTCGAGCTCAGCGGCGCCGGCCACAACAACGCCTTCACCGACATCTGCGAGATCGGCGAGGGCGGCGTCGTGCAGCTGGCGGTGGCGACAGGCCTCCCCATCCCACCCCAGCTGCTCTCGCTCGGCGACGACGGTTGCCGCGTGCCGCCGTTCCGCGACTCCGCCGAGCTGTGGCCCGAGGTGCAGCACTTCGTGACCGCGGAGTTCCGCTACCGGGCGGGGATCGACGCGCAACCGGTCGGACTGGGCCGACAGGTGACCGCCGCCTTCGACGACGTCGCCCGCTACGACCACCGGCCCTGACCCGACGGCCCCGACCCGACGGTCCCGATCCGACGGTCCCGACCCGGGACCATAGGCTGCATCCGTGAGCGACGACGTCGGCCGACACCGGACCTCGAGCGGGCCGACCCGTGCCGACGGGAGCCGACCAACGGGGTCCGAGGGCGTCGACCTGGTGCTGCTCGCCGAGCCACGGGGGTTCTGCGCCGGAGTCGAGATGGCGATCAAGGCCCTGACGTGGATGGTGCGTGCCTTCGAGCCGCCGGTGTACTGCTACCACGAGATCGTCCACAACCAGGTGGTGGTCCGGCGCTTCGAGGAGCAGGGCGTCGTGTTCGTCGACGACGTCACCGAGGTGCCGGAGGGGCGGCCGATCATGTTGTCGGCCCACGGTTCGGCGCCAGAGGTCGTGGCGGCCGCCCGGGAGCGGGGCAGCTTCGTGGTCGACGCCGTGTGCCCGTTGGTCACCAAGGTCCACCACGAGGTTCGTTCCCGGGCCGACAAGGGCTACTCGATCGTCTACATCGGCCACGAGGGGCACGAGGAGGCCGTCGGCACGATGGCCGTCGCCCCGGCCGCCGTGCACCGGGTGGAGTCGGTCGAGGAGGTCGGGGCGCTACCCGCCTTCGCCGAGCCCGTGGCGCTCCTGGCCCAGACCACGCTGTCGCACCGCGAGTGGGCCGAGGTGGCCGACGCCGCCAGGGAACGATTCCCCGACATCTGGACTCCGGGACGCTCGGACCTGTGCTTCGCGACCACCAACCGGCAGGCCGCGCTCGTGGAGCTGGCTCCCCGTTGCGATGCCGTGGTCGTCGTCGGCTCGGCCAACTCCTCGAACACGCTGGCGCTCGAACGGCTGGCCGTCGAGTCCGGATGCCCGACGGTCCTGCGCATCAACGGCGCCGACGAGCTCCCCCGACGCAGCGACGGATCCGTGGCGCTGGACGGGACGGTCGGCGTCACCGCCGGGGCGTCGGCCCCGGAGGAGCTGGTCGACGAGGTGCTGCAGGCACTCGCACCGCGACGCGGGGTGGAACTGCTGCGGGTCACCGACGAGGACGAGTACTTCCCTCCACCGCGGAACCTGCGGGAGCTGGTGACGGCCATCGGGCGCTTCGGCGGCCTGGGTCTGGGGGCTCCCGTGGCGGCTGCGTGGTCGGGCGACCGGGCCGTGGACGCGAGCGCGGCGCTGGCGGCGCTCGACTGAGTCACCCCGCCCGACGGAGCCCCTCGCCGTAGAGCTCCTGCAGCGCCGAGCGCAGCTGTTCGGTGCCCTCGTGGACGACCCGTCGGGGCACCCGGCCCTCCAGGCCGACGTCGGGGTAGATCGGCTCGCCGATGACCACCCTGACCCGGGCCGGCCGGATCCGGGGCCGGTCGATCGGCATGGCCCGATCGGTGCCGATGAGCCCGACGGGCACGACCGGCACGCGGGTCCGACAGGCCACCCAGACCGGACCGTCGAAGAGGTCCTCCACCAGCGGCCCCTCCTTGCGGCGGCCCTCGGGGAACATGACGACCGGATCACCGCCGAGCACGGCCTGCTCGGCGGTCCGCAGGGCCGATCGGTCCGCCCGGTCCCGGTCGACGGGGAACGACCCCACGTACTCCGCCAACCGACCGGCGAACGACGAACGCCACACGGTCCCCTTGACCATGAACCGGCACAACCGGCGGACGGCGACGCCGACGACGATGAAGTCGACGTAGGACCGGTGCACGGGGGCCACGACGTAGGGCACACCGGTCGGCAGTCGGTCCAGCCCCTCGACCCGCATGCGCCACACGACCCGGCACAGGACCACTCCGATGAGGCGGAAGCAGCCGTAGGTGAACCGGCCACCGGGCGTGACCGGCCGGACGTCGTCGGGCCGTCCGGTGTCCGACCGGCTCACGACCGGCCCTCCACCATGGCCGCCAGGTCCTCGACGATCCGGTCCACCTCCACCCCCGTGGTGTCGTACTCGACGGCGCCGTCAGGGGTGACGAGCGGGCTCGCGGCGCGGGTGCTGTCGGAGCGGTCGCGGCGGACCAGGTCCTGTGCGACCTGGTCGTAGTCGAGCTCGTCGAGCTCCGCGGCCCGGCGGCGGGCCCGTTCCTCCACCGACGCGGTCAGGTACACCTTCAACACGGCGTCGGGGAACACGACGCTGCCGATGTCCCGGCCCTCGACCACACCACCTCCCCGCTCGAGCGCCCAGAGTCGCTGCCGGGTACGGAGCTCGGCCCGCACGCCCGGATCGGCGGCCACTGCCGTGACCGCCTGGGTGACGACCGGACCCCGGATCTCCAGGGTGGCGTCGACGCCGTCGACCACGACGCCGTCGGGACCCAGTTGCAGGTCCATCGCCTCGGCGATCGCCCGGAGCCGCTCGGCGTCGTCGGGGTCGACCCGGGCGCGGATCGCAGCGAACGCGACGGCCCGGTACATCGCACCGGTGTCCAGGTACTCGAGGCCCAGACGGGATGCGAGGGCCCGGCCGATGGTCGACTTGCCGGACCCTGCCGGGCCGTCGATCGCCACCACCGTCAACCCGCTCAACGCACCCAGGTCCATCGGTTCCGCATCCTAGGGAGCGGAGGACCCCGCCGAACCACCGGCTCCGATGACCGCCGCCAGGTCGTCGAAGAACCGGGGGTAGGTCTTGTCGACGCAGGCCGGGTCCTCGAGGACGATCCCCGGCACCCGCAGCGACAACAGGGCGAAGCTCATCGCCATCCGGTGGTCGCCGTAGGTCCGGATCCTCGCTGCGTGGGGAACACCACCCGTCACGGCGAACCCGTCGGGTTCCTCGACCGCCCGGATCCCCACCCGACCGAGCTCTCGGACGACCGCACCGACCCGGTCGGTCTCCTTGGCGCGGATGAATCCGATGCCGCGGACCCTGGTGACACCCGCAGCCACGGAGGCGACGACCGCCAGGGTCTGCGCGACATCCGAGGAGTCGCGCAGGTCGACGTCGATGCCGCGGAGCACCCCGGCGTCGTGGACCTCGGTCCAGTCGGGCCCCTGGTCGACCCGGGCGCCCATGGAGCCCAGCAGGTCGGCGAACGCGGCGTCCCCCTGTCGGGTCGCCGCGCCGACCCCCTCGACGCGGACACGCCCGCCGGCGAGCAGCGGTGCGGCCATGAAGTAGGACGCCGCGCTGGCATCGGCCTCGATGACGAGGTCCTGCGCCTCGTACCCACCCGGCTCGACCTGCCAGCCATCCTCGGGCGAACCGTGCACCACGGCCCCGAAGCGGCGCATCACGTCCAACGTCAACTCCACGTAGGGCAGCGACACGAGCGGCGTCTCGACGCGGACCTGCAGGCCGTCGGGCAGGACGGGGCCGACCAGGAGCAGGCCCGACAGGAACTGACTCGAGGTGTGGCCAGGCAGGACCGTCGTGCCGCCGCGGACCGGGCGTCCACCCAACCGGAGCGGGAGGTGGCCCGGTGCGCCGAGCTCGTCGACGCCCGCCCCCAGGGACCGCAGGGCGTCGACCAGGTCACCCATCGGTCGGGCGAGCAGGCCCTCGGCGCCCGTCACGGTCACCTCCGACGGACCGAGGGCCGCCACCGGAGCGAGGAACCGGGAGGTGGTCCCGGACAACCGGGCGTCGAGGGGCTGGCCCGTCGCGGCCGGTCGACCGCCGGTCCCGCGCACGGTCAGGGTCGGGGACCGCACGGGGCCGGACCAGTCGACCTCCACCCCGAGTGCACGCAGGCAGTCGACCATGGCCTCGGTGTCGTCCGCGCGCAACGCACCCTCCAGGCGTGAGGTCCCCGAGGCGAGCGCGGCGCAGACCAGCGCTCGGTTCGTCTCGCTCTTGGAACCCGGAGGCCGGATCGTCGCATCCAGCGGGCCCGACGGCCCCGGCAGCCCCAGGAGCACGGGTCCGGGACTCACAGGTCGTGCACCGAGGCAGTCCGGTCCGAGTCCCGGAGGGCCGAGGCGAACTCCTCGGCCCGATCGGCGGCGACGACCAGGATCAGCACGCCCCGGGACTCCCCGGCGGCGTGGGCCACCTCGACGTCCAGGACGTTCACGTCCAGGTCGGTCGCCATCGTGGTGACCGCCGCCAGTTCGCCCGGCCGGTCGGGGATGGCCACCCGGACCTCTGACAGGCGCTCCGGCCGGTCCGCGGCGGCGGGCAGGCTGCGACGGGCGCGCTGGGCCGACCGCAGCCGCTCCAACAACTCGGCGCGGTCACCCTCGGCGACCAGGTCACGCACCGACGACAGGGACCTGAGCAGGTCGTCGAGCACCGACAGGATCGCCGTCCGGTTGTCGTCGCAGATGTCGAGCCAGATGCCCGGGTCCCCCGCGGCGATCCGGGTCATGTCCCGGAATCCGCCCGCGGCGAGCCGCAGCACCGCGGCGTCGGAGGCCGACCGTTCCGCCGCGAGACCCATCAGCGTCGCCGCGGCCAGGTGCGGGACGTGCGAGACCATGGCGACGAGCCGGTCGTGGTCCTCGGGGTCCAGCGTGACCACGTCGGCCCCGAACGAACGCACCACCCCGTGGACCAGGGCGTGCGCCGACGGGTCCGTCGAGGACGACGGGGTCAGGACCCACACCGCCCCCTCGAACAGGTCGGGCCGGGCCCCGTCCAGTCCGGACGCCTCGGACCCCGCCATGGGGTGTCCCCCGACGAAGCGCGGCGAGTCGACGGCGTCCACCACCGGCGCCTTGACGCTCCCGACGTCACTCACGACCCCACCGGCGGCGAGCGCCGCAGCCGACGCCTCGGGGATCGAACCGACCGGGACCGCGACGAAGGTGAGCTCGGCGCGGTCGTCGACGCCCGCCTCGTCGGCCACGCCGGCGGCGACGGCCCGGGCGAGGAGTGCCTCGTCCCGGTCGGTCGCGGTCACGTGCCAGCCGGCACGGCGCAGCGCCAGCCCGACCGAGGCGCCGATCAGACCCGTCCCGACCAGGCCGGCGCGGCGGGCCGGCGTTGCGTCGCTCACTGCGGCAGGTCGTCCCGCAGGTTCCGGGCGCCCTCCAGGTAGACGTGGCGGACCTCGGCGCGGGTCCGCTCGGAGGAGAAGTGCACCAGGATCCGGATGCAGCGGGGCGTTCCGCCCTCGATGTCGAGCTCCCGGGCGCAGAGCAGGGGCACGTCCCCCAGGCCCATCTCCCGGGCGGCCAGCGCCGGGAAGCAACTGCGGACGTCGTCGGTCGCCGTGAAGATGATCGAGATCAGGTCGTCGTGGCGGATGTCGTTGCGGGCCAGCATCTCGCCGAGCAGCGCCTGGACCCGCTCGACCAGGTGGTCACGTTCGTCGACGTCGAGCGTCGTCGCGCCGCGCAGGCCCAGGACAGAGGACACGTCGGACGAGTCTACGAGCCGCGCCCGTCGGCACCGGCACCGGAATCCGACGCTCGTCCACCACCGGCGGGACGGGGCGCGTCGGCGACGGCCCGCTCGAGCGCCCGGAGCTCGTCCAGGTCCAGCTCCCGCCAGGCCCCCGGGGGCAGCGCCTGGTCACGGAGCGGACCGATCCGCGTCCGGACGAGCCGCCGGACGGGGTGGCCCACCGCCTCGCACATGCGCCGGACCTGCCGGTTCCGCCCCTCGTGGATGGCGAGGCGCACGACGTTCGGCGCCACCAGCGACACCGTCGCCGGTGCGGTGCGCCCGTCCTCCAGGTCCACGCCCTCGCGCAGCCGCCGGATCGCCCCCCGGCCCGGGCTGCCCTCGACCTCCGCCAGGTACTCCTTGACCACCCCGAAGCTCGGGTGGGTGAGCCGGTGGGTCAACAGCCCGTCGTTGGTCAACAACAACAGGCCCTCGGTCTCCAGGTCCAGGCGACCGACCGGGTGGACCCTGGGCTCGGCGGGCACCAGCTCGAGCACCGTCGGACGACCGTGGGTGTCGGATGCGGTGGTGACCACCCCCGCCGGTTTGTTCAACAGGTAGTGGACCAGCGACGGATCCACGCTGACCGGCACGCCGTCGACCTCGATCGACGCCGAGGCTGGCGCCACCCGGTCGCCGAGCGTGGCCACCCGGCCGTCGATGCGCACCCGGCCGTCCTCGATGAGCAGCTCGCAGCGACGCCGGCTGCCCAGGCCGGCGCGGGCCAACACCTTCTGGAGACGTTCCGGCGCTCCCGGGTCCCCGTCGGGCCGGAGTTCGTTCACTCCTGGGCGTCGCCGGGGTCGTCGGTCCCGGTGTCGACGGAGTGACCGGAATCGCCGGGCGCCTCGTCGCCGGCGGACCCCTCGTCGTCGAGCACCAGGTCATCGGTGGGCCGGAGCCCCTGTTCGAGCGCCTCGACCACCTCGGCACCGGGGATGAAGTCACCCAACGACGGCAGCTCCGAGAGGTCGTCGATGCCGAGGCGCTCCAGGAACTCCCTCGTCGTCCCGAACAGCACCGCCAGCCCGGGACCGTCGTCCCGGCCGACCTCGTCGATGTAGCCCCGCGCCTGGAGCGTCCGCATGACCCCGTCGACGTTGACCCCGCGGATCGCCGCGACCTGGGCACGGGAGATCGGCTGCTTGTACGCCACGATCGCCAACGTCTCGAGTGCGGCCGCCGACAGGCGGGCGCTCTGGCCGCTCAGCACGAAACGCTCCACCCAGGGGGCGCAGTCCTGGTGGCTCTGGAACCGCCATCCGCCGGCGACCCGGACGAGTTGGAACCCACGGCGCTGTGACTCGTACTCCGTGGCCAGGTCGACCAGCAGCGCCTCGACGGCGTCGGCCGGCAACTCGACCAGCTGGGCCAGGAGCCCGGGCTCGGCGGGCTCGTCGACGACCATCAGCACCGCCTCGAGCGCCCGCCGCGACTCCTCGAGCAGCCCCGGGGCCAGTTCGTGCGCATCGGCGGCCGACTCGGGCTCCCCCGGCTCGCCGGTCTCCGGCTCGGACACCATCCGCTCGCCGCCCTAACCGTCGTAGGCGTCGACGGACTCGAGCACCGAGACGGCCCGGGACGCCTCACCGATCCACTCGACGCGGATGTCACCGAACGTCACCGGCTGGTCCAGCTCGACCAACCCCTGCTTGAACAGCTCCAGCAGGGCGAGGAACCGCACGACCACCTCGAGCCGGTCCACCAGCGAGGCGGTCAGCTCCCGGAACGACACCCGACCGGCGCCCGGCAGCTCGGCGCAGAGCTCGGCCACGGCGTCGACCACGCTGGCGCGGATCGGGGCGACGTGGAACAGGTCGATCATCGGCTGGGGTCGCGGGGTGACCGCCCGGCGGTACGCGGCCAACAGGTCCTCGCCCGTGACGCCGGCGAGGAGGTCGGGAGCCAGGTCGACGTAGCGTTCGTCGGGGCCGACCCGGCGCGCCACCGACCGCGCCGCCCGGGCCTGGAAGCGGGCGAGCGACACCGCCGCGTCCTTGAACGTCTTGCACTCGAGGAGCCGGGCCAGGAGCAGGTCGCGCTCCTCCCACAGCGACAGGTCCTCGTCCAGGTCGACCTCATCGTCGTCCGGGAGCATCCGCCGTGCCTTCAACTCGACGAGCGTCGCGGCGATGAGCAGGAACTCGGTGGCGATCTCCAGGTCGAGCTGCTCCATCCGGGCCAGCTCCGCCAGGTAGGCGTCCACGATCGCGGCGAGCGAGATCTCGTAGAGCTCCACCTGCTCCCGGACGATCAGGTGCAGGAGGAGGTCGAAGGGTCCCTCGAAGACCTCGGTCTGCACCTCGTAGGCCACGGACGGCATCGTAGCGGCTGGCACGGCGGGCGAGTCACACGCGTGAAATTCGTTCCGGGTCCGACCGGTGACGGGTAGCCTCGCCCCTCGTGCCCCGCGTGTTCTCCGGCATCCAACCGACCGGCGAGCTCCACCTGGGCAACCTGCTCGGCGCCGTCCGCAACTGGACCGAGGACCAGCACCGGGCCGACAGCTTCTACTGCGTCGTCGACCTCCACGCACTGACGGTGCCCGGGGCGGCGGGTGAGCTCGGGTCCCAGACCCTCGAGCTCGCCACCGCCCTCCTGGCCTGCGGACTCGACCCCGAGGCCTGCACCCTCTTCGTCCAGAGCCACGTCCCGGAGCACACCGCCCTCGGCTGGATCGTCCAGTGCACGACCTCGTTCGGCGAGCTGCGCCGGATGACCCAGTTCAAGGACAAATCCGAACGCCAGGACTTCATCTCGGCCGGACTGTTCACCTACCCGACACTGCAGGCCGCCGACATCCTCCTCTACGACACCGACGAGG